>JBGVMO010000001.1:0-10068 GCA_045124835.1 Eubacteriales bacterium
CGCCATTCACGCCTATCTTGAGAGCTTGGTGACGGACGCCGAGGGCAAGGGCTATACCGACACGCTCTTCGGCCGCCGCCGCTATATCCCCGAGCTTTCCTCCTCCCGCTTTCAGCTGCGCGCCTTCGGCAAGCGCGTTGCTATGAACAGCCCCATTCAAGGAAGCGCTGCCGACGTTATCAAGCTCGCTATGGTGCGCGTTTCGCGCCGCTTGGAAAAGGAGGGGCTTGACGCCGCACTCGTAATGCAGGTGCATGACGAGCTGATAGTTGAAGCGCACGTAAGCGTTGCCGACAGAGTGGCGCAAATTTTGAAGGAGGAAATGGAGGGTGCTGTTTCTCTTCCCGTTCCCCTGACCGTCAGCATCGGCATTGGCGAAAGCTGGCTTGCCGCCGAGCATTAAGCAAAGGCAGGCAAAGAGCCACGGCAGCCGTGAAGTGCCCCCCCTTTTTTCGCCATTCACCTTTGAATTCAATGTAAACATTTGTCTACATTTCAGTTTAAGAGGCTCTCTTACAGGTCATGAGCCGCGAAATCTACGTTTTGCTCTTGATTTTTTCGTCCCTTTATGCTATGATAAGAGGGTCTTAGCGCGTCCTGTCGCGCTACCGCACAGTAAATTTGGGCCTTGTGCCCCGTTATAAAGAACGAGCCGACGGATTCGGTTTTCTCGTTTTCAAGAAAGGAAGCTTACTATGAACGTAGCAATACTCGGCTTCGGAACGGTTGGAAGCGGCGTTGCGGATATGCTGACGCAGAACAAGGCGCGTCTTTCCGAGCGCGCAGGACAGCCCGTGGAGCTGAAATACATTTTGGACATCCGCGAGTTTCCGAGCTCTCCCTACAAGGATTTGTTTGTCAACGATTTTTCGGTTATCGAGCAGGATGAAACGGTAGACGTTGTGGCCGAGGTTATCGGCGGCGTCGGCAAGGCTTACGAATTCACAAAGCGCGCGCTTCTCTCCGGAAAAAGCGTTGTTTCCTCCAATAAGGAGCTGGTTGCCACCCACGGCACCGAGCTTTTGAAGCTTGCCGAGGAGAAGGGCGTTTACTATCTCTTCGAGGCGGCAGTTGGCGGCGGTATTCCCGCGCTCTCCCCCCTTGTTGACGACCTTTCGCACAACGAAATCTCCGAGGTGTCGGGCATCCTGAACGGCACCACCAACTATATTCTGACGCAGATGTTCTCTCTGGGCGCCCCCTTCTCCGAGGCTCTTGCCGAGGCACAGGCAAAAGGCTATGCCGAAAAGGACCCCACGGCCGACATTGAAGGCATTGACGTTTGTCGCAAAATCGCCATCGCGGCCGCTCTGGCCTTCGGCTCTCTCGTTCCCTCCTCCGCCATTCACACCGAGGGCATTACGGGCATTCGCAAGGAGGATGTTGCCGCCGCCGAAAAAATCGGCTGCTCCATCAAGCTTCTTGGCCGTGCCATCAAGGAGGCAGACGGCGACCTTTACATTATGGTTGCCCCCTTCCTGCTCCCCAAGTCCCTGCCGCTTGCCGAGGTTTCGGGCGTTTACAACGGTCTTCTGGTGCGCGGAAACTTCGTTGGTGACGTGATGCTGTACGGTCGCGGCGCGGGCTCTTATCCCACCGCCTCTGCCGTTGTTGCCGATATTGACCACATTGCAAGAAAAACGGTGGCTCGTCCCGCTTGGAAGGACGCCGAGGAAGGCACGCCCAGCGACTTTTCCTCCTTCTTCTGCCGTCGCTACGTGGTGGCCGAGGGTGCTGAGCAAAGCGCCATTGGCATCGTATTCGGCGAAATCGAGCCCATTTCGGGCGAAGAAAACGCCTTCTTGACCCCCTCGCTCTCCGAAAGCAGCTGGGAAAGGTGCAAGGAGCGCTTTGCGGCCTGCGGCGGTAAAATCATCAGCCACATCCGCCTGTATTAACAATGCTTACGTATACGGTAAAAAAGGAAGAGGACGGGCTTCTTCTGCGAACGCTTTTGAAGGAGCATCTTGGGCTTTCCCACCGTGCTCTGACCAATTTAAAGCAAAAGGAAGACGGCATTCTTCTCAATGGGCTTCACGCAACGGTTCGCGCCGTTTTGCATGAGGGTGACCGTATACAGCTACATACGGAAGACAAACGGGAAGACGTCAATGAGGCAATTATGCCCTTGCCGCTTTCCGTTTCCGTTTTGTACGAGGACGATGACCTCTGCGTTGTTGAAAAGCCGAGCGGTATGCCAACCCACCCCTCTTTTCTTCACCGTAGCGACACCTTAGCCAACGCCCTTGCCTATCGCTACTCCGACCGGCCCTTCGTCTTTCGCGCCATCACCCGCCTGGACAGAGAAACGGACGGGCTCGTGCTTGTCGCGTTGCACAAGGCCGCGGCGGCCTCACTCTCTCTTTCCCTGCAAAACGGCGCGCTTCAAAAGGAATATATTGCGCTTGTCGAGGGAAAAACAGACCCCGAGGGCGTGATAACCTCGCGTATTTGCCGCGAGGGTGACTCGGTCATCAAGCGCCGTGTCACCGAGAACGAAAACGAGGGTGACGCGGCCGTAACGCGCTACACCACGCTTGCCGAAAGCGGTGGCGTCTCGCTTTTACGCATCGTCACGGAAACGGGGCGCACCCACCAGATTCGCGTTCATATGGCATCCATCGGTCATTCGCTTTTGGGCGATACGCTTTACGGTGCCAAAGGAGATTTTCCGCGCGTTGCCTTGCACGTATCCCGTCTTTCCTTTCCGCATCCCATCACCCGAGAGCCGCTTTCCTTCGCTTCCCCACTCGCTCCGGACATGCAGAGAGAACTCCTCTCGCGCGGCTTTTCCTCGGAGATTTTCGCTTCGATTTGTAAATAATTGTTTACATTTTTTGCCTATTCACCCTATCAACGAAAGGATTCTTTTATGAAAAAGATCACCGTTTTCGGCTTTACCGACATACATTCTCAGCAAGCACAGCTTGATTATCCCACCAAGGTGCGCCGCTCGGCCTATCTTGCCGTAGAAGACGCGCTTTCCGCCTTTGGCCGCGCCGACCTTACCCTTTGCGGCGGCGACCTTCTTTCCGACTATCCCCACTGGGAGCGCTCCTGCGGTCTGCCCAAAAAGAACTTTTTGGACATCAAGGAGAAGTACGTTCGCTGTCTTGCGCCCTCCGCGAAGGGCGAGCGCGTTTTATACGTGGCAGGCAACAACGATATGTACCTTGGCGATATTCCCGAGAACGAGCCGCCGTACAGCACCACCGAGTTTTATCTGACGGGGCCGATGAACGAAACGCTGGGCGTGCTTCCCGAAAGCGAGGCCTTTTTCGTGCAATCCGAAAAGAAGGCCGAGGAGCTTCCGTATCTGAACGCCTTTCATTACGTTGTTGACGGCGTGGACTTTTTGGGCATCAACATTGACCCCAACACCGCCTTCAACTCTCACGAGGGCTACTACACCGACGAAACGATTGACTGGGTAGCCAACAAGCTGAACGAAATTGACCCTGACGGCTACAAGCCCGTTTTCCTTGTCGGACACCTTTCCGCATGGTTCTACTACTATGGCAAAGATCTCAAGGAAACGATGATAAACGGCGACGCTTTGCGTTTTTATCGTGCCCTTGACGGTCACTATAACCTTTTCTACCTTTACGGGCATATGCACGGCGAGGATTCGATGTACCGCGATTCCTCCTCAGCCGTTCTGCACATCGCTAAGGATAAAACGGGCGCTTTTCTTCCCATTGACAACAACGCAGGCCAAACGGACTCGCTCCGCCTTCCTGAGTACGCCTTCTCGCTCGTCCACATGGGTGGCCTTCGCCCCTTCAACGCCGAAAACTTTGAGAATGACGGCATCTGGGGCTACGGCGGCGAAGCAGAATACAAATTCTTCCCCAAAACCGCAACGCCCAAGTTCGCGCAGTATATCGTCTTGGAAATCGACGAAGAAAAGGTTGTTTTCCACATCCGCAACGCAGGATCTCTTGATGGCTTTGCCATGGGCAAGGACATCCCCGCCCCCTATACCGTCTATTTCCGCAAAAAGAAATAAAAAAAGAGCAGAAACAGAAGGCTTCCTTCGTTTCTGCTCTTTTTGTTCGCCTCAACGGCGCCACTTGGTAAAGAGAATATCGTTTGGCTGTGGGCCGCCGTGATGGCCGTAATACACGGTGATAAGACTGCCGTCGTCAAGCTCGACGGTTGACGGATAGCCAAGGTCGTAGGTCTCAAAATCCTCGTCTATCACGTATTCGTCGCCCCAGCTTTCGCCGCCGTCGGCACTGATGATTGCGCGAATGCCAAAGGGCTTCTCGCGGCGACCGTAGCTGCACAGCACCTCGCCCGTAGAAAGAAGCAAAAGGTGAGGCGGCGAGCCGATGATGCCGAGATTTTTCCAAGGCGTCCAGTTTTTGCCGCCGTCAAAGGACTTGGTTGTAAAGGTGGCGAAGCAACCACCGCCCGTGCTTCCCACCTCCGAGCGCACAGCGCCGAGAAGCGTGCCGTCGGGAAGCTCCAAAACGTGCGGCTCGTGCAGCATGTCTAGCGGAAGCTCGGCGGGCGGCGTGCAGATACCGCGCTTTTCCCAGCTTCTTCCGCCATCAAGGCTTGCGTATGCCCAGATTTCGTGCTTGTCGATGTCGTCCTCTTCTCTTGAAAAAGTGCCCTTGCCAAGATAAACGAGGCTTCCGTCTTTGCAAAGACAGGGGCCGTGAGGCGCCGTTACGGGAACGCGGATATTATCCGTCCACGTTACGCCGTAATCCTCCGATACGCGCACGTAGGAGCCGCCAAGGCGTTCCTCCTCGGACAAGAGCGAAAGCCCGTCAATCACCCCGGCAAAGCCCTTTTTGATTTCGGCGCTTCCTGCCCAAGTGAGAAGGCTCTCCTTGTTCTTTTCGTAATAGGTTGCGGGATGGCAGAAATGGGTCAGCAAAAGCCGCCCCTTTCCCATATACAAAAGACCTGCATCGCGGTTGTCTGAATAGGTGTCGTTCAGAACGATGGGCGGTGTCCATGTTTTGCCGCCGTTTTTGCTGATAAACATGGCGTTTTTGCCGAAGGGGCACACGTGCGCGCAACGGAAGGAGGAAGCTGCGGCATAGAGCATTCCGTCTTCATCGCGGCAAACGGTCGGCCAACCCTGATAGGAGAAGGAGGAGCCGCGCATACGGCTGACTACACCCTTTTCGCTAAAGGAGGGAGAGATTGCTTTTTTCATCTGTTTGTTCTCACCTTTCTTTTTGGGGTACCTGCGCAGAGCAGAGGCGCCCTTTGCCAATACCTTGCCGCCTCTGCGGCTTTGGCTTTTTCTGCCTTCATTGTAGCACACAGAGCACCGCAATGCAACCCTAAAAACGCGCCAATTTCAAGCATGGGATGGCGCGAATTCCCATTTTTCATCTTTTTTGCGACAAAAGAGCGAAAAAAACTTGGTTTTCCCCTATTTTTTTCTTTTTTTGATTTTTTGGTGATCTTCCTGCAATTTTTTTATGAAAGGGGTTGACAAAACTCTTGACTTGTGGTAAAATGCTTGAGGTTGCGATTTTGCTCACCTGCGGAGTGCCCCTTCGGACACGTCGCGCAGGCAGTAAGACCGTGTTCCGTTGAAGGCGCGTGCCGCCGTATGCGGAAGTGACGGATGCACCACGCCGTGTGAACGGTAGGACACCCTATCGGGTATCCTCGAGTGTCTTGCTTTTCGACGAGTCTTAGGCTCGGCGGAAAAGCAATGACACTAATATCAAAGTTAAATTGCTTTTGCAATTTTACTGTTCGGTCTGTTCAAAAACGGTTTCCGTTTTGGAACGACCAAAGTTAAATCGCTTTGCGATTCTACGAAGTTAAATTGCTTTTGCAATTTTACTTATATATATGCAGGTATGGCGGAATTGGCAGACGCGCTAGATTCAGGTTCTAGTGAAAGCAATTTCATACAGGTTCAAGTCCTGCTACCTGCACCAAACAAAGAAGCATCCTCTTTTGAGGATGCTTTTTTGTTTCGCACGGCGAAATAGACTTGAACCTCGTTCATTTCGCTGTGCGGAATGAACAGACTTTGCAATAGATCAATCTTGCCTTTTGATAAGCAATTCACGCAAAGTCATTGCAAGCTCCTGCTACCTGCACCAAAAACCAAGTCGATAGGCTTGGTTTTTTTATTGCCTTTTCGAAATGGGTGCTTGTGAATTTGAAGCAGGTATGTGCGGAAACAAGCGCCAAGGCGCTTCGGCAGACGCGCGAGCGTCAGGTTCTAGTGCCTTCACGGGCATACAGGTTCTAACTCCAGAACTTGCAAAGCAAGTTCCCTACCTTGCACCAAAAACCAAGTCGAAAGGCTTGGTTTTTATCGTATAACAAAAACGGCAGACCGACGGTCTGCCGTTTTTGGTTTTTTTGGGTTATTATCTGCCAAGCAGGGCGGCGCCGAGAAGGGCGGTATCAACGGCGGCGTTGGCAAAGCGAACGTCGCACTTGTCCTCTGCGTTGCGCGTGTACTGCTCGCGAAGAACGATATCCATCATCGGCTTCATCAAGGCGTCACCAACCTCGGTGAAGGGGCCCTCCAGCACAAGCTCGTTGGGCTGGAAGAGGTTCACGATGTTCGTAATGCCGCTTGCCAGATACTTGACGTACAGCTTCTTGGCCTTTTCTGCCTCGGGGGTGTCCATGGCAAAGAGCGCCTTGTGCGAAATTGCCTCAGCACCTGCAACGCCCGCCTCGGCGGCGATACGGCGCAGGCCCGCATTGCTTGCATAAGCCTCAAAGCAGCCAAGTCTGCCGCAAGTGCATTCAAAGCCGCCGAAATCAACCACCATGTGCGCAACCTTGCCGCCAAGCGAATGCGCACCCGCATATATCTTCTTATCAATCACGATGCCGCAATCCATCGTGTCATCAATCTTCAGCATAAAGAGAGAGGAAACGTCCTTGGCAAGATAGGCCTCGCCAAGCGCGCGCACGTTCATCAGCGCCGCGCCGTAGCACTTGATGCCCAAGGTCTTTTCCAAATCGGCAACGGCCGCGTCCACCGCAGCGGCGCCAAGCGCAACGCCAACGTAAGCCACCTCTTCCTTTTTGATACCTGCCTCGGCAATCACGGCAAGGCACACGGAAGCAAGGTTGCTTCCCTTTTCAGCCATCACGGCCAAGCACTCGTATGCCTCGTTATATACCGCCGCTTTGGCATTCTCCTTATCAAGAGCTGCACCTATAATATACATCTTATTTTCTCCAATCTGTAATCGGTTCTATCATCGGTTAATTGTTGTTGCTTCTATACAGTTTATATACTAACATAATTTTCGCCAAAAATAAAGTTATCGCACGAAAATTCATAATTATTTCACAAATTATTCATCGCGTTCTGCTATACTTTATGCTGAAAATATAGGCGTAAAATTCCTATAAAATATAACGAAAAGGAGATAGAAAACTATGGCACTCGTTTACATAATCAACGGTAAAATTGTTCTTCCCGATTCCGTTGTTTGCGGCAAGGCGCTCGCATTTGACGCAGACAGTGGAAAGATACACGGTGTGGTAGATGCAGCTCCTGTCGGCGCAGAGGTTATTGACGCCGACGGCAACTACGTTGCGCCCGGACTTGTGGACATTCACATTCACGGATATCTCAATGAGGACACCTCCGATGCAAAGCGCGAGGGCATCAAAAAGATGGCCTACGGCGTTGCAAAGAACGGTGTTACCTCCTTCCTTCCCACCACGATGACCGTTTCGCAGGCAGAAATCGACGCCGCACTTGATGCGGTTCGCTCTCTCAAGGAGGAGTCGAAGACCTGGGGCGGCGCAGAAATTCTCGGCGTGCACGCTGAGGGTCCCTTCATCAACCCCTCCAAGAAGGGCGCGCAGAAGGAAGAAAACATCCAGAAGCCCAATGCACAGTTTTTGATTGACAATCAGGACATCATCCGCATTGTGACCATCGCTCCCGAAATGGACGAGGGCCATAAGGCCATCAAGGAGGTCGCCGAAAAGACCGACATCCTCATTTCCATGGGTCACACCGGCGCAGGGTATGAAGAGGCCGTTTCCGCAGTGAAGGACGGCGTTGGCCACGCAACCCATCTTTTCAACGCCATGACGGCGTTGGCGCACCGTGATCCCGGCGTTGTCGGCGCGGCGCTCGCCACCGACATTTCCGTTGAGCTTATCTGCGACACCTTCCATATCCATCCCGGCGTATTCTCCATCATCGCCAAGCAGAAGGCGGGCAAGCTTTGCCTTATCACCGACTGCACCAGAGCCGGCGGTATGCCCGACGGCGAATATGACCTTGGCGGTCAGCCCATCTTCTTGAAGGGCATCGAGTGCCGTCTTGCCGACGGTACGATTGCGGGCTCCGTTCTCAAGCTCAACGTTGCGGTGCGTAACGTCCTTGCGCATACGGATTTGAGCGTGGAGGAGGTTGTTGCCGCAGCCAGCTACAATCCTGCCCGTGCCATCAAGGCAGAGGGCAAGGGCGCGCTTCTTGGCGGCTATGACGCTGACATTATCATTGCTGATGAAAAATTCAATATCAAGAGAACTATAAAGAGAGGAACCACGATTTATGAAGCTTAAGACTGTTGCACCCCTTGATCTTGGCTATATGCCTATGGCGCTCGTTCTGAAGGATTTTGACGAAAGAGCCAAGAAAGAGGGCGGAAAGAAGATTGTTATCGGCATCGAAAGAAACAAGGGTTATATCTCTACCTACGAAATGACCGTATTTGCCGACGGCACGGGCCATGACGACGAGAACTTCGACATTGTTGAGCGCGTTGTCAAGTCGCTCCTTTGGGTGCGCGGCGGATACAAGGTTATCATTGCCGGCTCCGACGTTATCGGTAACAAAATCAAGGCCGCATACGATTTCGGCGGTCTGCGTGAGTTCGACCGTGGCTTTATGGCCAGAGTGTACGAGCGTCCCTTCGAGGTTGCCGTGGTTGCTCTTGAGAACGCCCCTGCCGAGAACGAGGCCGCAGAGCCCGTTGGCCGTCACCTTGCCGGCTGCCGCATCGGCTTTGATGCAGGCGGAAGTGACCGCAAGGTCAGCGCCGTTATCGACGGCGAGCCTGTATATTCCGAGGAGGTTGTCTGGTTCCCCAAGACCAACTCCGATCCCAAGTATCACTACGAGGGTATTCTTGACGCTATGAAGACCGCCGCTTCCCATATGCCCCGCGTTGACGGCATCGGCGTTTCCTCCGCAGGCGTTTACGTTGACAACAAGATTATGATTGCTTCCCTCTTCCTCAAGGTTTCCGATGAGGACTTTGAGAAGCACGTAAAGAATATGTACCTTGACGTTGCCAAAGAGCTGGGCCGCGAGCTTGGCTGCGAAATTCCCGTTGAGGTGGCCAATGACGGTGACGTTACCGCGCTTGCAGGCGCTATGTCCTTGGAGGACAACGGCGTTCTCGGTATCGCTATGGGTACCAGCGAGGCAGGCGGCTACGTCGATATGGCCGGCAACATCACCGGCTGGCTCAACGAGCTTGCCTTCGTTCCCGTTGACTTCAACAAGAATGCAATGGTAGACGAGTGGTCGGGTGACTACGGCTGTGGCGTTAAGTACTTCTCGCAGGATGCCGTTATCAAGCTGGCTCCCGCGGCAGGCATCGATCTTGACCCCGCTCTCAGCCCCGCTGAAAAGCTCAAGGTTGTGCAGGGTCTGATGCTGGAGGGCCACGAGGGCGCGCGCAAGATTTACGAGACCATCGGCGTTTACTTCGGCTATGCCGTTGCCTACTACGCAATGTTCTACGATATCAAGCACGTATTGCTTCTCGGCCGCGTTTCCTCCGGTGAGGGTGGCAACATCGTTCTTGATTTTGCCAAGCAGGCCATCGCCGCTGATTTCCCCGAGCTTGCAGAGAAAATCAACATCTCCCTTCCCGATGAGAAGAGCCGCCGCGTTGGCCAGTCCGTTGCCGCCGCAAGCCTTCCCAAAATCGAAAAGTAAAAAACACGGGCTGTCTCATTTGAGACAGCCCGTCTCATTTTGCGTCAAGAAAGGCGCAAAATGAGGAAATTTTCGAAGAAAATTTGTGCGTTCGTTTCGCTTTTCGTCAAAAGTGAAACGAACGGGGGCAAAAAAAAGTAGCCGAA
>JBGVMO010000002.1:0-24049 GCA_045124835.1 Eubacteriales bacterium
GCCTTAATAAGCGAGGTGGAGGCCTTCCTTTCCGAGATGGAAAAAACGGCGGCCTTGCCCTATGCCGTTGGCGACGGCAATCATTCTCTTGCAACGGCAAAGGCCTATTACGAGGAAATCAAGGCGGCGCTCGGTGAAGAGCGGGCCAAGAAGCATCCTGCCCGTTACGCCTTGGTTGAGCTTGTCAATATCCACGATGAATCCTTGGAATTTGAGCCCATTTATCGCCTTCTGCGCGGCATTGACAAAAGCACCTTGATTGACGAATTTGACGCGTTTTATAGAGAGAATACCGAGAAAGGCAACCAACGGTTTACACTCCTTTACAACCGCTTTGGCCGCGTTTATGAGGAAGGCCGTATAATGGAGCATATCGCCCATTCTCTGACGGTGGGAACCCTGCAGATTTTCTTTGATAAGCTCTTGGAAAAGTACCCGAACGCTTCCTTGGATTACATTCACGGAGAGGACTCCCTGCGCGCGCTTTCCTTGCGCGCGGACAGCTTCGGCTTTTTGTTTGACGGGATGGAAAAGAAGGAGCTTTTCCCCTCGGTTGCCAAGGACGGCTCCTTGCCCCGTAAGACCTTCTCGATGGGCACCTCGCGCGACAAGCGCTATTACCTTGAGTGCCGCAGCATTGAGGAAGCGGAATGCTGAGCTTTGGCGGCATCACCCTGCGTCATGGGCTCTTCCTAGCCCCCTTGGCAGGCTACACCGATTATGCCTTTCGCGCCGTTTGTCGTCGCTTTGGCGCGGAATATCAGGTCAGCGAGATGGTTTCCTCGCGCGCGCTTTGCTACCGCGATAAAAAAACGCCTCGCCTTGCCCGCGTTGATGCGGGCGAGCTGCCCTGCGCCGTGCAGCTGTTCGGAAGTGAGCCGCCTTATATGGCAGAGGCCGCTTCGATGGTTGCACAGGGTATGGCCGGCGGTGTGAAGCCCTCGGCCATTGACATCAATATGGGCTGCCCTGTGAAAAAGATTGTCTCGGCGGGAGACGGAAGCGCCCTTTTGAAAAATCCGACCCTCGCCTATGATATCGTGAAGGCGGTGAAAGGCGCCGTTTCTCTGCCCGTGACCGTTAAAATTCGGGTCGGGTATACGGAAAAGGAAAAGGGCAAGGGAATCCCCGAGCTTGCGCTTGCCTTGGAGGAGGCGGGCGCCTCTCTCATCGCCGTGCACGGTCGCACACGTGAGGCAATGTACGGTGGCACGGTGGATTTGCCCTCGATTGCCGCCGTTAAGGCGGCGGTGTCCGTTCCCGTTGTCGGCAACGGCGATATTGCCTCGGCGAAGGATGCGCTCCGTATGATGAAGGAAACGGGGTGCGATGGGGTGATGATAGGGCGCGGTGCTGTCGGCAACCCCTTTATATTTGAAGAAATTGCCGCCGCCTTGGAGGGCAGAGAATACCTACCGCCCACGGTGGAAACGCGGCTTGCCACCGCCCTTTTACAGCTTGATTTGGCAATCGCCGACAAGGGCGAGACGCTTGCCGTCTTTGAGGCAAGAAAGCAAATTGCCGCTTATACCAAGGGAATGAGAGACGGGGCGCTCTTGCGCGCCGCCATCTGCCGCGCCGAAAGCGCCGCGGAAATGCGGGATATTTTGCGCCGTTAAGGCGGTAAAAGGCGCGCAACAGGAAGCGTAGCTTGACGTGCAAAACAGAACAAAAGCAGAACATAAAAAGAATAAGAAGAGTCCTTTGGCTTGCGCCGATGGGCTCTTTTTTGCCTGCTTTTAACCGCTTTTTATCTTCTGCTGCGCGCAAAAAACGCCTCGTTTTTTGCCATTTTTAACCAAAAACGCCCCTAAAATCGCCGTTCAAAAAAATGTTACAAATTAAGTGTATATATATTATAGTAAGATACTTGACAAACAATCATATAGATGGTAGAATGTGGTATACCAATTGGAGAAACAACGCTGTAATGGCGGCGATTCTCCGCATGAGCAAACGAAAAATTCAAACGAAAGGGATTTCAGTTATGAAAAAACGCTTACTCAGCCTTCTTCTTGTGGCTTGTATGCTGCTTTCCATGGTGCCGATGTTCAGCGCCGTGGCCATTGCAGAGGAGCTGCCCGCAGGAGAAGCAACCGAGCCTTACGATTACAGCAAGCTGTACGTCAAGGACGGTTTGAAATTACTCTATATGGCATTCGCGGGGCAGAGCTCCGTTGATATGGCCGAAGGCAAATGGAAGGACCTTTCCGGCAAAGGATATGACGGTACCTTCGTAAATGCAGACGCCTCCTCCACGGGCCCCGCAATTTCCTGGGCCGTGAACCGTGACGGAAACGGCAACGGCGTTGGTTACGATATGCTGGGCGGTAATTACGATGGCACGACCGTAACGACGACCTCTAACTATAACATGAGTTCTTCGCCTTACCTCAACATCGATGCTGCTGCAATGAAGAACATGAACGACAGCGACTATACGCTGGACTACGTGGTAAAATACGAGCATATCCAGTGGTACGATGCAAACGGCGTATTGCAGAAGGACGTGGCTTATCCCACCTTCTCCTATAACACCACCCTTTCCGATATCTTCGGAACGATGCGCGCCATTTATAACCGCGGCGACGTGGCGGAATCTCTCGGCGCTCGCGAAACGCGCTGGTGGCAGGCCGGGGGAGAGCTTGCCTGGGGTAACGCGCCCAGTACTTATCTGGTAAGCCAGTTGTATGGTGAGTACAGCCGTAAGACCGAGGGTATCTACACCCAGACTGTTTCCCGTACCTGGAACGATACCGTGATCCCCTTCCCGACCTACATTTTCTACAAGGAAGATGGCACTGAGTTCGCGGAGTATGCGCTCAACTATTTGCAGGGATTTAATTCCTCGGCAACGCTTGACAACACGGGTGCAACCCGATACTATGTTGTCAACAACGGCGGCAAGTATGAAATCTATGCCGAAGGCAGCGAAACTGCTATTTACAACAACCTGTATACGGACGTTCTGACCGCCCTTGCCTCCATCGTCAGCACCAAGGAGAGCCCTAAGTACTTTAAGGTTAAAGCAGGCTCCGGTACTACCAGAAGCGTTGTTTACTCTGTCAATAAGAACGGTGTAGTTTCCAAATCGCATACCTATTATGAAAATGAGATGTATGCCAAGCCCTCGAGCATAGGAAGCGGCTCTATCTTTGCAAAGTGCCAAAGACCTTATTACATTAAGGACGAAAAGGCAACCGTCTTCCAGATGTTCATCAAGACGCCTGTAACCGCTTACTCCATTCGCTTGTATGATAGACCCCTTACCGAACTGGAATATAAGCAGAACCACTTTGTAGACGTTGCGGCCTTCTATGCGCTTGATTTGACTGCGTTCGAGACGTATTCCGCCGAGGTTAAGGAAATGATTTATTCTGCCTTCCAGGGATACACCATGAACGAGGCCGATTATGATCAAACGAAGGCGGGCTTGCAGATTTACCTTGATTTAGTGGGCGCTTCCAGCCTCTTTGACTATTCGTCGCTCTATCATAAGGACGGCTTGGTGGCTCTTTACACCTCCTTCCTGGCTGACGAAAACGTAGACTTCAAGACGGGCGCATGGACCAACAGCGTGGCAGGCGGTGCCGCCGCGCGCATTTCCAACCCCTCCAAGTGGGTCAGAAACGCCTTTGGTGCAACGGGCTTTAACCTGACCGCTGTAACGGGCGGCTTGGGCAGCAACACCATCTTTATGGAGCTGCCTTACGAATACATCACGGGTGATAACTACACCATTGATACCTTCGTCAATATGCGCCGTCACATTGCGGCTGACGGAACCTTCTTGGGTAACACGTATGAGTACGGTGTCACGTTGAACACGAGCTCCTACGTATTCCGTCTTGACTCCTTCAACCTGATGGGTCCTGTTGCGGTAAACGCGCAGTGGCGTGTCATGTACTCCAATTACACCATTGACGGTGGCTTGGACGGCATGAAGGACCCCTTGGGTAACAGCCTGAAGATTTACGACGACTTCTCTCCTGCTGCAATCCGCACCTATTATTATGCTCCTACGTCGACGGGCCGTAAATACGCAGACGACGCAAAGTTCGAGCTCGTTCATAAATCCCTGACGGGTCCGCAGTTCGTTGGCGCCTTCGCCATCACCAAGTCGACGAAAAACGGCCAGAGCACTTTTGCGGCCTACAATGAGACGACCTCGAAGACGTTTGCTACCTACAACGTTGCCGATATGGAAAAGGCACAGGGCACAACCGTGACCTATAATGACGGAACGCAGGATGTGACCGTCAATAAGCCCGCAGGCATTTCCGTTTCCAACTCCTTCCTATTCGGTGACTACCCCACCTATATTTACGCTGTGCGTATTTATAACGACCATCTGACTGCCGAGGAAAAGGCACGCAACTACTTTGCAGACGTTGCCGCCTTCTACGGCTTGGATATGAGCAAGTTTTTCAAGCTGGGCGAGAGCGCACAGAAGAACGTTGCGCGCACGGTCGGTAAGCAATTTATGGCGCTGACCCTGCAAAACGATGACCTCACAGCCTACAGCGCAGAGAAAAAAGCAGCGCAGGCCCTTTTGGATGCGGCTCTGCCGGCCTTCGTTTTGAATGAGTACGATCTTCTCTACGTTGGCGCTGACGGAAGCAAAACCGTCAACGGTGGTAATCTGACGATGCTCCTTTCCGCTATGGCGGGCAACAGCAATGCTGACCTGGCGGGCGGCATCTGGTACGATAGAGTGGGCGGCTACAATGCCAGCTTCAAGAACGTCACCGGCGTTACCTGGATTTCCCGCGGCGAAAGCGGCGTTGGTTACGACCTCTACGGCGGCTCCTATAACGGCTCCGCTTGGAACACCTCGGGCACCAACCTGCAAAACGGCGCACAGCTGACGCTTGACGTTAATGCGATGCGGGATTTGAACGATAGCGCTTACACCTTGGAGAGCATCGTTGCCTTCCCCAGCGTGCAGTGGACGGACGAAAACGGACAGCTGCAAACCACGAATTACACCAATAGCATTTACAACTGGGTTGTTTCGGACTCCGATGCCATCGGTAACCTTTACACCATTTATCAGCGCTCTGACTCCACGGGCACCCTCGGCGTTGTTCGCCGTGCCCGTTGGTATCTCGGTAACGGTAAGGGCGGCTGGAACTCCTCCGGCGTTGTTGGTAACAACCGTTACGGCTGCTTCTATGACGATGGCTACCGCAACAACAACGCGGCGATTTACAACCAGAACATTGAGCGCCGCTGGCTTGCCGACCTCCCCTTTACGACCTACGTCTTTAAGGATGCCGAGGGCAACGAGCTTGCCTCCGCAGGTAAGACCCAGATTGACCAGCGTCACGTTTCGGGCACGGCCGAGCTTGATATTACGGGTAATACGGAGTATTATTTGGTGAAATATGATGCCGTCATAGACGAAAAGGGAACAGTCAATCCCGCTTATAAGCTCTTGACGAAGGATGGAACGGTTCTGTATGAGAAGCTCTTCTCTTCGGTATACACCTGGCTTGCTCCTATCTGCTCCGCAGACGAAGCAAACCCCCTGTACTTCACCGTTTCCCAGGGCACGGACGTAACCAAGCAGGTAACCTATTACATGAATGGCAAATCCTACGGCAGAAACTTCTACACCAATGAGAAGTATGCCTATACCGCGTCTGCGCAAACCTCGGCTTACGGCACCTACTCCAATATGCCTGTTTATCCCAGCGATAGCCTTGCAAATGACTTCTTTATGTTCAAGAACGCGCCCTGCTCCGTTTACAGCATTCGCCTTTACGATGCCGTTCTGGTGGCAGCCGAGAAGGCACAGAACCACTTTGCAGACGTTGCTTCCTACTTTGCGCTGGAGTTGGACGGCTTCCATGCCCTGAGTGCCGAAGAAAAGAGCCGCGTATATACTGCGTTTGCCGCTATCAAGCTTGACGAGGCAACGGCAGATGAGGCGCAGAAGCTTCTTGACTCCTTCACCGTTAACGCCTACGATATGCTCTACGTTGGTATGGACGGAAGCGAAACCGCAAACGGCGGTAAGCTGACCATGTTCTTGTCCGCTATGGCAGGCACAAGCTCCGCTGACCTTGTAAACGGTAAGTGGTACGACAAGACGGGCAACTATGACGCAACCCTCACCAGCACCTCGGGTGTTAAATGGATTTCTCGCGGTGAGAACGGCGTTGGCTACGATATGCTCGGCGGTACCATCAAGGCAGACGGCACCTTCGATACCTCGGCAAACTACACGCTCTTGCAGGACGCAAGACTGACCCTGAACGTTGAAGCGCTCAAGGCGTTGAACGACGGCCATTACACCTTGGACTACGTTGCCGACTTCCGCGGCGTGCAGTGGTATGACTTGAACGGCGTTCTGCAAACCACCAATCACGCCAACGCGAATATGGCGGGCTACACCACCTATTCCGAGTGGATTGGTACCTTGAAGAACATTTACCAGCGCTCCGACCTTAAGAGCGACCTGCATCCCCGTCAGGTTCGTTGGTTCTTGGCACCCGGTAACACCCTGTGGGGCGGCGGTCAGTACTACTTCAATGACCAGCTGCACGGTGAGACCAGCCGTCAAGGCGGCGGCATCCAGGCGCACGAGATTATCCGTGTGAAGGAAACCGAAACCCTGCCGACCTGGATTTTCACCTACGAGGACGGCTCCACCGTTGAGATTGGCAAGGACAAAATCGCGAAGTTTGGCGGTGCGTACACCTTCCTGACCGACGGAACCAAGTACGTTGTAACCGCAGGCACCAAGAAGATTCCCGATACCAACCTTTCTCACGCGGTTTACAACATTGCTCTTGAGGACGGCACGGCAGTTTCCACCAACCTCTACTCCGGCTACGCGGATCTCTTCGGCACCTTGAAGGAGGGAACCGTTACCGTAACGGAGGGTGAAGCGGAAACCGACAAGTACACGCTGACTATGACCAAGAACGGCAGCGAGTACGATAATGGTATCTACTATACCAACAGCATTCTGACCACTGCTACCAGCACCAGCAGAGCTGATTATGCGAAAAACTCCTTGAACGGTTACGTATCTGACGCAACCTCCACCAACTTCATCATGTTCAACAGAACGCCCTGCGCCGTTTACAGCGTTCGTCTGTATGACGCAGACCTGACGGCAGCGGAGAAGGCACAGAACCACTTTGCAGACCTCTGTGCTTACTATCTGGTAGACATTGCGGGCTTCGCAGATGCAACGGCCGATGCAAAGGCTGCGGCCTATGCGGCAGTAGCAGCGCTTAAGCTTCTTGCCGAGGGCGATGCCGAGTACGTTGCCACCAAGGCAAAGGTACAGGCCGCTATCGACAACGCCAAGGCAACCGAGTTTGAGGCAGGCACCGTTCTTCCCGCTACGGTTGAGGGTATCACCGACAGAGTGGTAGCCGTTTGGACAAATGGTTCCGCTAAGTACCTCCCCGGCACCGAGCTTGCAGAGGGTGCAACCCTTTATCCCGTTCTCGTACATAAGGGCGAGACGGTAAACGGCGCGGGTGTCAACCTTGCTGTTGGCGGTCTTCGCTTCAAGGGCACCTTCTCGGCCTCCGATTACTACACCTTGGGCAAGGTAATGGGCAACGAAAACGCATCTCTCTCGATGATTATCGCCCCTGCGCTTTACGTTGAGAAGCTGGCAAAGGGTGTATTCACCAAGAAAGCCCTTGGCGCAGGTAACTACGTTGAGGTTGCCATTGGCGGCTACTACGATTTGGATGGCGACACCTACGTGTTGGCAGGCGGTCTTTCCGAGCTTTCCGACGTCACCAAGAAAAACGACCTTGCCTTTGCGGCAGTCCTTTGCCTGACGGTGACGGTTGGCAAGGAAACCTACGAGATTTACGGCGACTACAATGCCGAAACCAACAGAAGCGGCCTTGACGTATTGACGCCCTATATCAAGGACGTAATTGCAGACGAGATTGAGGTTGGGTCGAAGGATTTGCCCTACGATTTGACGGATGACCTTGTTAGCCTCTACACCAGCTTTGCCAAGCACGACACTGGCCTTGCCGACGCCTTGAAGGATAAGCTTGGCCTTAACTAAAATCCCGAAGGAAAGGAAATAAAACGATGAAAAACGTATATGAAAAGCCCGTGGTTGAAGAAATTCGCATCCAAACGGAAGACATCCTTTTGGTTTCGGGTGAGCTTGATAGAACGGGCGAAATTGGCGTAGTTTACGGCAAAGACAAGAAATGGAACATTTCCGGCCTTCTGTAAGCTGAAAGCAAAAAACTAAACAGCGCAGCAGGCATACGGCCAAAAGCCGTATGCCTGTTTTTTGCTTCGTATTGGTTTTTTGCGCTTTATTGCTTTTTCGCCTGCGCGCTTGGCTAGCCGTAAGGGAACCGAACCCATAAGCCCTACGACGATAGATTTTCGCGTCTTTCGTCGCGCTTTGCCTTGTAAAGTAGTACTTTACGGCGACAAATCACAACAAAATCCATCAAAAATCTATTCGCCGTAGAGTGCGAAGCAGTTTTGGACAAAAAATAGCGAGTGGAGGCGCCGAGAAAGCGCGCAGTAATATACGATATTGCAAGCGATTTATCGAAAGCATATGCCGTTATTTTTTCTCCAAAACCTTATGGGTTCGATTCCCTTACGGCTAACGAAAGCCGCGCGGAAAGCGCGGCTTACTCGTATGGGCAGATAAAAAAGAAAAAGCCGCGATTGCGGCTTTTTCTTATCGATGCGTTTAGTTTTCTTTATCAAAGATGCCCGTTTGCAAAAACATCTGTCGGGTCTTTTCGGCAAGCGCACCCGAATCGGTGGCGAGCACCTCCTCCTTGGGAATAACGGTCAAGACGGAAAGGCGCACGGTTCTTTTTTCGAGGCTGAGAAAGCGCATATCGCGCGTTCCCTCGGTCAGCATCACGACGATGGGCGCCTCTGCCCTTTGCGCCATCACGAAGGCGCCGCGCTTGAAGGGAAGCAGGCGGGTGGTTTTGCTTCTCGTTCCCTCGGGATAGATGCCGAAGTCAAAGCCGTCGTTTTTCACCATATCGGCGGCTTCCTCGATAACGCGCACCGACTGCTTGGGCTTGCTTCTTTCGATGCCCAGAAAGCCGCTGGCGGCAATGAAGGGGCCAGCCACGGGGATTTTCATGTTTTCAATCTTGGAAACGAAGGAAAGCTTGCGCTTGGGGAATGCCGCGAAGGTCACGATGGGGTCAAGGTTGGAGCGGTGATTGGAAATCAGCACGAAGGGCTCCTTGGGGAGCATTTCCTCGCCCTTGATAACAACCTTGGTGTGAAAAAGCACAAGAAACCAGCGCAGAGACCGAAAGAGAACGGCGCGGCAGAAGGGAATGCTTTTACCCTTGGGGCGTTTTGGCAAAAAGAGGGAAATACACAGCAAAATGAGCAGGTAGACGGCAGAAATTCCTGCGTACAAAATAGGGGTTGCAAAATAGAACCAGGGCGAAATCCCAAGCCCGAAAACAAGCCCGCTCATTCCCAAAAGCGCCAAAGCGCACAAGCAAAGGTGAATTAACATACAGCTTCCTTTTCCTTTTTCTTTTGTTCGGCCGCAACGTCAACCTGCGTTTTCACCGTATAAGAGGTAACGCCGCGGAAGGTTTCACCGTCAACCTGCAAGGCGGTGGGCTTATCGAAGGAAACGGTGATTTCCTTGCCCTTGACGGTTTTTACGCATTTGTGGTAGATATGCTCGCCCTTGAAGATGGAGGGGAAGGCCAAGAGCGTGCGGATTCTTCCCATATTATAGAAGGACATCAGGGTGACCTCGTTTGCAGGGTCAAGTCTATCCTGCTTGGGCGCGGCCATCATACCGCCGCCGTAGTAGCGCCCCTTCATCGTGGGAACGAGCCATGCCTTCGGAAAAACAAACTCTTCTCCGTCAACCCGAATCATTGCGTTTCTCGGCTTGAAGCGGAAAAGAAGGCCCTTGATGGCGATGGCGGTGTAGTTGATGGGCTTCTGCGTGCCCGATGCGCGAAGATTGTCGCCCTCTTCGCAGCAATAGCCGTCAATGCCGAAGCCGACGCCGTTGATAAAATAACGCTCCTCGTCACCGATAATAACCTTGGGAAGATGGCTGATATAGGGATTAAGAAGAATCAGGCCGTTTTCCTTTTCGGTCTCGGGAATGTCGCGCGCAAAATCGTTTCCGCTACCGCAAGGGTAGTAGTAAATGGGATGCGCAGGGCAAAAGCCGTCAAGCGCGTTGATAAGAAAATGGAGCGTTCCGTCGCCGCCCGTCAAAATGATGCGGTCGGAAGGGCTCTTTCCGTCAAGATAGGCAACAAAGTCGCCAATGCGGCGCACGTCAACGTATTTGATTTCCGTCTCCAAAAGCGCCAGCGCGCGTGCGTTTTCCTCTCCCATGCCGTTTGCGGCAAGCGGATTATAAAGTACGTACGTCATAGTATAAGTGTCCTTTCCTTTTTTTCGGGAAAGTGCTTTGCTTTCCCATTATACTGCAAGTGATGCGAAATGTCAAGAGCTTGGGCCCTTACGGCTAGCCACCAAACAAAACACCTCATTTTACTATAAAGCGAGAACCTCATTTTAGCCGCAACGAAATGTGAACGAACTGTGAAAAACCGCCGTTTTTGACGCGAGAAAGGCGGCTTTTTGTCTATATATATAGAAATAGGAAGATTTTTGCGCGTTTTGGGGAGCAAAGCAGGCGTTTTTGGAAGCCAAGGGTCTTGCTTTTTTCGAAAAAGTGTGGTATACTGATTTGTAAAGAAATCGTGAAAAAATCCAAAATTTATTTGCGGAGGCGCTATGAAGCACGTTTTTGTCGTCAACCCCAAGGCAGGCCCCACGAATTCGGCTCCCTTTATTCGTCAGGAGGTCGAAAAGCTTTCCTCTCGCTATGACTGCGAGGTGTACGAGACAAAATGTATGGGTGATGCAACCGAGTTTATCCGTCGGTATCTTGAGCTGAACCCCTCTTTGCCCGTTCGCTTTTACGCCTGCGGCGGTGACGGAACCTTAAACGAGGTTATGAGCGGTGTTTTGGGGCACGCCAACGCGTCCATTTCCTGCTATCCCTGCGGAAGCGGCAATGATTTTGTAAAATATTACGGCGGCGCCTCGCGCTTTATGGATTTAGAGGCTCTTTTAGAGGCCAAGGAGAGATGCATTGACGTTTTGACGGACGGCGAGCGCTATTCCATTAACGTGGCAAATTTCGGCTTTGATTACGCCGTGGCCAAAAAAATGATAGAGGTTAAAAACAAGGCCTTTCTCAAGGGCAAGCGCGCGTATACCTACGGCGTTGTTCATTCGCTCTTTCACGCAATGAAGAGCAAGGCCAAGGTGTACGTTGACGGCAAGCGCTTGGGCGAGGAGGATGCCCTGCTGCTTTGCACCGTTTCCAACGGAAGCTATGTTGGCGGCTCCTACCATTGCGCGCCCCTTTCTGATAACGAGGACGGGCTTTTGGAGATTTGCCTTTTCAAGCCGATTTCCGTCTTCCGCCTTTTGCGCCTTATCGGCGCGTATAAAAAGGGGCAGCACTTAAGCAACCCCAAGTTTGCGGATATTCTGTACTACGTGCGCGGCAAGGAGGTTGAGGTTGTCGCAGAGAACGATTCCTTTGGCTATACGATGGACGGGGAGCTTGTCACCTCCAAGCAGTTCACCTTCCGCATCTTGCCTGAAGCTGTTCGCTTTGCCGTTCCCGCATCCAAGGAGGAGGCGGCCGAGGTCAGCGCCGAAGAGGCCGTTTTGTCTTGAAATCTCACGAGGAGAAAAAATGAAAACAATTGTTTACGTTTTGCGCCATGGGCAGAGCGAGGGCAACCTCGTTAACGCCTTCGTTGGCTGGGGCAACGCCCGCCTGACTCAAAAGGGCGAAAAGCAGGCGATGCTGGCGCGCGATTTTTTGAAGAGCCTTGGCGTGTCGATTGACCGCGCCTATTCTTCAACCCTCATTCGCGCCGAAAAAACGGCAGAGATAGCCTCGGGCCTTCCCGTGACAACGCTTGACGATTTGCGCGAGATTTTTGCGGGCGAATGGGAGGGAAAGGCCTATTCTGACCTTTGCACCCTCTATCCTGAAACCTACGGGCTTTGGCTGAAGGACGTTGGCGCCGCCAAGACGGATGGGGGAGAGACGGTTGCGCAAATGTCTGCGCGGGTGGTTGCCGCTATTTGCGGCATTGCTAAGGAAAACCCCGGAAAAACGGTGCTGGTCGGCTGCCACGGAACGCCCATTCGCGCCATTGAGACGGCCGCGCGCGGCCTTCCCGTTGCCGAAATGGCAAAGACTCCTTGGGCCTCCAATGCCTCGCTTTCCTGCTATCTTTGCGACGGAGAGGAGATTTTCCCCATTTTTTATTCTCTTGATTATTATTTGGGAGACGAAAGAACCGTTCTTCCGAAAAACGTATAATTTGAAGAAAGCGAAACGAAAGGAAAGCGATGATGACGTATAAAATCGGATTTGACATTGGCGGAACCAAGTGCGCGGTTGTGTGCGGCTTGGAAACGGCCGAGGGGATGAAGGTTGAGAAAAAGGTTTCCTTCCCCACGGATCATACGCTCTCTCCCTATCAGATACTGGATAAAATGATAGCCGCCACCAAGGAAATGGGAGTTTCCTTCTCCTCGGTCGGTATCAGCTGCGGCGGGCCCTTGGATTCCAAGCGCGGGCTCATTCTTTCTCCGCCCAACCTGCCCGGCTGGGACAACGTTGCCGCAACCGAATATATTTCAAGGGCGCTCGGCGTTCCTGCCTATTTGCAGAACGATGCTAACGCCTGTGCCTTGGCCGAATGGAAGTACGGCGCAGGGCGCGGCTACCAAAACGTCATTTTCCTGACCTTTGGAACGGGAATGGGCGCGGGCTTGATTTTAGACGGCCGCTTGTATAGCGGTGCATCGGATATGGCGGGCGAAATCGGGCACGTGCGAGTTGAGCCCTTTGGCCCTGTCGGCTACGGAAAGGCAGGCTCCTTTGAGGGCTTTTGCTCGGGCGCAGGCATCGCGCAGATGGGAAAAACGTTGGCGCGCGAGCGCTTCCAGATGGGCAAGAGCGTTGCCTTCTGCCAAACGCCCGATGAGCTTGAGGACGTGACCGCCAAGAAAATAGGCGAATATGCCGATAAGGGCGATAAGGACGCCTTGGCCGTGTATGATCTTTGCGCCGAAAAGCTCGGCTTTGGGCTTTCCATTCTCATTGACATTTTGAATCCCGATTGCATCGTTATCGGTAGCATTTTCCAGCGCCAGCCGTATCTTTTCGTGGATAAGATGCAGGCTGTTATCGAAAAAGAGGCGCTGCCGCAGGCCGCCGCCGCTTGCAAAATTCTTCCTGCCGCCCTTGGCAACTCCATTGGAGACTATGCCGCCTTGGCCGTCGCAGAGGACTGAAATAGACGAAAGGAATCTTAAAATGGAAGCTTTGTATACTCGTTATCCTGCACTTGAGGCTTGCAGAGAGGCCGTCGAGGCCGCAACTGCCGCCATTATCGAGGCCTACAACAAGGGTGGAAAGGTTTTGCTTTGCGGCAACGGCGGAAGCTGTGCCGACTGCGACCACATCGTTGGCGAGCTGATGAAGGGCTTTTTGCTTCGCCGCCCCGTTTCTTCAGAGATGGAGGAAAAGCTTGCCGCTATCGCAGGCGAGGAGGGAAGAATGCTTGCCAAGAATCTGCAATGCTCTCTTTCCGCGATTTCCCTGCCCGGACAGACGGCGCTCGTTTCCGCTTACTGTAACGACGTTGAGCCCGATGCGGTTTACGCGCAGCTGGTGCTTGGGCACGGCAACCCCGAGGACGTATTGATTTGTATGTCCACCTCGGGCAACTCCAAGAACGTGTGTAACGCCGCCGTTGTGGCCAAGGCCAAGGGCGTTAAAACCATCGGTATGACGGGCGCGAAGGAAAGCCGCCTTTCTGCACTTTGCGATATCTGCATCCGCGTTCCCGAAACCGAAACCTTTAAAATTCAGGAGCTTCACCTTCCCGTGTACCACGCCATTTGCGCGGACGTGGAAGCAAACTTCTACACCGAATAAAAGCCGCAAGCGCCCTTGCACGAAAAAGGACAGAGAACGAAAAACGTTCTCTGTCCTCTGTTTTTTTGGGTTTATTTCTTTTTTGCGGTGCTTTTTTCCTCGTTTGGCTTGGACAAAAGCTCGCAAAGGTGGCGAATGGCTGTTTGCACGGAAGCCGCGCGCACCTTGTCGCGTCCAACGTCGCCAAAGTGGCAGGTCATGGTTGTGAGTGTGCCGTCAACGTAAAAGCCAAAGCAAACAGTACCAACCGGCTTTTCAGCGCTTCCGCCTGTTGGGCCTGCAATGCCCGAAATGCCAATGCCAACCTCGGCCTTGGCCTCCTTGGCAACGCCCTTGGCCATTTCGCCCGCCGTTTCTTCGGAAACGGCGCCAAAGCGCTTCAAGGTCTTGCTTGAAACGTGGGCATACTTGATTTTGGCCTCGTTGGCATAGGTGACAAAGGAAACGGAAAGCACGTCGGAGGCAGAGGGCACCTCCACCAAGGCGCCAACGGCAAGGCCTGCGGTGCAGGATTCGGCAAAGGCAATCCTGAAGCCCTTGGCCTTCAAAAGAGAAACGGCTTGTTCAGCGTAAGGGGTCATACGGTTGCTCCTTTCGGGGTCGTGAAATTAGAATTTGCTTCTACGGAAGAGGAGAGAAACGAAAGGGTGATTTTTCTTGCCGCAGGCTCCGCGTCAAAAATAGTGACGCGCACGGGAGAGGAAATGGAAAGCGTTTCCTTTCCGATGCGAAGGGTCAGCGCGTTTTCGTTACAAACGGCGCCGAAGGGCAAAAGCTCAAGAGGGATAAGTCCCTCACAGCCATTGGAAAGGCGCACAAAGGCACCAAAGGAAAGAATGGAGGAAATTTCTCCCTCAAAAACCTCGCCAATATGCCCTTCCGCCCAGAGAGCTTGGTAAAAATCGTTCATCTGTCGCTCGGCCGATACAGCGGAAAGCTCTGTCTTGGCGGCCGCGGCGGCGGCACGGCGCGCATAAGCGCGGTACTTCTCGGGTGATTCGCCGTCAAGCAGGACGGCCTTGATAATGCGGTGGGTCGCCAAATCGGAGAGGCGGCGGATAGGCGAGGTGAAGTGGCAGTAAAGGGGAAGTGCAAGGCCGAAATGCCCCGTGGGCTCGGTCTCGTAGGTGGCCTTGGCCATACTGCGCAAAAGAGGGATGGAAATGGCGGCAAGCTTGCCTTTTTCCTCGGCCTCCTTTACAACCTCCGAGAAGGCTGAAACCGAAAGCGGCTCCTTCATCAAGGGCAGGGGAGAAATGCCGAGATTGTGCAGGTATTGCTTGAAAAGCTCAAGCTTGTCCTCGGGGGGAGAGGCGTGCGTGCGGTACACACAGGGAATGCCCTTTTGGTGCAAAAGCGTGGCAACGCCCTCATTGGCCAAGAGCATAAACTGCTCTATCATGCGCTCGCTGATGCCGCGCGTGCGGCAAACGATGTCGGTGGGGATTCCGTTTTTGTCAAAGACAAAGGTGGGCTCGGCCTCCTCTATCGAAAGACAGCCGCGCGCCGCAGAGAGTGCCTCGCGCTTTACATACAGCTCCTTCATCAAGAGAAGCGAGGGATAAAGCGGGGCGTATTTCTCGGCAAAGGGGGATGCCGCGTTTTCGAGAAGCTCGTTGATTTCGCTGTAAATGCCGCGCACGGCGGAGCGGATAATGCCGCGTTTCAGCTCGGTTTTTAAAAGCTTGCCCTCCTCGTTCAGCGTCAGAATGGCCGAGAGGGTGTATTTATCCTCGCCTGCATTCAAGGAGCAGCTTCCGTTTGAAAGCGCAGGGGGAAGCATGGGGATGACCTTGTTTGCAAAGTAGACGGAGGTGCCGCGGTGCATAGCGGCGCGGTCAAGGGCGGTTTTGGGCAAAACGTATTCCGAAACGTCTGCAATATGCACCGAGAGAATATAGCCGTTTTCGGTTTTTTCGAGAGAAACGGCGTCATCCAAATCCTTGGCGCTTTCGCTGTCCATCGTCAGAATCGGCGCCTCAAAGCGCAAGCGCCCCTCGCTTTCTAAGGGAAGAGCGGCCATTTTTTCGGCAAGACGCAGGGCCTCGGGCTCAAATTCGGGAATAATGCCCGCCTCGGCCAAAATGGAGGCTTCTGTTGCCTCGGCCGTGTGCGCTGGCCCGAAGGAGCGGATGATTTTGCCGTAAGGGAAGCGGCCGCGCCCCTTCAAAACGAGCAAAACCTTGTCGCCGACTGCGGCGCCCTCGGCGCCTTCAACCCCGATTTCCTCGGGCAAGCGGCGATTGTCGGGAATAACGAAATAGCGGCAGACGTTGCCGCGCATACCGCGGATACGGGCAGAGGCAAGCGTACCGATAATGCCGGTATCCGCCGCCTTGATGATTTTTTCAACGCGGCCCTCGCGCCTGTTGCCCGTATAGGCAGAGAAGGCAACGAGAACGGTGTCGCCATCAAGGGCGCCTGCGGTTTTGCCCGCGGGAATGAAAACGTCCTCCTCATCCTCGCGCCCGCGAAGAACGGCAAAGCCGTAGCCGTGCCGCGTACCGCAAAAGGTGGCCTCGGCCGTTTCCTCGCGGTGATGCGGGCGGGGCGGCTTGCTTCCGTGGCGTTTATGGGGAAGGGGCGCGCGCCGCGGCGGCGCGTGCTTGATTTGCTTGGAACGGTGTTTCAAAATAACTCCTTTAACTGTTCGGCGGCCGAAAACTACTCGACTTTGTGAGACGGTGCGCTTTTGCACTGTCACGAGGCGGGGCCGCAAGGGTTGGTATTCTTATGATGAGATAAAAAACAGCCCACTATACCAAAAGGCAGTGGGCTTGTATGCGATTGAGGATTAGCTCTGAGAACCGCTTCCTGCATCGGAGGATGCGCCTGCATTCTCTGCATCCTGAATATCTTCCAGGCTGGGAATGGAGGAGAAGCCTTGGTTCTGGTTCTTGTACTGATAGTCACCGGGCTGCAGCATAAACACGAGCAACACGCAAACTACGAACAAAATGCTGATAACACTGGTCGCACGAGCGAAGAAGCGGTCAAGCTTGCTTCCGTTCTCTTTTCCGAAGAATGTTTCAGCACCACCTGCAATCGTGCCGGACAAGCCATGCGATTTTCCGTGCTGCATCAAAACGGCAACCGTTAAGATAACACCGAAAACCAACAAAAGAATCTGAAGTGCCAACACAACGAATCACCTTCCTTTCTTAAGGTCTCTTATTTCTGCCCTTTTCCTTTGGCAGAAAAGGAAAATCGGGGGCGGTATACGCACAATACCCGACCATAATACATTGAAACCATTTTAGCATATGGTTTTGAAAAATGCAAGGGGTTTTACGAAAAAAATTGGGAGAGCGCGAAAAAATCCGTTATTTTTCAAGGTGAAGCACCTTGTTGACGGTGGAATTGCAGATGCCCGGAGTGAGAACGCGGCTGATAAGCAGGCGATTGCCAATCTCGCGCAGCAGCTTTTCCTCGGGCAAGGGCAAGTCGCCGTAGCTTGTGGCGTTAATCTGCGGAGACTTGGAAAGCAAGGTGCAATAGCGCTCGTAAAGGTCGGAGGACAAGATGGCGTAAAGCCCGTAAAGCAGGGGAGAGTCCATCTCTGCGCCGTCAATGCGCTCGATATAGTTGAGCTTGTTGCTGGTGCTGATATAACGGAACTGAGACATACTCGCGGAAAAATAGATGCCGCAGAAAAGATGGCGCTTGTCCTTCTTGGCGGGAACGCGCTTGATTAAAATCATATTGCGGTTGGGCTGTGCCAGCGAGGGAATGACGGGAATGATAAACTTTTTGCCACCGTGGCGCGCAACACCGTTTTCCAAATCGGCAGGCGCAAGCAGAGGAATGGCGCCCTCGGTTGCCGAGGCGCGAAGCGCGTCGGGATAGCGCGACTCCAGCGTCAAGCCCGTGCGCATTCGCAGGTGCAGGGAGGCAAGCGTTTCGGGAAAGGAGCGTACCAAGGAAAGAATGGCAATATCAACCTCGGATTCGGGCAAAACCAAGGCGCCCGTTTCCTTGGAAACGATATTGTGGTAGGGCATGGGGCGCAAGAGAGTTACCTCCTTGCCCTTGCCAAAGGAGGAGGAGAGCAAAATCTTATAGTCTTGCGGCAGGGGCGCCTTGACGAACTTCAAAAGAAGGGTGCCCTTGGCCTCGTTCGGACGGAATTCGTCCTTGGATTTGCGGAAGAAGGCATGCACGCGTTCCAGATAGCTGTCCTGCATCATGCGCGCGCGAAGGGGCGCAAGCGTGACACCGCTTGCGTAGGAAACGGGAAGCGCGGCCACCATCTGACCGCCCTCCTTCAAGGAGAAGTAGGCCATCGCGGTAAAGGTAAAGGCAAGATCGGTCACACCGTGACAGAAATCCTCCGTAGCGGCGTATTCGGGAGATTGGGCGCGCAGGGGCTCGGAGGGAGGATTCATAATAACCATATCAAAGGGCTCCTCTCCCGTGGCAAAGAGGGAGAGAGAGTATTGATCGTGCTTGGATAAAACGAAGTTTTCCTCGCGGATTTGGAAGGTGAGCGCGATGCCGTATTCGCGGCGGCATTTCTGGCGCAGGCGCGCAAGGTTCTTTTGCAATACGGGCAAAAAGAGCGTGTCATTCTCGTAGCAAACGAGAAAAATTTCCTTGGCCGCGCCTCTTTTGCAGACAGTCTCAATGGCGGCCGCAGACAATATGCCCGTTCCGGCGCCGGGATCAAGAATGCGAAGCGAGTCAGCCTTGGGAACGGTAAAGAAGGAGGCCATCAATGCGGCTGTTTCCTTTGCGGTGAAGAAGCGGCCGATACGGACGTTCTCTTCCTTGGCTCTTTCTCTGATGAGTTTTTTGGTGTTGCGAACGGCAAGATTTAACATAAGTCTCCCTTCTGTCAGTGCGACGGCACGAAAAACGTTCTTCTGCCTTGAAAAAAGTCCTTTTTTTCATTATAACATCTTTTAAAGCCCAATGCAAGAGAAAAAAAGACAAAAATCCCGATTTTTTACCCCTGCGCGAGAAAAAAACGCGTTTTTCTATTGCAAAGCGAGAAGAAAAATGGTATACTGATAACGGTTATATATATACATATAATAAAAATGAAGAGTTTCGACAAAAATCGAAGGAAAGGAGCGCTTATGGAAGAGAAAGCATCAATGGAGCCCGTTCGGATTATGCACGTGGGCAACGTGTTCTTGGATGGAACGATGCCGGCTCTTCGGCGGGATAGAGAAGAGCATCGAATGACCGAGAAGCGCCTTGCCTTTTCTCGCTTGATGCGGGTTGTCCGAGAGGAAGGTGTCTCGCTTGTTTTGTTCAGCGGCAACCTGGTGGACGGAACCTTTGCCGCGCAGGACACGCTTCGTTTTTTGTGCGATTTGTTTGAAGCGAGCCCTGCCTGCCAGTTCGTGATTTGCACGGGCGAGGCGGATAAATACGAGGGAAACAGCATTTATTCCTACGAGAGCTTTCCTGACAACGTGCATATTTTTACCTCGCCCAATCCTGCCTTCGTGGAGCTTGAGGCGCAGGGCATCGTTGTTTACGGATGGGGTTATGCGGCGGACAAGAGCGTTTTGCCCGTTTTTGAAGGCCTTGTGCTTGATAAGACAAAATACAACGTTTTTTGCGGAACGGACAATACGGAAGGAAAGGCAGGCGCCTCGCCGCTTTGGCAAAGCATGCGTGCCCTCGGGGCAGACTATCTGGCCTTAACGAAGAGAAACGTGGGATTTTTCGGCTTTGAGGTAACGGCCGGGGGAGTTGGCGCGTACAGCGGCTCCTTTGAAAGCGAGGGTTTTGCGGAATGCGCAGTTCCCGGCTACAATTTGCTTGAGCTGCGAAAAACGGAAAACGGCTACGAGACCCACCCTGTCAGGCGAGCGCTCGGCACCTTGCGGTATGCCGAGGAGCATATTGACATTTCCTCTCTGTCCGAGAAGGAGCTTGAAAAGGAAATTTTTACGCTGGTGGCCAAAAAAGGCTACGGAGAAGAAACGGTGCTTCGCGTGATATACACGGGATGTGTCACGCCGGACTGTCTGCCTGTTTGCCGTAGAGACGGTGGCCGCTTTGGCTTATACGCCCTCTATATTCGAGATGAAAGCTTGCCAACGAAGGAGGCAGACTATCTCGAACGGGAGGATTCCGTGGCGGGTGCGCTTTACCGCGCTCTTTTACCGCGGATGAAAGAGGGCGCGCCCGAGGAGCGCATGGAGGCCGTGCGGGCCTTCCGCGTAGGCTATGCGGCGCTTTTGGGCAAGGACGTTGCCGATATATGAGGCAAGACCGCTTTTTTACGGGCGGCGGCTTCGGAAAGGATGGCCTTTGAGGCAGGGAAGCTATGTATAACATTGCTGTTTGTGACGGAAATACGGCAGACGCGGTGTCTTTGGCCGCTATGCTGCGCGGTCTTTGCGCCGAAATGGGCATTTCCGTTTCAGTAGAAAGCTTTCGCACGGCGCGTGCGCTGTACGAGGCGTTCAAGGAAAAGAGGTATCAGCTGGTTTTTCTGGAAACGGAAATCGGCGGAATGAACGGCATTGACCTTGCGCGCAAGATTCGCTTTCAAAGGGAGGAGACGGATGTTATTTTTGTCACCGCCAAGGAGGATTACGCGCTTGCAGCGTATAGTGTCTTTCCCTTGGGATACATTTTGAAGAACGTCACAAGAAAAAAGCTCTACGAGCCGTTGCACCGCGCGTTGCGTCGGCATTTGCGCTTGCCGAGCATCTTTTTGCAAACCCCTATCGGAAACGAAATTTCCGTGCGTATAGACGATATAATTTATATTGAAGTGTTTCAGACGGATTTGACCGTGTATTGCCGCCACGCCGTGCATAATTGTGTCGGGTCGCTTGGCGGTGTGCTGGAAAAGCTACCCGAGGGGTGCTTTTACCGTTCCCATAGGAATTTTATCGTGAATCTGCAATACGTCACGGAAATCGGTCGCTATTTCTTCGTCACGGAGGGCGGGGAAAGGGTGCCCGTTGCCAAAAATCGCTATACCGAGGCTCGTTCGATTTTTGAGGAATATACGCAAAACTGACAGAAAAAGGGCGAAATGGCAGCTTTCGGAAAGCTGAGTCTTTGGTTTTGGGTATTTTAGGAAAAAAAGCAAAGTCGCATTCCCGTTCGTGTCGATTTTCGACCGTTCATAAAAAAACTATTGCTTGTTGCAATACTGTTGTGTATAATAGATTCATCAAACATTTATTTTATATGGAGGCTCTTATGCTTACAAAGGAAAAAAGAAACAATTTCCGCTTGATTAAGTATGTGGCAGTGGCTGTTGCACTCGTTGCTTTGGCTGTTCTCTGCCTGACTTCTTGCGGCAAGGCTCTGCCTACCAGCGTAGAGGTAGTTGCCAACCCCGAAAAGACCGATTACGTTCTGAACGAAGTATTCGATTGCACGGGCGCTAAAATTAAGGTTACATACGATAACGGCTCGACCGAAGAGTTCGACGTTACCGTTGGCATGATCACGCCCACTCTGTTCGATTCCACGGACATCAAGAGTGTTACTGTTACCTATGCCGAAAACGGCGTTAGCGTGATGACCACCATCACCGTTAAGGTTACCGACCAGTTTGCTACGGAGAGAGCTGCCGCTCTTGCCGCTTTGGCAACTGTGAAGACCGCTAACCCCGCTGACCTTGGTATCGCTGCTCTTATCGATCAGTACACCAAGTCCATCAACACCGCTGCTTCCGCAGACCTCATCGCTTCCTTGGCTGCTCAGTTCGAGGACGATGCTGAGGCCTTCCTGGCTGCAAAGGCTGACCTTCTCGACGAGCTTGCCGGCTTGATCGCAAAGGTTGAGGCTGCAAGAACTGCTGCCCGCAAGGAAGAGGCTAAGGCCGCTGCTATCGCAAAGGCTGCCGCTGAGGGCAAGAGCGAGGCTGAGCAGGCTGCTGCAGGTCAGGCTGCTGCTGACGCTGTTGTTGCCAGCAAGCTGTACGCACAGTACCTCACCGGTGCTAACAACGAAATCCAGAAGGCTACCACCGCCATCAACGCTGCTGCTTCCGTTTCTGCCGCTGAAAAGGCATTGGCTGACTGCGAGTACGCGCTGAACACCCTGCTCGAGACCCAGGAGGTTTACGAGAAGGAAGACGGTCTGAATGCACAGAAGCTTGCTCTTCTGAAGGAAATCGTTACCTACAAGGAAAGAGGCAACCTCCTCATCTCCTACGTTGACGAGGTTCTGAACGATGTTAATACCGCTGATGCTGTAAAGGCAACCCTCCGCGCACAGATTCAGAAGTACAACACCGCAATCGACACCTTGAACGATGCTTACAACGCCGTTCTCTTGGCTTTGGATCTTTCTCAGATTCAGGCTCTGATTGATGAGGCTCTTGAAGAGCTCCGCACTCCTATCGATGACATCTACGATGCATTGAAGGGCGGCATTGAGGAAATCGTTCCCGCTCCCTTCTTCGAGGATAAGGTAAACAACGCATGGACCCTCAACACCGATGCTGACGCAGTTGGCGCATTGCTTGCTGAGATTCTCGGCTACTACAACAAGGCTGTTGAGCTCTTCGGCGAGACCCGCACCGTTGAAATGATGGAAGCTTACAAGTTCATCGACGAGGACGGCAAGACCGCTTACGTTGACCTGAAGGCTGACTGGACCGGCATCAAGGCTACCTACGACACCTTGGTTGCATGGCAGAACGCTGCTATCGCTGACGTAATCGGCAAGCTCGATGCTGCTATCGCTTCTAAGGCTGACGCTGATATCGCTGCTGCTTGGGATGCTTTGAAGGCATGGGGCAACGGCAAGGTATTTACCTTTGACGATGCTGCTATCATTCTGGCAAGCAAGCTCGGCTTCGACCTTGACTGCGCTGACGGTACCTACACCTTCTCCGCAATCTTCGGCGACTATGCTTTGACCGAGGCTCATATGATTACCTACTTCGTTCCCAACTTCTTCGACTTCGAGGACGCTGTTGCTGAGAGCGAAGCTGATAAGGTTGAGGATGCTGTAGAAGCAATCGGCCAGGTTATCTACTCCTTGGATGCAACGCTTGACAGCGACGCCGCTATCAAGGCTGCCCGCAAGGCTATCACCGATTACATCGCTAACTATGGCGAGGATTACTACGAGACCTACTGCTACGTAAACGGCACCGATGAGCTCGACGCTATCGTAACTGCGAAGGAAGAAGAGTATGCAGCTCGCAAGGCTCTTGCAAACTCCATCATCGCTGACGTAAAGGCTTCCGTAGCTGCTAAGGACATCGCCGCTATCGTAATCGAGGACTACACCAACGATGGTTCCGTTCTCGCAAACGCATACGCTAACTACATCGCATTCCTCGGTCTGAACACCTTGGAAGAGGCTCGCGGCACCTTCGCTGCCGGCACCGTGGTTATCGATGTTCTTCAGGTATCCGCACTCTACACCGGTTCTGCCGCTGATGACAAGGTTGATGCACAGCTCATCGCTCGTATCAAGGCTTACATCACCCAGGCTGTAAACGATGAAATGACCATGAAGATTGCAGACACCATCAATGCTGCATTCTCCGCTAAGCTCGGCACCTACAATCCTGAGACCGAGAGCGTACAGCGTACTGCTCTGAAGGAGTACTACATCGCTCAGGTTGCTGCTATGAACGCTTACGTTGTTGATTTCTCCGGTATCAACACCTATGCTACCAACTTGGTTAAGGTTGGCGAGGCTACCACCTCCGTTCTGGACACCAACGTAGCTGCTGTTGATGCTCTGGCTACTCAGCTGGCTGGTAACATCACCAACTGGACCTACGTACATTTTCAGTAATGAAAACCCCGAAGCCGTTGCCCATTGGGCAACGGCTTCTTTTTTTGTTTTTGTGAAGCGAGGAGCAAAACAAACGGACTATTGCGCGCTTACACCGCAAAGGCCTTGCGGCCTGAAGCTCGATACAAAATTGCGATTGAACCCTGCTATGCATTGACGCTCAAAGCCCATATTTTCCTCTCTCCTCCCGACAGTATGAGGCTTTACTTTTATTCTCTAAAGGAGCGCAGTTGCGCCGTCATCTAAATTACTTGTCCTTTTTTTGCTTTGTGTCTTGATTGGCGTTGCGGCTTGGTGTTCCTTGGCTCA
>JBGVMO010000003.1:0-3483 GCA_045124835.1 Eubacteriales bacterium
TGCTTAAGAAAATGGAGGTTGATACCTTTGGTCTTTTGGCCGACGTTGAGACAGAAATTCAGAAAGCGCCCAAGGTTTCGGGCGTTACGCAGGATAAGCTTTTCATTTCTGTTGACTTAGACAGAGCCATCAGAGAGGCAGAGAAGGAAGCCACGGATATGGGAGACAGCTACGTTTCGGTGGAGCATTTGATGCTTGGTTTAATAAATGCTCCCTCTCATTCCTTGAAGAAGCTGCTTGCGAATCATCGGGTTGCTAAGGCAGGTTTTTTAAACGCTCTGCGCACCGTGCGCGGAAACAGGCGCGTGGAATCGGACAACCCCGAGGAAACCTACGACGCACTCAAAAAATACGGACAGGATTTGACCGAGCTTGCCAAAAATCAGAAGCTTGATCCCGTTATCGGCAGAGATGAGGAGATCCGCAACGTTATTCGCATATTGTCAAGAAAAACCAAGAACAATCCTTGCCTGATAGGTGAGCCCGGCGTTGGTAAAACAGCGATTGCCGAGGGGCTTGCCTTGCGCATTGCGCGCGGTGATGTTCCGGAAAATCTTAAGAACAGAACGCTTTTTTCTCTCGATATGGGGGCATTGATAGCGGGCGCGAAATTCCGTGGTGAGTTTGAGGAGCGCTTAAAGGCTGTTCTTAATGAAATAAAGGCCTCAGAAGGCAAAATTTTGCTCTTTATTGACGAGCTGCATACTATCGTTGGTGCAGGTAAGGGGGACGGCGCTATGGACGCAGGAAACCTTTTAAAGCCAATGCTGGCGCGCGGTGAGCTGCATTGTATCGGCGCAACAACGCTTAATGAGTACCGTCAGTATATTGAAAAGGATTCTGCCCTTGAAAGACGCTTTCAGCCCGTTTTGGTGGAGGAGCCGAGCGTTGAGGATACGATTTCGATTTTGCGCGGCCTGAAGCAACGCTACGAGGTTTTCCATGGCGTCAAGATTCAGGATGCCGCCATTATTGCCGCCGCAACACTTTCTGACCGTTATATTTCCGATAGATTTCTTCCCGATAAGGCTATTGACCTCATCGACGAGGCTTGCGCCGTTATTTGCACGGAAATGAACTCCATGCCGACTGAGCTTGATGAAATCGCAAGAAAGATTATGCAGCTTGAGATAGAAGAGGCGGCGCTCAAAAAGGAAACAGATAAGCTTTCGCTTGATCATTTGGAGCAAATCCAGAAGGAGCTTGCCGAGCTTCGCGACTCACTTTCTTCGATGAAGGCCAAGTGGGAGGAGGAGAAGAGCAGTATCGGAGAAGGGCAACGTATCCGCGAGGAAATTGAAAAAGTCAAGCTTGAGATTGAACAGGCGCAAGAAAAATATGATTTGGATGCGGCTGCTGCCTTGAAATACGGCAAGCTTCCGGAGCTTGAAGCGCGCTTGAAAAAGGCGGAAGAGGAAAAAACGCACGAAACGGTGCTTTTGCGCGACAAGGTAACCGAAGAAGAGGTGGCGCGCATTGTGGCACGTTGGACGGGGATTCCCGTTTCCAAGCTGATGGAGGGAGAACGCGAAAAGCTGCTTCATCTGGACGAAATACTGCATCGCCGTGTCGTAGGTCAGGAGGAAGCGGTAAATGGCGTTACGGAGGCCATTTTGCGCTCCAGAGCAGGCATACAAGACCCCTGCCGCCCGGTTGGCTCCTTCCTCTTCCTCGGTCCGACGGGTGTCGGCAAAACCGAGCTTGCCAAGGCGCTGGCGGAGGCGCTCTTTGACGATGAGGGCGCTATGATTCGTATTGATATGAGCGAATATATGGAAAAGTTTTCCGTTTCTCGCTTGATTGGTGCCCCTCCCGGATATATAGGATACGATGAGGGCGGTCAACTGACCGAGGCTGTGCGTCGCCGTCCGTATTCCGTTATACTGTTAGATGAGGTAGAAAAGGCACATCCCGACGTCTTCAACGTGCTTTTACAGGTGTTAGATGACGGCAGAATCACCGACAGTCAGGGAAGAACGGTGGATTTTAAAAATGCCATCATCATTATGACCTCCAATCTCGGATCGGATTATATTTTGGAGGGCATCAAGGACGGCGAAATTTCCGCTGAGGCGCGTGAGGCGGTCAATGCGCTTTTGCACCGCAGCTTCCGTCCTGAATTTTTAAACCGTTTGGATGAAATTATCTTCTATAAGCCCTTGACAAAGGAGAATATTCGCGCAATCGTTCGCCTGCTCTTGAAGCGCCTTGAGGCGCGACTGGCGGAAAAGCGAATTTCTTTGTCGGTCAGCGAGGAGGCCTGCGACCTTATTATTGAGCGCGCGTATGATCAGAGCTTCGGCGCGCGCCCCATCAAACGCTTTTTACAATCTCAAATTGAAACAATGATAGCGCGCAAGATGATTGCCGAAGATTTGGCTCCTGACACAGTCTTGCAAATAAACGCGCTTGACGGAAATTTGGTTCTCGATAAGTTGGGCTAAAGGCGTTGACTTTTTGCTTGAAATGGTATATAATATGGCAGTAAAAAGGGAATTGACGTTCCGAAGGATTGGAGATTAAAATGACGAAAATTGATATTTTTTCCGGCTTTTTGGGCGCAGGAAAAACCACTCTTATCAAAAAACTGATAAAAGAGGCTTATAACGGTGAAAAGCTCGTTCTGATTGAAAACGAGTTTGGTGAAATCGGTATTGACGGCGGCTTTTTACAGGATGCCGGCATCAACGTAACCGAAATGAATTCGGGGTGTATTTGTTGCTCTCTTGTCGGCGATTTTGGCAGGGCCTTGAAGAAGGTTTTGGATGAGTATGCGCCTGACAGAATTTTGATTGAGCCCTCGGGCGTCGGTAAGCTCTCGGACGTCATTCGTGCTGTTGAGGGCATACAGGCGGAAAATGCCGTTTTGAATGCCTATATTACCGTTGTTGATGCCGCAAAATGCAAAATGTATATGAAAAACTTCGGTGAGTTCTTTAATGATCAGGTTCGCTATGCGGGAACGGTTATTCTGAGCCATACGGGCCGCCTTTCCGATGAAGCGGTAGAGAAGGCCGTTGCGCTTATTCGCGAGCAGAACGCAAGCGCACGCATTGTGACGACCGATTGGGATGCTTTGAGCGGCGCGCAGATTGTAGAGGCGATGGAAAACGCCAACGCCTTAGAGGACGAGCTGAAATCCTTGGCTGAAGAGGCCGCCCATCATCATCACCACGATGATGAGGAAGAGCATCACCATCATCACCATCACCATCATCACGATGGCGAGGAGTGTGACGACGAGGAGTGCGAGTGCCACCATCATCACCACGAGGACGAGGAAGAGCATCATCACCATCACCACGATGACGAGGAAGAGCATCACCACCATCATCACCATCACCACGATGACGAGGAAGAGCATCACCATCATCACCATCACCACGATGACGGAGAGTGTGACGACGAGGAGTGCGAGTGCCACCACCATCACCACGAGGACGAGGAAGAGCATCACCACCATCATCACCATCACCACGATGA
>JBGVMO010000004.1:0-5620 GCA_045124835.1 Eubacteriales bacterium
ACGGCAACGCCCTCGGACTGCACCCAAATGCCCGCCATACCGTTATCAAGGTCATTTTGTGCCTCTTCCTTGGACATATTGAAGTTAAAGTGGGCAAAGGCCTTGAAGACGGAGGTTTTGTCGGGCACCTTGGAAAGCGCGTCCTCCAAGGCGGTGGTGTCAAGGCCCAGATAATAGCAAACGTCGGCCACATGATTCTGAATCTTCTCTGCCTCGCTAAGCAGGCGGTTGTAGATACGAACGGAGTAGTAGGTGCCCGCCATATCGCGCCACATTTCAAAGCGCTTATCAATGACCTCGTCATTGGTCATATACATATCGTTCGTGATTTCGGAAACGAGACCCGCCTTGCCATCCAGCGTGATGGTATAGGTTGCGGCCAAGTCCTCGTCGTTCTCTTCCAAAAGGTCGAGGGCGATGGAGTAATTGACGATATTTCCAAAATTAAGGCTTCCGAAGGTCTTATCTTTGCCAACCTCAACACGTCCGCCGACAGGCTGACTATCCCAGCCCTTTTCTGCCTGATACATCCAGCGGCGCTCCATATTGGTGCCAACGTGGCTATAACAGAAGAAGCCCATGGCGCGATACGCGCCGATAACCATCGCGTCCTCGTTGTAGAGGCCGTAGGTTGAATAATCATCGTAAAGGCGGGAAACCGTTCCGTCCTCGGCCGCAACGGTCGTGCCCTCGGGAGAGAGAATGGACTCAATGGTATATTCTCCGTCGGGAAGCATGTCATAATCAAAGAACAGATAGAAGGGGTTGTTCAGGTTTTTGCGGTAATTCTTGACGTCCTTCTTTTCCACAATCAGCTGAGGAACGGTATCCTTAAAGGTAAGGCCGCCGCCCTCACTCTTGTACCAGCCGTTGCCAACGAGAGTGCCGAAGGTGGCATCCTTCACGGCGTTTGCCCACATAACGTCGGCATCGCTGATACGGGCGGTGGTGGAGAAGCCCTTGTAATAGGCCAAAAGAACCTCGAGACCGTCGGTTACGTAAAGGGTGCTGTTCTTATCCCAATCGCTGACAACGAGAGACAGCGTCTCCTCCAAGGAGGCCTCCATTTCCGCTTTGGGCATAAAGGCCACGTTGCTGTACGCATTGACAACGAAGGCAACCGTTTCGGCAGAATAGCCGTTTAAAACGGTGGCTTCGATGCCCGCATAGGCAATCATATCAACAAAATGGTTATAGGCGCGCTCGTAAGCGGTCAATACGGCGTCATACAGTCGAACGGCGTAGGCCGTGACGGGAGCGCGACGGGAGAGATAAAACTGCGTATCGCTATCCGTTCCCGTATAGAAGGTGTTGCTCGCATTCGAGGAAGGAACGGAGCTATCGTAGGAGCCCGTCTTCTGTGCCACGTTGTTTTTCAGAATCTGATAGGTGGCAAGCGTTGCGGTACTCTTCACCGTCACGTCACGCACAAACTGCTGCACAAACACGTTATCGTCCGCGCGGCTACCCTCCTTGTAAAGCTGGTTATTGCTGTAGCTGGCGTCATACCAATCGCCCGACCCGGGGGAAAGGAACCAACGGTTGAAGCGCACACCGCCCAAGGCCTCGCCGCCGTCAAGACCGCCGCGGTTGTAAATGGCCTTCAGCTGACCGATGGCATCGGACAAAACGCCCTTTAAGTATTCGCCCTTGGTGTAATAGCCAATCACGTTGCCATCGGCATCTATCTCCTGATAATGTCTGTATTTTGCAACGTATTCAAGGGTGAAGTCGCCCTCGGGAATTGCTTCTGCGCCTATATCCAGATACACGTCCTCGGTGTAGCTGCCCGTTGCGGCAACACTGCTGTCTGCCGAGGGGAGATAGGTCATATCATAGCCAACGCCGCCGTTATCGTTCTTTACCCAAAGAGAGCCAACGAGCGTGGCATCGAAGTTGCCCATCTTGTCATACCAGAGGGTCTTTTCGTCAAAAAAGACGACGGAGCTTGTGTCAAAGGCAGAAAGCAGCATCGAAAGGTGACCGCCGTTTGCGGTTGCTTCACCATTCGCACCAACGTACATCTCATCGTACGCGGTCTTCTTGCGCGCCTCCTCTTCTGCGGCGCGGATTTCGGCCAAGGTATTGATGATGGTGCGGATATCCGTTTCGGAGGCGCCGAAGTCAAGCGCGGCTACCTGCGAAAGAAAGGTTGCCTTATCTGCATCGGGAACGCTTTCATAAAGAGAAAAATCAATGTCGCCATACAGCAGGATATCAACCGCGCGGTTGATTTCCAGCTCCTTGGCAGTTAAGGGCTTGGTGTAAAGACGCACCGCATACAGCGTTGCAGGCAAGGAACGGTTCACGATGAACTTGCCGACATAAGCGGAGCCATCCTTAGCGACGGAAGATTTCAGATTGGCGGCGGGCGACGTTTCACCGTTCTTCAAGAACTTATAATTGTAGTTGGTCGCATCCTCGGTCAGCGTTACGGTCAAATTGATGATGGAGGTATCCTGCGTGTAGGTCTGCAAGGAGCTACTGAATCCAACGCCTGCCAAATTGCCGATGGTGCCCCAAGCATCGTCAGCAGAAGCATCATCCTCGCTGAGCATGGTGGTCAACGCATTGTATTTTCTGTTTACGTAGGGCGACTCGCCACTCCATAAAAACGCACGGAGGCGGCCAAGAGACACGGCCGCGGTCTTGTTGTAGACGTAGACGGGGGTTACACCGTCTGCGTTCTCCGTAAAGCCGCGCACGGAGGAAACGATTTCAAGGGTATAGGTGTCAACAGGAAGAAGCGAAGCGTCCAAGGACAAGAAATAATCATAATTTTCTTTGTCAAGGTCGTATCCAACGCCATTCTCGCCGGCTACCCACGTACCGCCAAAGGTGGCGTGCAAGGAAGCGTTCTTGGCAATGTTCCTCCAAGTGCCATTATTCAAGTCCAAGGAGGAGGAGCCCTTAAGGGCCGTCAGGAGAACCGTCAGGCTTCCGCCGTTCTGGTTCTTTTCTCCGTTGGCACCCACGTACAAATCAAAAAAGCTCTCCGCCTTCTTTTCCGTGGATTGTGCCGCACTTTCCGTTTCGGAGGCCGCGGCGGTAAAAAACACCGTCGGCACAAGGGAAAGAAGCATGCACAGCGTTAAAATGGCGCTTATAATTCTTTTTTTCATAGCCGTTATCGTTCCTTTTATATTTTTTGATGGGCTTGTAAATAGATACAAGCACCGATTGTATACACTTTTATTTTACACGATTTTGGCCTTCTTGTCAAGACGGGCTTTATAGTTTTGTTAAATTGGCTAACATTCTTTTTTTGTTTTTGTGCAATGTGCCAAGGCGCTTCTCTGCCTTCCCCCTCCGAAGAAAAAGAAAAAGGAGCAAAAACAAAAGCGTTTGCTTTGTTTTTGCTCCTTGCTCTGCCCTCCGTAAAGGGAGGGCAGAGGGGGAAATGCTTAATACTCGTTATCCATCAGCCATTCCCATTCGCCCGGATGCATTCTTGCGCCCGTTTCCTCTATCAATCGCTTGATGGATTCGGGGAACGCAAGCTTGCTGCTACCCGAGAAGTAACGGGTTCCTGTCACCTTGTGTCCGCACTTTTGCCAATGCGCGTCGGTACCCATGAAGAATACCTCCTTCTGCTGTGCAGCGGCGGTGGTTGCACGGACGTTGAAGACGAAGTTGTCAGAAGAATGGATGTTGTAGGACCAAGCGCTTCCCGTTGTGGTGTACTGCTTAAAGAAGAAGTGCGATCCCTTGCGGCGCATATAAAGCGCATAGTCTCTGTCGTTTGCGTTTTCCTTTGCGCCTCTGTCGGCACCTGCGGACTGCTCTACAAGGACGTTGTTGTAGTTAGACCAGTTGGTCGAAGATCCGTCGAAGTAGTATCCGTCGCTCTGCTGGCCAAGGCCGTTGCCCGAGGTGTCACTGAAGATAACACAGTTGTGGTGAATAAAGTTGATTTGCTTGGGGTTATCGGGCTTCAGGTTTCCACCCAGCATATAGATGGCGCCGCCGTCACCCAGATTCTGCATAAAGTCGGTGACATAGTTGTGATGAATGTTGACGTTATACAGATTGTACTTGTCATGCTCTTCCCAAGAGGCCGCGGTCCAGTTCCAACCAATGGACATACCCGAATAGGAGCATCCGATGATGGTGTTGTTGGCAATCTCTACATCCTTGCAGGAGGCAAGATAGAGAGCAGGAGCGTTATAGGTGCTTTGCGCTATCTGATGCAGATAGTTCTGCGTGATAGTCACGCGCTCGGCACCGCTTCGGCTAGAGAACTCATTGTTGGCGGCGCGGTAACCGCGGATACGAATGCCCGAGTCCCCTATCATTTCAATTTCGTTGCCCGAAATGGTGGTGTCCTCTACTCTTCCTTCAATGTAGATAGCGGCGCCACCGATATCGTGGAAATAGCAATCCTGAATGGTAACGAAATAGGCGTCGTAGATCGTCAGGGCCGCGCGGGTAGTAAAGCCCGCCAAGTACAGGTTCGAGGCGTGCGTTGTATTCATCTTGTTGGAGCCTGCCTGCGACGCGGCAAGACCGACCTCGGTCATTATGTAATCGTCAATGCCCCAGAAGGTCAGGTCGCTGACGGTAAGATTTCTCGCATTGTGGAAGATGAACATATTATCCATCGTCGGATAGGAGAAAACCAAATCGTGAATGCCGTACTCGCTGTAATAATAAAGCTTGCCTGCCTTAATATCGTAATAGTACTCACCCGTAGTATCGAGGAATTCAAAGGCATTGGAAACGAAGACATGGCGGTTTGCCATCGAAAAATAACCCGTGACTCTATTGGCGTTGACGGGGATCTCAAACTTTTCGTACTGCGCGGGATCCATATAGACGGCAACGAGGGTTTCAACCGCTTTGTGTCTTTCGTCGTAATAGTAGACCGCATCATCAAAGTCGATGCCCGCAATATCGATAATATCGTAGTCCCATTCGGCAGTTGCATGCAGCTCAATGCCCATACCGGCAAGCGTGGACTTTTGGCTTTCACCGGGAACGTAGGTGCCTGCCGCCTTCATTTCGGCGATTTTTGCATTAACCGTATCGCGCAGAATACCAACGGCATCCAAATTCAAATACAGAACGCCGCGAGAGCCGATGTCAATAGCAACGGTGTAATCCACGGCGGAAGCCTTCATTTCGCCCTTCTTTACCTTGGCAAACTCTGCGTGGAAGTGGGCAAAGGCCTCTGCATAATCGGTTCCCATACCGGGGCGAACACCCTCGGCCGTGAGATTTTCAAAGCCGTCAAGCTGATAGATGGCCTTCAAATCCTTCAGCGCCAAGAACCACTCATAGTGCTTGGTGTAGGAGGCGATAAGGTCGGTTCTGTCGGAGCGACCTGCATACTCAACGGCAGGCGCGTGATCAAGCAAATCGCCGTTATCGTAATAATACTCGGCCTTGATAAAGGTTCCGTCCACGTCTCTGTCAAAGCGAGAAAGAGAGGGGAATTCGCCGTTTGCCGTGGTGGTAGGCGTTGTGTGGGCCATAGTGGCAGACCAGCCGTCGACATACAGATTACGGAACTTGGGATAGTTGCCCTCGCTGTCGGGCTCAAACTCAAAGACGTAAATGCCGTTGTGTCCCTCAAGAGCCTCAAAGGCAGAAGCAGGAATATCAAGCACGGTGGTTAATT
>JBGVMO010000005.1:0-4969 GCA_045124835.1 Eubacteriales bacterium
ATTTTCACCCATTTGGAGTGGCATATGAAGGGCTTTTTGCAGCCTTGCGAAAAAAAAGGTGGCGAAAACCTCGTTTTCGCCACCGAGAAGGAGATACGGCAAAGCTTTGCCGTGGCCTCCGCCTTTCGTTATTTTAAAAATTTCATTGCAGAGAACGGCTAAGTCGCCACATCTCTTCCATGTCCGAGGCTTTTACGCCTCGGGCATTTGTTTTATTTCAGTTGCCTCGGGCATATTGTGCGACTGTGCCTTAAGCTTCGCGCCCGCACGGACGGCCAGAATGAGATAAACCAGAACCCAAAGATGAAAAATCAAATCCACGATGCCCTCAACCGAAATACCGAAAAGGATGAAAAAGCCCGCAGTATCAATGGCAAAGCAGACGAGCGCAAAAATCATCCAGCCGTACTTTTCGGGGTTCTTGCCGAGGAAGAATGCAAGAACGTAAGGAACGAGCATCAGAGCAGACACCCCTGCAAGCGGCAGAATCCAAGATGCGTACGAGGGAATTTCCACGGCAAGCACGTGCGGAAAAATCGCCGTAAAATAAGGGATGGCGGCCGAGAACAAAAAATACATATCGCTTCCCAAAAGAAGCAAAATGATGTTGATAAGCGTAAAGGCGGACATCACAATGAGGTTGTAGCGCCCGGTTTCATAGCTTTTCAGATATTTTTCTTTCATAATAAAGGCAGGCCTTTCTTTTTTATTCGGGAAGCTTCAAATCGTTTTCCTTGATCCAGCCGATGCGACGAAGGATAAGCGAAAAGCCCCAAGACAAGAGCGCGGGCAGGATAAAGCAGATAAGGGCAAGACCAACCCAGTCAACCCAAGTAACCGTGGCAGGATAGCTTCCACCAAACCAGCCGAGAACGATACCGATGGGGCCGAGCAAGCCGCAGGTACCCATGCCCGAATTGATGGCGGCTCCGTACATCTGTGTTTTGAAAAGACAGGTGGCCAAGGGGCCCGTAATGACGGAGGCGAGAACAGGGGGAATCCAAAGGCGAGGATTCTTGACAAGGTTAGGCATTTGCAGCATACTGGTGCCAATACCCTGCGAAACGAGACCGCCAAAACGGTTTTCACGGAAGGACATCACGGCAAATCCCACCATATGCGCACAACAGCCCGCAACGGCGGCACCGCCTGCCAAGGCAACGCCGTAAACCAGACTAGGCTCCATACCCTGCGCAATAGCGGCAACGCCCGAAAGGCCGATAGCCGCACAGATGGCCGCAGAGGAAATGGGCAGGGTCAGCGCAATACCGACGACGGCAGAAACGATAATGCCCATCACGAAGGGCTGTTGGAGGGTTGCCCAGCCGATAAAGGTTCCAACGTAGCTGACAAGCTGACCGATATATCCGGCAAAAAGAACGGAAAGACCGCCGCCGACAAGGACGGTTACGAAGGGGGTAACAAGAATATCCACCTTGGTTTCCTTGGAGACCGCCTTACCGAATTCCACCGCGATAACGGTAATGAGCAAAACGGCCAAGGGGCCGCCTGCGCCACCGATATCGTTGGCAATAAAGCCGACAAGAGCCGAGGAATAAAGCACCAAGGGCGGTGCCTGTAAGGCGTATGCAATGGCAACGGCCATCGCGCAGCCTGCGGCCTTTGCGCCGTAGCCACCGATTCTCGCGAAGAAGGAAAGGCCGGGAATCAATCCGATAGCGTTAAAAATGGTTGCAATCAGAAGCGAACCGAAAAGTCCGAGCGCCATAGCGCCCAAAGCGTCAATTCCGTAACGCTTGGCGGAAATGACAATGTTTTTGCGTTTCAAAAATTCCTTCATTTGTACTTCGTTTCCTTTCGACAAATTTATTGTTTTATTTTTATTAACGTACATTTTAGCACAGATTATTTCGAATGTCAATATTGAATATGTATTTTTGAAAGGTCGAGGCTTGACTTTTCCTTTCGCATCTGTTATACTTTCCCTTGACTAAAACACCAAGAGGAGTCACTATATGAAAAGCAAAAGCTCCATTGAAATAAAACGAATTAACACGGATGCCGCAACGGGTCTTTCCTCGGCAGAGGCAGAAGAAAGGCGCAAGGCGGGCCTTAACAACCGCGTCAAATCCAAGACAGGAAAATCCTATCTGCGCATTATCATCGACAACCTTTGCACCTATTTCAATTTGATTTGGGCCATCATCGTCGTCGTTCTGATTTTTGCGGGAGCGGAATTCAAGGAATTTCTCTTTACAGGCATTATTCTTGCCAACACGCTGCTTGCCATCTTCCAAGAGATGAAGGCCAAGCGCACGGTGGACAAGCTTTCCTTGCTCACCGCGCCCAAGGCAACCGTTGTGCGAAATGGGGAGGAAATCAGCATTTCGGCAGATGAGGTTGTGCTTGATGACGTTGTCGTTTTGCGCGCGGGCAATCAGATTCCCGCTGACCTGATTTTACTTGACGGCGCCGTTGAGGTCAACGAAAGTCTTTTGACGGGTGAGTCGGACGGCATTAAGAAAAAAGAGGGAGACACCCTCTTGGCCGGTAGCTTTATCATTTCGGGCGGCTGTCGCGCAAGGGCCGAGCGCGTAGGCGCTGACGCTTACGTGCAAACTCTGGCAGTCAAGGCCAAGGCCTTCAAGGCCACCGAGTCCTACCTTTTCCGTGACATCAACCGCATTGTGAAAATCATCGGCTTTCTGATTATTCCCTTCTCCGTTCTAATGTTCTTTAACAACAGAGGACTTTACGAAATTCCCGAGGCTTTGCGCCGCACCTGCGCATCCTTGGTCGGTATGATTCCTGCCGGTATGTTTTTGCTTATCACCGTTGCGCTTTCTATGGGTGTTATCCGCCTTGCAATGCGTAAAACGATGGTAAAGAACCCGTATAGCATCGAGATGCTGGCGCGCACCAACGTGCTTTGTCTTGACAAAACGGGAACCATCACGGATGGCACGATGCGCGTTGAGGGCGCTTACGAAATCGAGCCCTTGGAGGCAGAAACGCTTTCACGCGTTGTGGCCTCGCTTTTAGCCGCCCAGCCCGATGCCAACTTCACCTCGCTTGCGCTTCGCCAAGCGTATTCGACAAATGTGCCCATTGAGGCAAGCTACAACATTCCCTTCTCTTCCAAGAGAAAATGCACCGTGACTGCTCTGTGCGGCCTTGGCACCTTTGCTCTCGGTGCGCCCGAATTTTTGAACGTTGGCGTTCTTTCCGAGGAGGTCGCCGCGCGCATTCAAAAGGCGGCAGAGGAGGGCAAGCGCGTTTTGATGCTGGCCTTTGCCAAGGAAGAAATCAAGGAGGATGCTCTTCCCGAAAAAATGACCCCCAAGGCGCTCTTCTTCTTGGAGGATCATATTCGCGAGGAAGCATACGATACCATCCGCTGGTTCAAGGAAAACGGCGTTGCCGTTAAAATCATTTCGGGAGATAACCCGGTAACCGTTGCCGCCATTGCCAAGCGAGTTGGCGTTGCGGGCGCAGAAAATTACGTTTCTCTTGAGGGAATGTCTCCGGAAGAGGCCGCCTCGTACGCCGAAAGCTGCTCCGTTTTCGGCCGTGTAACCCCTGAGCAGAAGCACGCCTTGGTGGTTGCTCTGAAAAAGAAGGGCTACGTTGTTTCTATGACGGGCGACGGCGTTAACGACACCTTAGCCTTGAAGGAGGCAAATTGCAGCATCGCTATGGCAGACGGAAGCGATGCGGCGCGCGGCCTGAGCAACATCGTATTGCTTGACAACAACTTCGCCTCTCTTCCCTCCGTTGTGCGTGAGGGTCGGCAGGTTGTTAACAATGTGGAGCGCTCCTCTACTCTGTTTTTGATGAAAACCTTTTTCGCTCTGTCGCTCTCCTTGATTTGCATTCTGTCTGGCACGGCATATCCGTATCTGACAACGGGAATGCTTCTTTTCGAGGTGTTCGTTGACGGTATTCCTTCTGTCATTCTCGCCTTGCAAAAGAATGACAAGCTCATTGAGGGTCGCTTCATTTCGGGCGTTTTGAAGCGTTGCCTGCCGAGCGGCATTCTGCTTCTGCTGTCCGTAGTCTCGGTAGTCCTGCTTCGTCATTTTTCCTTCTTTACCGAAGCGGAATATCTGACGATGTGCGTTCTGGCCTTGACATACAGCGGCTTTGTGGCGCTGGTTGTGCTTTGTCTGCCCTTTAACAAAATCCGCGCCGCCTGCGTTGCATTCTCGCTCGTTGGCACCTTGGCGCTTGCCATTTTCGGCGGAGGCCTTGTCGGTGTGACGGTTTTGAACCTCAAAACGATTCTTTCAACTCTCGCCATCGTGGCCGTTTCCGTTCCCGTGCTTTTGGGCCTCAACAAGCTTTTCGCTCTTCTTTGGGCGCTTCTGGGAAAGAAAAAGAAGGCATAAATCCCTTACATAAAAGCCAAGCCGTTTTTTCGGCTTGGCTTTCTCTTTTTTTCTTCTTGTGAATATACTGTTAAAAACAAAGCAAGGAGAAACGCGATGGCTTCCTTTTGCGGCTACGCCTCGCCCTCGGGCGAGGCGGTTTCACAGCTCTTACGCTACAGCGACGGTATGCGGAATTCGGGGGAATATTACGGCATTGCGGCAGAAAGCGGCGTTGGCATTTGCGCCGCCTCGCCCTTTCGCCATCCTCTGCCCTTTCGACTGCGTCTTGGGCGAAGGCAATTTCTTGCCGCCTGCCTTGGCATGCCGCACCCCAAAGGGACACCGCGGATTTTCTCTTTTGAAACCGAAAAAATGCTTCTTGCCTCCTATATTTGCGGCGGCATACGCGCCATCGAGCGAGAGTTTTCGGGAGATTTTGCCTTTGTGATACAGGATTTTTCCAAAAACGTCCTGCTTCTTTCGGCATTTGGAGAAAAAACGCTGTTTGTGGGCGAGCGCGAGGGCGTTTTTTGGTTTTCATCCGCCCCTATTGCGCCCTGCTCCGTTCAAATAGAAAAGGGGGGTTTAACCCTTGGGGGGGTTACCCCCCCAAACCCTAAGCGCACGCAAAACAAACA
>JBGVMO010000006.1:0-2181 GCA_045124835.1 Eubacteriales bacterium
ATAGCGAGCCTTCTCAAGTGCTTCAATATTAAGTTTTGTTTGGCGTTCCCATTATAGCACAATTTTTACAGTTTGTAAATATTTTTTTTAAAAATTTTACCGATACGGATACCAACGCAAAATGTACAAGAAGCGGACTGCTTTTGGCAGTCCGCTTTATTTTGTATGAAGAGATAAGTATATGGGGGCGAGAGTTATTCCTGCGCCGTGCACTTCCTTTTATATTCCTCCAAGAGCGCCTTGGCTTGCAGGGTTTGCGGTGCGCCCTCTACGAAATGCTGGGAAGAAATCAGATAAACCCTCTCTTGCCAGAATGCCGCTTCCTCGTAGCGACCAAGCTCAGCCAAAATGAAAACCTTTTGCCGCAACACCAATAAAAGCTTCGGGCTATTCTCTTTTACGTACTTTCGCTTAGCCCTATAAATTTCCTCTAAAAGCGTCAACGCCGTTTCGGCGTCACCAAGCTGCTTATAGGCCACGGCCATACTGTCTTTTGTCGACAGCGTGTCCTCGTGCTCCTCGCCCAAGGCTTTGACCTGCGCGGTGTATAGCCGCTTGCACAGCTCCAGCATTTTTGGAAAATTGCGACGTGTTTGCAAGATTTTGACAAGATTTTTTTGCGCGTCTTGTGCATCAAGACTCTCTTCTCCGTGCTCGCGACACCGCAAAGCAAGCACCTCTTCCCACAAGCGCTCTGCCTTTCCGTACTCACCCAGCACCTTATAGGTAGCCGATAGGTTATCAACCGCCAATCGCGTGTCCTTATGCTTATCTCCAAGAAGCTCATAGCGAAGCCTGCAAACGCGCTCTTCGATTTCCATTGCCCGCCTGTCCTCGCCAAGCTCCCCGTACGCCACCGCCAAAAGTCCTAAAATTTTCAGCGTTTCCTCGTCTTCTTCGCCATAAAGACGAGTGTAAATGTGAAGCAGCTTCTCAAAATACGCCGCCGCCTTGTCGTAGCACCCCTGCATATCGCATGCGATAGCCAGCTCTGTAAGTGCAGGCGCGGTTTCCATGGCACCCTCTCCAAAGCGCTCTACGAGGCCAAGGTACACCCTTTCCTTCCATTGCCAGGAGTCCTTTAGATCTTCTACCTTTTCGCGGCAACGCTCATAGCTTTTTAGTGCCGCGACGGTATCCGCGTGTTTTTCACCCAAGGTATCGCGCCTTAAGGAGTAAAGCGTCTCATAATGCGGCAAGGCGCCAATACAGTCGCCGCACCTCTCCAAGCAAAGCGCAAGATACCGCAAGGCCGCAAGCGTGTCTCTATGCGCTTGCCCCAGCGCCTGTGCTCTTGCCTCATACAAGGCGCCGAAAAGCTCGATGGCCTTATCGGCATTACCGAGCGTATACTGAACCATCGCCATGTCACACAGTGTCCGAAGGGTATCGGGATGTGCCTCTCCAAGAAGCTCGCACCTTTGCGCGTAGATTTTCTCGTGCAAGGCCAGTGACTCTGCGTGGTTGCCAAGCTCGTCCTGTATCGTGGCAAGGCTTGAGAGCGCTCGCAAGGCACGCGGATGCTGTTCGCCCAGTGCCGAAGAGACAAGCGCATACGCCTTTTCTATCAAGGAAAGCGCCCTGTCAAAATCCTTTTGCTTGGCATATGCAGAGGCCAAATCGGAAAGCGCCATTGCCGTATCGGGATGCGCCTCGCCGAGTAGCTGCATTTTTTGCGCGTAAGCCCTCTCGGCCAGCGCAAGCGATTCTGCGTACTTGCCCTCCTTGCTCAAGCAAGTAGAGAGGGAGGAAAGCACGCGCAAGGTATCGGGATGCGTCTGCCCCAGTATCTTACAACTTTGCAGATAGGCTTCCTCGAGGAGCTTACGTGCCTTTTCGTATTCGCCCTCCTTTACATAGGAGATAGCCAGATGATGTAGCATCTTCAAGGAGAAAGGATTTGTCTCCCCAAGCGTCCAACAGCAAAGCTCATACGTCAACGCCTGCGTTGAAAGGCTCTGCTCGTACTTACCGCAAGCCTCGTAGGCCGCGGCGAGATTACCGAGAATTGTCAAGGTGTTCTCGGGCGTTTCATCGGCGCTATCCCTCGCGGGAGCGAGAAGACCCTCCAATATAATAGCGGCCTTGTCGGGATAGCCCAAATTTACGTACTGTGTTGCCACGTTGTTGAGCGCCATTTGCGTGTTTGGGTGCGCCTCTCCATCGTGCGCTTGGCAGTAC
>JBGVMO010000007.1:0-3803 GCA_045124835.1 Eubacteriales bacterium
GAAAAGTTGGAAGAATACATACATTACTACAACAACGAAAGAATTTCTCTAAAGTTAAAAGGAATGAGCCCAGTGCAATACCGAGCTCATTCGCAAACAACTTAATATTTAATTTTTGTCTAAACTTTTGGGTTCACTTCAATCGGTTTTTTCCGAAATGTTCTCTCTTTTTCTGTTGCCCCTTGAAGGGGTTATGGCGCAGAAAGGGCGCTGAGCGCCACCATATTCAAATAGGGATGCTGACTGCCGTAGGCGTTGAAATCGTGCGTTCCCATTGCGGTGTCGGCAGGGTCAACATTTTCGTGCAGGTCGTCAATTTCAATGGCAAGACCTATTTTGTCACCCGCCGTTTTCCCAAAGGAAAGCGGAAGAGCAAACTCCACGGTAAAGCCATCCTCGGTGATGGCAGTCTTGACCATGTAGGGCTCTTGACACATCGAAAGATAATTGGTGGTGGCGTAGGCATAGGCGTCACACTGGAAAATGTATTGGTTTGCCTGCTTGGCTTCGCCAAGCTCCTCATAATAGAGGCGCGCCTCTACCGCATCGTTCTCCCAAGAAAGGGCCGCAATGTTGGCAATGGCCCAAGCTTCCCCTCGGGTACATACCGCATCATCCTTCACCACGATGCAAACGTAAAGATGCCCTTCATCGTAAAGGTAGTAGGCCGTTGCGCTATCGCCATAGGAGCCATTCTTGGTACCTCCCTTTGACGTGTGAAAGGTGTCCTCCTCGCCCGACACAGTGAGGCGGTAGCTGTATTCATACTTTTTGTCAAGAGCGCCGTCCAAGGTGGGCGTTCCCTTCAAAATATCCTCTGAAGGTACAATAGGCGCACCCTCGCCGCCCTCATCGGAGGAGCTGCCACCATCGTCAGCCGGGGGCGTTCCATCGTCAGCCGGGGGTGTTTTGCCCTCATCGGAGGAATGGCTGCCATCGGGCGGCGTCACTACGCAGGAAACGAGAAGCGATAAGCAAAGCAAAAACAGAAGAAACAGCGTTAAAACAGATTTTTTCACGGCTTTATCTCCTTACAGTACCGCAAGAGGCGGCCAATCAGTTTGTTTTTTTGACTCTTTGAATCATAAAATCGACGTCCTCGCAGGCGCCGACAACGCGAAGGACGACCTCGGGATTGCTTCGTTGCCACACAACGAACAGCTCATGGCAAAAGGCCTGCCCGACCTCTTCCACTCCTTGGAAATCCAGCGTGACCTCCTTAAAATCCGCAATCAGCGTGGCAAGCCGCCGCGCCTCGGAACGGGAGATCGGATTTCCGTATGCAAACATATGAGAGATCGGAATGTGTGTTCGAACAAATCCCTCCTCAACATCCGCAAAGCGATCAAAGACCTCCTTGGTGCTTTTTTTGCTTTGGTTGCTGAGGGACATGGATACAACCGTGCTTGACGGCCCGCGAAAGCCCTTTACCGTAGCATCCGAAAAATTATCTCTTGAAAAAATCATATCGTCGGAGGTAATAACGAATTCATCCATAAGATGAGAGGTGAAGAAAATTCCTTCGCCCGAGTGAAATTTCTCTGCCGTGGTAAATTTTCCGGCAAACAATAGCGAAACGCACTCATCAAGCGCTAAGTCTTGGCCTCGCTCTTCCTTCAAAAACGTTTGAATGTTTTTGAATATTCCAATGCCGTTATCGGCGATCACAATGCTTGTTTTTAAGGCGTTGGTGGAAAAAAGAACCGCAATTTTCGTTGCCCTTGCATGCTCAATAGCATTGTTCATCATTTCGGTAAAGGCATATTGCCACGCAGAAAACACGTTTTTCTCAAAGCCCTTTAAAAGCGGCTGAATGTCCGCGCGGAAGATCTTATCCTCCCCCAAGGAGCCGTTGTTATCATATTCAAATTTATGCGTCACGCTTACAAGCTTGTAGGGAGGAACGGCCCCCTCTGACTTTTCCAAAACGTTATCCTCGCACATTTTTTTCACGTAATTATAAACTGATGATTTGGATACCCCAAAGGCTTCTACCGCCTTGTGGGCAAAATCCTTATCTTTTGCATCGATCAGCTTCAAAACGTATTGCTTTACCTGCTCAGCATTGCCCGACATCAACCAAACCTCCTTTTCTTTTCAATACCATTGTATCATGTTTTCCAAAAAAGTCAATTATTTTTCCAAAAAATAACAATTCTTTTCCATTTTTCGCAAACAAAAAGAAAACCGAGCCCCAAAACGCCTCTTGCATTCCTTGAAGGCCCGGAGAACAGAAAAAGGGAGCAACCTTGCGGTTGCTCCCTTAAATATTGGTTTTTAATTACTTGAAGTATCTTGCAAGCAGACCCTCGAATGCCTTGCCGTGGCGCGCCTCGCCGCGAGCATCTTTGGCACGGTGGCGTGGATAGCCGAGGTTTTTTTCTTTTTGGGCTACACCTTGCCAAACGGAAAAAAAGGTGCTATAATAGGACAAAAAGCGAAAGGAGCGCGCCGATGGAAAAGAAAAAACCGCCCTATGCCAAGGCCTATATCGAAATTACCAACCTTTGCAATATGCACTGCTCCTTTTGCCACGGGCACAGCCGCCCGCCGCGCTTTATGGAAAGAGAGGAATTTTCCCTTTTGCTTGATTCGCTGAAGGGCTTGACCGACTACGTTTACTATCACTTGATGGGTGAGCCGCTTTTGCACCCACTGCTGCCCGAATTTCTTTCGATGGCAAGGGCAGAGGGCTTTCGCTCCATCATCACCACCAACGGCACCCTCCTTGCCGCGCGCGGCGAAGAAATCCTGAAAGCAGGACTTCATAAGGTCAATATTTCCCTGCATAGCTTTGAAAAGGAAAGCGAAGAGGGGCTTTTCTCCTATCTTTCCGAGGTTGCCGACTTTGCCGAGAAAGCGGCCGCTGGCGGCACCGTTACGGTGCTTCGGCTTTGGAACGAGGGCGTTGACGGCGGCAAAAACGAAAAAACCCTTGCCTTTCTCCGCGCGCGCCTTTCGGGCGAGTGGGCGGAGGGGGCGCGCGGCTTGCGCATTCGCGACAAGCTGCATATAGAGCGCGCAGAGCGCTTTCTTTGGCCTGACCTTGAAGCCGAAGAAACGGGCGCGCGCGCCTTTTGCTACGGCTTGCGCGATCAGTTCGGCATTCTTGCCGACGGCACGGTCGTTCCCTGCTGTATGGACAGCGAGGGAAAAATTGCGCTTGGCAACGCCTTCCTTACCCCGCTTTCCGAGATTCTCGCCTCGCCGCGTGCCGCGGCCATCAAAAAGGGCTTTTCCGAGAGGCGCGCCGTTGAGGCGCTTTGCCGCCATTGCGGCTATGCCACGCGCTTTTGATGGGCCAAAATCCACCAAAAAAGAAAAAACGGCGCACCTTGCTTAAGGTGCGCCGATGGCTTTTATAGGGGTTTAACGGCAATCAATAGCAATGCTCCGCAATAAAGCGCAGGCTGCGAACGCCGTCCGAGAGGGTGGCGCGAAGAATGGGCGCGCCCTCCTTTGCACAGCCAACGAAGTAGGTAAGCTCCTCTAAATACCCACCAAGCTCCGAGAGGTTGCCAACGGAAGCACTTGCTTCCTCCGCTTTGCCAAGGGCAATTTCCCGACAGCCCTCGCCGTCATAGAGGCAAAGCTTTCCCTTATCGTATTCCAGAACGGCGTTTTCAAACACCGCGCGGTAATACATATTGAAGGGGTAGCAGGCAGGCAAGAACCACGTTCCCTCCACGCTGACCGTAAAATCCGCATATTCGCAGGTGGTAGTAACGTAGGAATTGGCCTCGCCAAGCGTGTTCTTCGCGCTGTATACGCGAAGCGGCTCTCCGAGCGCGTAGAGCATATAG
>JBGVMO010000008.1:0-11645 GCA_045124835.1 Eubacteriales bacterium
GCGTTACCATCGCGTTGGAGCCGGGATACAGAAAAATGGAGTTTTCGCCCGTTGCCGCAACCTGAATAATCGCGTGTCCGTTTTTCTCATCAACGCGTTTCAGATACGAAACGTCCGCCCCGCTTTCCTCTAAAAGACGGGAAAGAAAATCTCCGTCCTTTCCGATACAGCCTGCGTGGTACACCTCTGCCCCTGCTCTTGCCGCGGCAATGGACTGATTGAGTCCCTTTCCGCCCGAATAGATATGGAGACTGTCGGTTGCCTCCGTTTCTCCGGGGGCGACAACGTGGTCGAGCGCATATACGTAATCTATATTGCAGGAACCGAAATTCAACAGCTTCATTTTTGTTTCTCTCTTTCTTGCTCAAAGCGGAATTTCCTGCGTTCCGTCGCAGGAGACGTAATGCGTCTTGACACCGAGAATATCCATCCATTTGCGCGTTAAGGCCGTTCCGTACATACGAATCCGCTTCATACGAATCAGCTCCTCTCGGTTGGAAAGATACCTTGGTACCTCCGGCTCATCATACACCCAGCGCGGTGCGCTCCAAAGGCAAGCCTTAGGGTGAATGGCGGCATACACGCCAAAATCCACGTTCATATGCCCGTGATGTGCCATCTGCACAATGTCGGCCGCCAACTTCTCGCGCGACTCAAAGAACAAAGCGTCTCCACCCTCAGGGCCAAGGTCGCCGAGAATCAAAAGGCTCGTGCGCGGCGTTGTAATTTTAAAAACCATGGAGCTATCGTTCATCGGATTGGAAAGAAGCCCCTTGTGCGCAGTATAGAGAATTTCAAAGGAAAGCTCGTCAATCGAAAAGCTTTCTCCCTGCGTTGCCTCATAAAGTCTGTCTCCGAAAAGATGCTTGATGCGGTTAAAGGCGGGCAGGCTTTCATTAAGCTCGCGCAAAAAATAATCCTTATCGGGCGCTTGGTCTGCATAGGAAAGCCATTCGTCATAGTCGGGAAAATGATAAATCACGCGCTCAATATCAAGCTCCGCGCCGCCGTTTTTCTCCATTTCGGAAACAAGGCCGCTGATATGATCCTCGTGCGGATGGGTTAAAAGCCAAGCCTTGATTTTGCGACCGCCAACGTATTGCTTTAAGAGCGGCATATCCTCAGGGCGACCGCCATCTATAACGATGCAGTTTCCCTTCTCCGTATGTATCACAAGGCCCAGCAAATACGGGCTTGTTTCGGTCAGCATATACAGCGTTGTTTGCATAGGGCTCTCCTTCTTCGTTTTTTTCATTATAGCACACTTCCTTTAAAAAAGCAACGCCTCAAAAGGAAAAGCCCCTCGGTGCAATGCACCAAGGGGTGTAAACAATTCTTAACAAACGGCCTTGGAAAAGACCTTGACGGTTTTGTACGAGGCATCAAGCAGAACAAGCTCCGCCTCAAGCCCCTTTTCGATTCTTCCGCGCTTGTCTGCAAGCCCCAAAAGGCGCGCAGGAACAGCGCTCATCATATGAGAAACGGTGGCAAGGGGAAGCCCATAGCGGCCGACAAGCGCCGCTACCATCGTGTCTCCCACGGCAACGCTTCCTGCAAAGCTTGAGCGGTCGGGAAGCTTGGCAACGCCGTCCTCGATAATCACGCGATTTTCGGGAAGAATTTCGCCAAGATAGCTTTCGGTCAAGCCCGCACAGCCTGCACCGCGCATCGCGTCCGAAACAAGCGCGATACCGTCTCTTCCCTTGCATTTTTCGGTCAGGAGGAAGGATTCCTTGCAAACGTGATGCCCGTCTGCAATCAATTCAACGGTAAAGCCCTCCTCCAAGAGCGCCGTTTCCTCAATGCCGCCGACAACGTAGCTTCCCTGCTTGGCGCGGCGGGAGGTGGCGGAAAAGAGGTGGGTTATGCGGCTAAAGCCAAGTGAAAGTGCCTTTTGCATCGTTTGGGCATCCGCATTGCTATGGCCAACGGAAAGCGAAACGCCCTTGGCGGTCATGCGGCGCGCAAGCGCGTCCACCCCGTCAATTTCGGGAGCGGCACTGATGCAGGAAAGAACCCCTGCGTGCTCCTCAAGCGCGGCAATTTCCCTCTCACTCGGTGCGATAATCACCGAGGGCTTCTGGGCGCCGCACATCAGGGGAGAGAGAAAAGGCCCCTCCAGATGCACACCGCCAAACATCGCCGAATGCTTGCCAAAGCTCTCGCAAAGCTCCAAGAAGGCCAGCGTTCTTTCCCACTCACACGAAACGAGGGTGGGGCAAAGCAGGGTAACGCCGTGCGCCAGATGGGTGTTCATCACGCCCGTAAAGGAGGACTTTGTCGCATCGGCAAAGTCGTAGCCGCCGCCACCGTGCGCGTGAAGCTCGATAAAGGCAGGAAGAAGATACTGCCCCTTGGCATCTATCCTCTCGGCATCCAGATTTGGCGGTGTCTCACGGAAAATCTCCGCAATCCTTCCCTCTGCAAGCAACAAGGATACCCCCGTTTGCAAAGCGCCGTCAAGAACAACCGAAGCACCTGTAATCAGCGTTTTTCTCATTTGTTGTAAATTCTGATTTCAGGAATGGGAGACTCGGTTGCAACGCGCGCGCAGTACAAAACGGCATCGGGATGACGCGCGAAGAGAGAGCAAGGAACGGCAGGGGTCTCGCCACCGTGCAAAATCTTACGGAGCGCGCCTGCATTCCAGTCTCTGGGCATGCACATACGAACCTTCTTGGCCATAAACATTTCCTTCATACCAACGGTGATGCAGTTCTTGGGAATAGCATCCAAGTCGCCACCGCAGTTCATAAAGCAGTTGATGGTCTTGGTCTCACGGGAGATGGGAAGCACGCGCGTGGGTCTATCTAAGAACTCCTCGGCCGTGCAAGCCTCGCCGGGCTCCGGGGGCTCATTGAAGGCAAAGTGGCCGTTGATACCAACACCGCCCCAAGCCATATCCAGCTTTCCTGCCTTCTTTATCAGCTCCATCACCTTATATTCCTCGCCGGGAATAGGAAAATGACGGTTTTCGGGCAAAACATTCAGCTCATCGTCAATCAGGTTGTAGAAGATTCTCTCCATACCACCACGGAAGGAAAGGGGATCGCTCTTGTCAATGTAGGTCAGGTCATCGTTCAGATACTCGTCCATATTGATGAAGGTGCAACGCTTCAGGCTGACGCGATAGGTGTTGACAAGGTATACCAAGCGGCTGTAAGGGCCAATGGGGCCGTAAGGCACTACCATAATGGTATCCTCGCCCTTTTCGTTGTTTTCCTTGATGGTTTCCAAAACCTCAATTGCCATGCGCCAGTAAAGGTCATGCTCGGTATCGCAAACGGAAAGCTTGATTTTGCTATCCTTGCCAAGCTCGCTCGGGGGAATCAGATTGATGGGATTGATATTCATAGAAAGGCTCCTTTGCTTTTTTCTTTAATTTCAGTATAACACAAGCCCCTCTCTTTGTATATGCACAAATTTGCTAACGCCCCCTCGAATTAGCACAATTTTGCTATTTTCGTTGACAAACCTCAAAAAGCGTGCTACAATGAAATCGAGGTGATATACGTGATAAAAAAACCGAAAGGCCCCTTTTGCAGCGACAGAGTTTCCACCGAGCATTTAGAGGTAAACAGCTGTGGCATTGAGCGCATTTACAAGCGCGACAGGGGCAGCGACCGCCCACTTGGCCGAAGCGACTACCAGCTGATTTACGTAGAAAAGGGCGTTTGCTATTTAGAAAAGCAGGGAGAGCTTTACCGCTTGCCCGAAGGAAGCGTTTTGCTTTTCAAGCCAAGCGAGCCGCAAAAATACCATTATCGCAAGGAGGACGCCTCCGTCTCCCATTTCGTCCATTTCAGCGGCACGGGCTGTGAGGCGCTGTTGAAGAGATTGGGGCTTTGGACTCTTTCAACCTTTGAAATGGGAAGAAGCCTGAGCTTTGAGGAAATTTCCGAGCGGATGGTGCGCGAATTCGCGATGCAAAATCCGATGTATATGACCTTTTGCACGGCTTATCTATACCAGCTTTTAGGCATTGTTGCGCGCAAGCACGCGCTTCGCCGCGGAAACGTTAGCAAAAAGGGAGAAAGCCGCATCAACGAGGCCTGCAAAAAAATCTACGAAAACATCAAAAATCCCCCAACAGTTCGCGAGCTTTCAGCAGAGAGCTGTTTGAGTCAAAGCCGCTTCATTCATCTTTTCAAGGAGGTGACTGAGCGCTCCTACACAGATTTTATCATTGACATTCGCATTGAAAAAGCCAAGGAGCTTTTGCTCGGCTCTTCCCTTTCCGTCAGAGAGATAGCCGAGGCCGTCGGCTTTGAAAACCAAAACTATTTTTCCAGATGCTTTCGCAACCGTGTCGGAATTTCTCCGCGAGAATATAAATCGCTTGACAACGAGCCCATATGAAAGCAAGGTTACGAAGCGAAAAAATCGAATTCAACCGTATCTCTTGCACTTTTTTAAAAAAGGTGTACAATAGTATAATAAAAGAAAAAGCAGAACAAAGAAGGAGAAGTAAATGAATATTTGGCATGACATTGATTCCAAGCGCATCAAGCCCGAGGACTTCGTGGCTGTTATTGAAATTCCCAAGGGAAGCAAAAAGAAATACGAGCTTGACAAGGAAACCGGTCTCATCGTACTGGATCGCATTTTGTATACCTCAACCCACTACCCTGCCAATTACGGCTTTATCCCCCGTTCCTTCGGTGATGACGGAGACCCCTTGGATGTATTGGTGCTTTGCTCGGAGGCGCTTGAGCCCTTGACACTCGTTCGCTGCTACCCCATCGGCTACATTTCCATGCTTGACGGTGGAAGAAACGATGAGAAAATTATCGCCATTCCCTTCGGCGACCCGACCTACAATCAGTACAAGGATATTTCCGATCTGCCTGCGCACATTTTCAACGAAATGGTGCATTTCTTCAACGTCTACAAGGCCTTGGAGGACAAGGAGGCAGTTGCCAAGGAGGTTAACAGCCACGAGGCCGCCATTGAGGTTATCTCGAAGGCGCTGGCGCATTACGAGGATTGCTTTGTAAACTAACTAAAAATCGCCCTATCATATAATTTTCGGAGAATTTTATGAACGATATCGCAAAGAGAGCGCTTGAAGAATACTGCAGCCGGGAACACACCGTTCATTACGGGGGAAAGAACGCGGCTCCTTTTTGGAATTATAATTCCACCCAGTTCACGTACGTTCCTTCCTTTTATTTTCCAAAATCCCCCTTGGCCGTAAGCTACCGCTTCACAGCAAAGGACGCAAACGGAGGGCTTCATACCTTTGAGGCCGATAAGCCTACTGCCCTGCTTTTGCCCATTTGGAAGGCACTTCCAACAGGTATGGTCTCCTTGACGGTTGAAGCACTCGATGAGAGCGGAAAAGCCCTTTTCCCCGTTGGCGCGCGCACCTTTTATAAATCCGCGCCCTTTCCGAGCCGCGAGTCCTACTCTTCTGCCAAAAGAACCTATCGCGAGGCGGCGCTTCTTGCGTATCACTACGTTCTGAATTTATCTCACGTCCGTTATTTTTATGAAAACGGCTCGCCCGACCCCACCTACGATTACAACGTTTACCCCTCCAAGATGATAAGCGCCCTGATTGATTCTATGACGGGGCTTGCAAGGCTTGACGAGGCCAGCGCCCAAGAAGCGCTTGCCATTGCAACGCGCGCCGCCGACTATCTGCGCTCGATTTCCTTTCCCGAGCATTACGCCTTGAAGGGCCTGCCGCCGACCTACTATCTTGATTTCCGTAAGGCCGGCGAAGGAAAAACCAATTACACCGCCGACAAGCACGTGGGCGAGGTAATGACGATTTATCCCGCAAGTGTTGGCAACGCTTACCTGTCGCTATACGACGCAACGAGGGAGGAGCGCTTTTTAAAGGCCGCCCTTCACATTGCCGACCACTATGTCGCAACCGTTCTTCCCGAAGGAAGCTGGCCTTTGGTTCTGGACGCAAAAACGGGAAAGGCCAAAACGGAACGGCTTTGCATTCCGTACGGCATTATGCTTTTCCTCTACAACGCGCAAAAGTATAATGAAACCGCGCTCTACGCGCAGGTTGCCAGCGGCTGCTTCTCCTATATCGAAGCCACATGTCTTTCCACCTACTGCTTCAACGGGCAGTTTGAGGACACGGATATTTTCCCTCCCTATTACAATCTGACCCACATAGGCCTTTCTGATCTGGTTCACTATATGGTAGAAAACAATGCAGAGGAGTCCGACACGGCGAAAACGGTGGAAGCGCTTGCGCGCTTTATTGAGGACCAGTTCGTCGTTTGGGGGCCGCACGCCAAGGCGGCGCTTTACGATACGAGCCGTTGGCTTTACCCTGCCGCTCTTGAGCAATATGAATGGTATCGCCCGATCAACGGCTCTGCCGCTTGCGTGCTTTCTGTTTTTGCCGATACGTACAAGCTGACGGGCAATACCCTCTTTCTTGAAAAAGCGCGCGCCTTGGCCGATATGATAACCCGCACCCAAAACGGTGAAAGCGGCGCCTTGCCAACCTATTGGTATGACGAGGACTGCGCCGAAAAATTAGAGGATTTTTGGTTCAACTGCCACACGGGCACCGCCAAAAAGCTGATGGATTTCGCCTTGTTTGAGGAAACGCTTTTGAATTCTTGATACCCCATCCACCGAGTATCTGCTATAAAGCAGTATAAATTGAATAATACCTACCGACAGGAAAAGGACGAAGAATTGTTAAAATTCCTCGTCCTTTTTTCTTGACACGTGCTTAGCACCCTTCTTCTCTTTTCCCTGTTTCTTCGATTTGACCAACAGTCACTTGCTTTTTCTTGCAGCTGATTGTCTTTACGGGATAAGGCTAGGCAGCCTTTGATATTCTCTTGGGGAAATACCAAAATGAAGCTTAGGCCGCTCGGGCTCTTTATTCCATTGCCTTTAAAATGCGTTCTACCACGATTTTTGCCAAAATTTCAGAGCCTTCTTCTCCGTAATGCACCCAATCAGAGCGCAAGGAATCGTCAAAAGCCTGCGTGACGGTATACAAATCGTTTATTTCCACCCCCAAGGGAGATAGAACCTCTATGGCCTTTTGGTTGTACCTTTCAATATCGCGGTTATACCGAAAGAAGTCCTTGCTTCCCCATTCCTCCTTCACCGCGGTGCTAAGGGCAAAAATAACCTTGGCGCGCGGAAACAGGAATCGAATACGGGCGTAAATCCGTTTTAACGTTTCCCCGTAATAGTCAATATCGGTAAAGGGCTCATCCTCGAAAAGACGCAAAACGTCCCAAAGCCCGTTGTTCCAATGCACAACGTCTATTGCCTCCTTGGGCGCCGTGGCGGCCCATTCGTGTAAATACCGCAACGTATATTGCGCAAATCGGCAGTTTTCATCGGGCGCATATACACAAGCCGCGTTTTCAAGCTTCTCTTTGACATAGACACCGTAGCCGGGGCTTCCCGTTGCGCCAAAGCGAATCGAATCGCCAATCAAAAATACGTTTTTCATTTCGAGTATGCTCCCTTTGTTTTCACTTTTCTTTCAAGCAATAATAAAGAAATCTTCAGCACCGATATTTTCGTTCTTTCCGTTCTTGGCAAGCTGTCTTTGGGTATACTGTCTTATCTACGCACTCTGAACATAGCAGAAGTGAAACCGTACAGCTGCCCCTTAAGTGTCACCTTATTACCCAAAAGCTCAGCTTCACACCCCACACACTCAATTGTCTTATACTCTCCGTCAAGGACTACCCAATGCAATAAAAACTCTTTCCGCTCCTGCTTCTCTAAACTGCCGCACATATTCTTCACGATTGCTCGTATTGACTGTAGTCGACATGATTGGTACCGAAATCTTATACATATAGGCACTCCTTCATCACAACAATTTTGAACCCTTCACCGAGTATTTCTTTTCTATTTTATATCTTGTTGATATCTTGTTTGATAGCCGCGTGTACGCGCGAACGCATATCCATAACCTCGTCATAATGCTCTTGTCCGTACTTTCTAACCGTAGATACGGTTGCGTCCGATAAGATTATCGCATACAGCCCCGATCGGTAATCGACAAACACCGATTGCCCCGTGTGCCCACAATGCCCTATCGCGCCTTGTGAGAAAAGTCCTCCTGTCTGTTCATATCTATCATCTACATACAAAAAACCAAGCCCACGGGATTCACTCATTCCAGCGGTATGATTTTGCGCCGCCAACAAGAAAGTTTCTTCACTGAATAAAGGCTTTCCTCTGTTCTGTATAAAAGACACGTATTTTGTAATGTCATAAATATTTGAAAAGAGACCTGCGTTTCCCGCAACCCCACCGAGAAATTGACAATTATAATCGTTTACAATTCCTCGCATATCCTCGTTCAGATTGGAATTGACCGCATTGGATGTGTCCATCGGCAAAAACGACGTGTTGTTAAGTCCGAGCGGCTTTGCAACGAGTTCGTCAAAACATTTATTCAAAGGCTCACCAAATATTTTTTCAAGTATTTTGCCGAGCAAAATAAATCCGGGGCAGCTATACAGCACATCTGTTCCTATTGGAATATCGGAGGGAATATCAAGGATCTTTTCGGCAATATTCTCACAAGTATTGCCTTCTTTGTTCAATAGCTTATACCCGATTCCCATGGTATGTGTCAGTAAATTCTTTACCGACAAGGATTTGTCAGTTGTATAAAACTTGTCAACGGTATCGTTAAGTTGAAGCAACCCCTTATCGAGAGCAATCAAAGCAAGCGAAGTCGTCACCATCATTTTTGTAACTGATGCCATATCAAAAAGCGTTGTTTCATCAACACCGCCACGATACGTATCGTAAATCACATGATTACCTTGACCGACGCGAACAGCGATATGCTCTACAGTACCATTCGAAATAAGATCATCAATCGTTTTATTCAGATTAATCATAGTGCCACCGCCTTTATAACTTTCTAATCATATTGTATCATATTATAGCATAAAAAAGCCGCGAAATCTTCGATTTCGTTTTGCGAACACCGTTCGCTCCCATCGGCTTCGCCGATACGGCTTGTTCCTGATGGTATCCGCTTTTCGCTTTTAGCGAAGCGCCGCACGCCGTGCGGCCTTGGCGGCTTCGCCGCCTGCGGATATTATATCATACAATCGAAATTATTTCAATACATGTCTCAATCGCAAGGCGCAGGTTCAAACCCATAAAGTTCAGGAAAAGGTGCAATGGTGAAAGGGGTGTGTTTTTTACCCCTAAAAACACGAAAAGCACTTGAAAATCAAGGGCTATGAGATTTTAGTGAAGTTTTGGCTACGCCAAAGTGATGTTATGCTTCGCATAGTGATGTTGCGCCCTGCGGTCGCAGTGAAGTTAAGTTTGCCACTTCGCCGAAAGGCGAAACTTCACTCACGCAGTGAACTTCACTGCCAAAGGCAACTTCACTTGCCCGTAAGGGAAAACTTAGTTGAAAAAAAGCACTTGCCGAAGCAAGTGCTTTTTTTCTGTGTTCACCCAACAATTTTGAACCGTTAGAATTCATTAAAGATCTCATGATACGGGCGCACAGATCCATCTTTATTGATAAAGCAAAGATTGCCTATTTCGGGAGAGACGCGTCCGTCGCAGGGATTATGCAGATCAGCGCAACCGCAATAGTAAAGCGCATGGGCAACAAAGCCAAGACCATATTTTTGAAAAACAGAAAGCGTAACACCAATATTTTCCGCTCGCACCTTATCATCAAGCGAGCCCCAGCAGCACTCCGAAACAATCAGCGGCCTATCCTTCTGTTTTGCTTCAGAGGCAAACGTCGCTACTCTGCGCTCAAAGTCTTCTGCGTCGCCTCCGGAATAATACAAGTGGGTTAGATAAACATCATAAATGTCCTCAAAAACCGCCATCGGCTCACCACCCGTACTACCAACGCCAAGAGGCTGCGAAACCTTATTCAAGCGCATACGCTCAGCCATTTTCCGAAGCCAAGCCAATTCATATGGTTGAATAATATCTTTAAATGCAAACCCGTTATGATATGCAAAAGGCTCGTTGCACATATCCCATACAAGAATACGTTCCTCTTGACCAAAGGCATCGCATAGCGCATCAATATAATCTTCAAAAAGATCACCGTACTTGTGAAGCCAACTGCTGTTGGGCAGAAAATGGTCAATATAGATCGCATCGGCATTCACCTTTGGGTCAAGCCAGCGATTGAACAGGCAAGGAATAACGTACAGATCAAGCTCTCTGCAAATATGGATCGCTCGTCTGACACGGTCAATAAACTGCCCCTCAAGTCGGCAATATGCGTTCCAGGAAAGCCAAAGCCGTACCGTATTCATCTTTGGAAATTTATTTTTTCCATTTGTAAGCTCCTTGCGCCAGATGTCCTCATCAAAAAGTAGCCAATCCTCAAGCGCATCGTGGGAATAACTCGGATGATAATTAAATCCCCTTACGTCACCGGGGCGGATCTTTAATTTGATCATATGCAACAACCACCTTTCTTTAATTTATTATATCACAAAAATTCTATTCTGTCTATATGTTTCTATAAAGTCGCAGGTTCAAGTCCAAAAGGTCGGGGAAAAGGCGCAATGGTGAAAGGGGTAGTGTTTTTTACCCCTAAAAACACGAAAAGTCCTTGAAAATCAAGGGCTTTGAGATTTTAGTGAAGTTTTGGCTACGCCAAAGTGATGTTATGCTTCGCATAGTGATGTTGCTCCCTATGGTCGCAGTGATGTGATGTGTTCCGTATCACGTGCCGAAGGCACACTTCACGCGCAAAGCGCACTTCACTTCCGGAGGATACATCACGTTCCGCTTGCGGAACACATCGTTGAAAAAAGCACTTCTTTCGAAGTGCTTTTTTCTGGCTCCCCCTGTTGGGCTCGAACCAACGACATCAAAGCGCCGGAGGCGCTAACAGTCATGCTTACTTCCTAAAATATGTTCGTTTTGCGCGCCGAGCATAGCTCGCCTTCAAAACTCACTATTTTAGTTACCTCGCATCGAAAAACGATACTCAATCGTTTTTCTCGCTCGACTACCGACTGAGTAGCTCAGGCGGCTTGAGCAAATGACTGTTAATAAAAATATCGCAGATTAGAACGCAATAAAGGGAGCCAAAACAAAAACCACCCTAACGGGTGGTCTTGTTTTGGCTCCCCCTGTTGGGCTCGAACCAACGACATCATGATTAACAGTCATGCGCTCTACCGACTGAGCTAAGGAGGAATATGAAATTAAAATTACTGACTTATTGAAAGCAGAATTTGGGGCGCATGAGAACGTCATGCTTCTTCCTAAAACATAGTCAAAATGTGCGCTCGGCAAGCCTCGCTTCATTTTTCCTTGTTTTAGTGACCTCCCTTCACAAAACAACACGCAGTTGTTTTGCTCGGTCGACTACCGACGAGCTAAGGAGGAATATAACGTATTTAATTGGTTGCTCGTATACCGACGAGCTAAGGAGGAATATGAGTTTTGTGTGTTTGCCCTTACCTTCAAAAAAAGACCTACAACGAGGTCACAAAAAGGAAGGGATGGCAAATGCACATGGAAAACCGAACAAAGTTAGAAACTATACTCAAATCTGAGAACTGCAAAAAGCAGTTCAAGCCCTCGGTCTATTAGTATCGTTCAGCTGAACACATTACTGTGCTTACACCCACGACCTATCAATCTCGTAGTCTACGAGTGACCTTACTCATTTGAAA
>JBGVMO010000009.1:0-7264 GCA_045124835.1 Eubacteriales bacterium
GCAGGTGATGAATAATAAGACTCTGCCCCGAGTATCCAAAAATCCGCAAACATTGCAAAAGTGTTGAACATGGTTAAAACCAAAGAAGAAATCCATGTTTCTAGAATCAAAATGCTTGGTTTTGTGCTCTTTTTGTAAACATAAAAAAGAAGACCAAAACAAATCCCTAACATAACATATGGCAATATCCAAAAAATTGTGGTGACGCTTATGCCAAAAGATAACATCTGAGAAATGAGAGAGCCAACTAAACCAGTTGCTGCACCCCAAAGCGGACCGCAAAAGGCTGCAACGATAATTATAGGCAAGGACCCCATAGAAATTTTAATGTTCCCAGCAAAAGGGGTGCTCACAGTTACAGCAATAAAATCAAAACACACAAAAAGGCCTGCCATGATGCCTGCTAAGCATAACATTTTAATTTTGGTTGAATTTGTCGTTCTTTGTTTTTCACTCATAAAAAAATCCTCCTTTTCGTCAGATAAACATTCCTGTTTGTCCCACGCAAAAGAGGCAACTCGTTTGATGGCACAGCGGGATGCAGCCTCACCACCGCGGTTTCCCTTCGTCCGACGGACAACTCCCCGTTCCTTCGGCACTTAACGCGGCAAGGCTTACTCTGATTTGCTCCTATCATAGCACAAAGCTTTTTATTTTGCAAGGGCTTTATAAAAAAATATGAAAAAATAGAAATTATTTGTTTTGCTCTTTACTTTTTTCGGTTTTTTTGGTACAATAATGGATGGACGCTTGTCCGTCCACGGCCAAGAGGCCAACGAGTGACTCAACGGAGGAAGGGAGAAAAAATGCGATTAGACAAGTTTCTTTCGTCTTCGGGTATTTGCTCCCGCAAGGACGCCGCAAGGCTTGCTTCGCGCGGTGCCTTGACCATCAACGGCGTTACCGTCAAGCGCGTAGACATTTCTCTTTCGCCCGAGGTGGACGTGGTTTGCCTGCACGGAGAGCGCATCGTATACGAGGAATTCGTTTACGTGATGCTTAACAAGCCCGAGGGCTACGTCAGCGCCACAGAGGACGGCGCTTTTCCCGTCGTCACCTCGCTTTTATCCGAGACCCTTCAAAGGCGCGGGCTTTTCCCTGCCGGTCGGCTTGACAAGGACACGGTCGGCTTTATGCTTTTGACGGATGACGGTGCCTTGGCGCACGCCTTACTTTCTCCGAAGCATCACGTGGAGAAGGCCTACGCCTTTACCCTCTCCTTGCCCTTGAAGGAGGGCGCGGAGGAGCGTTTTCTTTCGGGCATTCCCTTGAAGGAGGGGCTGACCAAAAGTGCGCGGCTTTCGCTTTCAGAAGACAGGCTTTCGGGAGAAATCGTCTTGACCGAGGGCAGATACCACCAAATCAAGCGTATGATGCAATACGAGGGCAGCGAGGTTGTCTTTTTGGAGCGGCTTTCCTTTGGAGGACTTACCCTTGACCCGTCACTTGCACGCGGAGAATGGCGCCCCTTAACAAAGGAAGAAATCGAAACGCTTCGCCAAGCGCCAAGCAAGGCAAATACACAGTAACAGGTAACATAGCAAAGAAAGGCTTTGAACGATGAATATCATTGAAATTTTAGCGGAAGAATTGAACTGGGATAAGGAGCAGATTCAAAAAACGGTGGAAATGCTTGACGAGGGCAACACCGTTCCCTTTATCGCCCGATACCGTAAGGAAGTAACGGGTAGCATGAGTGACGAAATGCTCCGTAAGCTGGAGGACAGACTGACTTACCTTCGCCATCTGGACGAGCGCAGAGAGGAAATCTCCGCCTCCATCACCGCCCAAGAGAAGATGACCGAGGAGCTGGCCGCCGCCATTGCCAAGGCATCGACGCTTGTAGAGCTTGAGGACTTGTATCTGCCCTACCGCCCCAAGAGAAAGACGCGCGCATCCGTTGCAAGAGAAAAGGGTCTTGAGCCTCTTTCCGCGCTTCTGATGGAGCAAAAGGACAGTTATGACGCTGACATCGACACCCTTGCCGCCAGCTTTGTGGACGCCGAAAAGGGCGTTGAGGACGCAAAGGCCGCCTTGGCAGGCGCTTTGGACATTATCGCCGAGGACGTTTCGGATACGGCAGACTACCGCAAGATGCTCCGCGCCTACGTGACCGAAAGCGGCGCCCTTTCCTCCAAGGCCGCCAAGGAGGAGGATTCGGTTTACGCCGATTATTATGAATTCTCCGAGCCTATCGCCAAAATCCGTCCTCACCGTGTCTTAGCCATTAACCGCGGCGAGAAGGAGGGCTTTTTAAAGGTCTCCGTTGACATCAACGCCGAGGAGGCAATTGCCAAGCTGACCTCCTCCGTCATCACCAATCCGACCTCCCCTGCCGCCGCCCATATTTCCGCGGCCGTAGCAGACAGCTTCGAGCGCCTGATTTTCCCCGCCATCGAGAGAGAAATCCGCAACACGCTCTTTGACGATGCGGCAGAGGGCGCCTTGCAGGTGTTCTCCGAGAACCTGAAGAACCTGCTTCTCATTGCGCCCGTGAAGGGCAAGACGGTTTTGGGCTTTGACCCCGGCTACGCCCACGGCTGTAAGCTTGCCGTTGTAGACAAAACGGGCAAGTATATGACCTCCACCGTTATCTATCCCACCAAGCCCCGCGAGGACACCGTTCGCGCGGCAAGAGTGCTTGAGGATTTGGTCAAGAAATACAAGGTTGAAATCATCGCCATCGGAAACGGCACGGCCTCCCGCGAGAGCGAAAAATTCGTTGCCGACTTTATCCACGAGCGCGGCTTGAAGATCTCCTACACCATCGTGTCCGAGTCGGGCGCCTCGGTGTATTCCGCCACCCCCCTGGCCGCTGAGGAATTCCCTGAGCTTGACGTCAACGAGCGTAGCGCCGTTTCTATCGCCCGTCGCCTGCAGGACCCCTTGGCAGAGCTTGTCAAGGTTGACCCCAAGGCCATTGGCGTTGGCCAGTACCAGCACGATATGAACCCCAAGCGCCTGTCCGAGACGCTCGGCGGCGTTGTGGAGGACTGTGTAAACAGCGTCGGCGTTGACGTGAACACCGCCTCCTATTCTCTGCTTTCCTACATTGCCGGCATCAACAAGACGATTGCCAAAAACATCGTTGCCTACCGCGAGGAAAACGGCGAATTCACCAAGCGCGCCCAGATTCTCAAGGTGCCCAAGCTCGGTGCCAAGGCCTACGAGCAATGCGCGGGCTTCCTTCGCGTTTCCGGCTCAAGCGAAATTCTTGACAACACGGGCGTTCACCCTGAATCCTATCCCGTTGCCTCCGCGCTTCTTGCCCGTTACGGCTACACCGAAAAGGACGTGCGCGAAAGCAATCTTTCGCTTCTCCGCTTCAAGACCGAAAACGAGGGCGTCTCTAAGGTTGCCGCCGCTCTTGGCTGCGGCGAGCCGACGCTGCTTGACATCATCGGCGAGCTTGAAAAGCCCGGTCGCGACAGCCGCGACGACGCACCGGCGCCCATTCTGCGCACGGACGTTCTTGAAATGAAGGATTTACAGCCCGATATGGTTTTGAAGGGAACGGTGCGCAACGTGGTTGACTTCGGTGCTTTCGTGGACATCGGTGTGCACGAGGACGGACTTTTGCACGTTTCCGAGATGTCCGACCGCTTTGTGAAGCGCCCTGCCGACGTTCTTTCGGTTGGCGACGTTATCGAGGTGAAAATCAAGAGCGTTGATTTGCAGCGCAAGAGAATCTCCCTGACGCGCAAGGGAATGGGTAAATAATTCTAATTTATTAGATAGCGAGCGAGAGCAACCCTGTTCTTTTCACAGGAATATCACACCGTTTTGTGCAAGTTTCACAAATATAAGGAATATTTTTTGGGAAAAAGAACTCTTTTCAAATCGGCCCTTCTCTGTTATAATATTACTGTTAAAAAGTCGAGCTACGACAAAAAATAAGCGAAAAATGTAGGAGGTTATTTCATTATGGCAAGTCTTTCTTTGAAGCACATTTTTAAGAAGTATCCCGGCGGCGTAACGGCCGTTTCCGACTTCAACCTTGAAATCAAGGACAAGGAGTTTTTGGTATTCGTTGGTCCTTCCGGATGCGGTAAGTCCACCACCCTGCGTATGATTGCAGGTCTTGAGGAAATCACCGAGGGCGAGCTTTTCATCGGCGACAGACTGGTAAACGACGTTGCTCCTAAGGATCGTGACATCGCGATGGTGTTCCAGAACTACGCTCTGTATCCTCACATGACCGTGTTTGAGAACATGGCATTCGGCTTGAAGCTTCGCAAGGTTTCCAAGGAGGAAATCAAGCGCCGCGTTGAAGGGGCCGCTAAGATTCTGGACATCAACCACCTGCTTGACCGTAAGCCTAAGGCTTTGTCCGGCGGTCAGAAGCAGCGTGTTGCTTTGGGCCGTGCTATCGTGCGTGATCCTAAGGTATTCTTGCTTGACGAGCCGCTTTCCAACTTGGACGCAAAGCTCCGTGCTTCCATGAGAACCGAGCTTACCAAGATTCATAAGAGAGTGGGAACCACCTTTATTTACGTTACCCATGACCAGACCGAGGCTATGACGATGGCTACCCGTATCGTTGTTATGAAGGACGGTCTGATTCAGCAGGTTGACACTCCTCAGAATCTGTACGACTTCCCCTGCAATCTCTTCGTTGCAGGCTTTATCGGAACGCCTCAGATGAACTTCGTTACCGGCGCTCTGGTTCAGAAGGGCGATGACCTCTTCATTGAATTCGGCAACACCTCCATTAAGCTTCCCGCCGACAAGGCCTCCAACCCCGCGCTGAAGGAATACATCGGTCAGGAGGTTGTTATGGGTATCCGTCCCGAGCATATTCATGACGAGCCTATGTATATCGCCAACATGCCCGACAGCCTGATGGATGCAACCGTTGACGTAACCGAGCTTATGGGTGCTGAGATTTATCTCTATCTGGCATTCGAGGGTCAGGAGGACGCTACCAACGGCAAGACCATCATTGCCCGTGTATCCTCCCGTTCTCAGTCCCGCGCAGGCGACAAGATCAAGGTTGCCATCGATGCGGAAAGAATCCACATTTTCGACAAAGACACCGAAAGATGCATTGTTCACTAATGCCTTCGGCATAAATGAGGGGTTAGCTCTTCGGGCTAACCCCTCTCTTTTCAAGCAACCGCTAAAACACGCAGAAAAGGAGAAGGCCTATGCCCTTATACCGCATTGCCGATTTCGTTTTCGATATTGAGCCGCTTTACGATTATACGCTTTCTCTTTGCAAGGCTTACGAGGTTACATCCGCGAGCGCCGATTTCACCCTGCGCACCACCCAAGAGGAGTGCGAGGCGGAAAAAGCCAAGGCGCAGTCAGAGGCCTCTCTTGCATACTGCGAGGCAATCGTTATCTATCGCAAGCTTTGCGAGCTTTTGGCCCCGCACGGTGTTTTGATGCTGCACGGTGCCACCGTCAAGACCAAGGGCAAGGCTTTCGCCTTCTGTGCGCCGAGCGGAACGGGAAAAACAACACATATGAAGCTTTGGCTTTCCCTTTTTCCCGATGATGTCTCCGTTCTCAACGGTGACAAGCCACTGCTTCGCAAAACGGCGAACGGCTTTACGGTGTACGGCACGCCGTGGTGCGGCAAGGAGGGCCTTAACACCAACGACAAGGCGCCGCTTTCCGCCATTTGCTTTTTGGAGAGAGGCAAAACGAACGCTATTCGCCGTCTTTCTCCCGAGGAAGCGCTCGGTCGCATCTTCGAGCAGCTTTTGAAGCCGTCAGGCGCGCTTGGCATCGACGGACTTCTTTCCGTTGTAGACGGGCTTCTTTCCACCGTTCCTATGTTTCTGCTCTCCTGCGATATCTCCAAGGAGGCCGCACTTCTTTCCTACAACGCCTTGACGGAGGCATAATTTTAAAAGAAAGGCCCGACCAAAGCGGGCATCGGTGAACGTATGAAAATCAAGAGTGATTTTATTTTAAGAGAGGTTGCGGGCTTTTTCCTTGTCGTACCCCTTGGGGCGAAGGCCTCTTTTCAGGGTATGATGCGGTTGAACGGAACGGGCAAGCTTCTTTGGGAGCGCTTAAAGGAGGGGGCCGATGAGACCGCCTTGACCTCGGCGCTTTGTGACGCCTACGAGGTAGACGAGGCAACGGCCAAGGCCGACGTTTCTGAATTTCTCTCGAATTTAAGAAAAATAGGCGTTTTAGAGGATTGATTTTGTGCGTCGGTAGCTCACCGACGCACTTTTTTGTTTATCGGGCGCCTTTTGGGGTTAATACTGATAAAAGAAAATCTTGCAAATTCGTTCGTGATGTGTTAAAATACATATTGGAAATATATAAAAGTCAAGGAGGCGTTTTTATGAACGTAACAAAAGACATCGTATACATTGGCGTTAACGACCACAAGGTCGATTTATTTGAAGGGCAGTACCCCGTGCCCAACGGAATGTCCTACAACTCCTATCTCATTTTAGATGAAAAAATTGCCGTTATGGACACGGTGGATATCGGCTTTACGCACGAGTGGCTGGACAATCTGCAAAATGCGCTCGGCGGCCGCCGCCCCGATTACCTGATTGTGCAGCATATGGAGCCCGACCATTCCGCCAACATCGCAAACTTTTTGAAGATTTATCCCGAGGCCACCGTTGTGGCAACGGCCAAGGCCTTCACGATGATGGAGCAATTTTTCGGAACGGCCTTCTCGCCTGCGCGCATCGTGGCTGAAAACGGTAGCACGCTTTCTCTCGGTAGCCACACCCTTTTCTTCGTGTACGCGCCCATGGTGCATTGGCCTGAGGTTATGGTGACCTATGACACCACCGACAAGGTTCTCTTTTCCGCTGACGGCTTCGGCAAATTCGGTGCACTTGACCGCGAGGAAGACTGGCTTGACGAGGCGCGCCGCTATTATATCGGCATCGTCGGCAAATACGGCGCACAGGTGCAAGCCCTGCTTAAAAAAGCAAGCGCCTTGGATATTTCTATGATTTGCCCCCTGCACGGCCCCGTTCTGAAGGAAAATCTTGCTTATTACCTGCACTACTACAACGTATGGTCCTCGTATCAGCCCGAAACCGACGGCATTATGATTGCTTATACCTCCATTTACGGCAACACGCGCCGCGCGGCAGAGGCCCTTGCAGATAAATGCAGAGGCCGCGGCTGTGCCGACGTTGTGCTTTGCGATTTGGCAAGAGAGCCCATTTCCTATGCCGTTGCCAAGGCCTTCCGTTACAGCAAGCTGGTGCTTGCCACCACCACCTACAACGCAGACATTTTTCCGCATATGCGCCACTTTATCGAGCATTTGACCGAG
>JBGVMO010000010.1:0-19781 GCA_045124835.1 Eubacteriales bacterium
TCAGTTTATGCACATTTTTAAGGTTGAGGGCATGCATTGCGAAATGTGTGTCAAGCGCATCGAAGCCGCTTTTGAGGCGGAAAGGATGCACCCCTTCATTAACCTGAAGGAAAAAACCGTTGCCGTGGAAAGCGGCGCGGATGCCTCCGGTATTCTGGAGCTTTTGGAGGATCTGGGCTTTGAGCCCACGCTTATCCAATAATTTCCTTGAGCGCAAAAGCGAAATCGCTTTTGCGCTCATTTGCAAAGAGCGCCTTTAGGGCAAGAAAGCCTTGCGCGCCGCGCGGCTTTTCGCGGCGGATTCATCCGCCCGAAGCTCTTCGTTTTCCCCATTCTCCTTCCCGCCGCGCCTTTTCCTTGGCCGCCCGTATGCTTCAGCGCTTCTTCTGGCGCCCCACCGAAAAACCCCTCTCCCCTTTCCTCGCGCTTGCGTGTACGCGAGCGCGCATATGCGTCCGCATATTTTTATGAAAAAGGTAGGAAAATTTCGTCTTTCACCTTGACAAAAGGGCTTCTTTGGTGTATACTATGAAAAGGCAAATTTGGCCTTTATTTTTTGAAAATTTTCTAAGAAACGGAGACGTGCTATGCAGCAGTTTGATTTGAATTTACTTGATGAGCTTATGCATACCGTTTCTATCCTTTCTTCTCCCTTTTCCGTTATTCCCTTTCATAATTTCGTTGTTTTGCCCGGTTTTGCAGATGTTCACGTGCATTTGCGAGAGCCGGGTTTTTCTTATAAGGAGACGGTGGAAAGCGGCACGATGGCGGCCGCCAAGGGTGGCTACACCGCCGTTTGCTCTATGCCCAACCTATCCCCCGTGCCCGATTCTCTTTCTCACCTGAAGCAAGAGACCTCTTTGATTGAAGCGGGCGCCAATGTCAGCGTGTATCCCTACGGCTCCATCACCGTCGGTCAGATGGGAGAGGCCCTCTCGGATATGGAGGCGCTTGCCCCCTTTGTTGCGGGCTTTTCGGACGATGGACGCGGCGTGCAGGACGACGCGATGATGGAAGCCGCTATGCGAAAGGCCAAGGCGCTTGGCAAGCTTATCGTGGCGCATTGCGAGGTCAACAGCCTGCTTCACGGCGGCTATATTCACGACGGGGCCTACGCCAAGGCGCACGGGCACCGCGGCATTTCCTCTGCAAGCGAATACGAGCAAATCAAGCGCGATATTGCCCTGCTTCGCAAAACGGGCGCCTCTGAGCATATTTGTCACGTTTCCACCAAGGAAAGCGTTGCCGCCATTCGCGCGGCCAAGGCCGAGGGCCTCAATATCACCGCTGAAACCGCGCCGCACTATCTGGTTCTCGATGAGAACGATTTAGAGGAAGACGGCCGCTTCAAGATGAATCCCCCCTTGCGCGCCAAGGAGGACAGAGAGGCCCTGCTTCTCGGCATCAAGGACGGCACCATTGATATGATTGCCACGGACCACGCGCCGCACAGCGCAGAGGAAAAGAGCCGTGGCCTTGAAAAGAGTGCTATGGGTGTTGTCGGGCTTGAAACCGCCTTCCCCGTTTTATATACCGAGCTTGTCAGAACAGGCTTTCTTTCCCTTGAGGAGCTGATGGTGCTGATGAGCAAAAATCCCCACGAGCGCTTCTCGCTTTCGCTTGACGGCTTCTCGGTCTGGGATTTGAACGCCTGCTACGAAATCAACCCCAACGAGTTTTGCTCCAAGGGGCGCGCAACGCCCTTTGCGGGAAGACAGGTTTACGGGCGCTGCGTTTTGACCGTTTACAAGGGAAAGCCCATCGTTTAAGGTGCCCTTCCGCAAGACTGCGGCGAGGGAAACCATACAAATTTGCATAGCCGCCATCGGCGGCAGGGAGGAACACTATGGCAAAAAGAACAGACATCAAAAAAATTCTGATTATCGGCTCGGGCCCTATCGTTATCGGTCAGGCCGCCGAGTTTGACTATGCGGGAACGCAGGCCTGCCTTGCCTTGAAGGAGGAGGGCTACGAGGTGGTTTTGGTAAACTCCAACCCCGCCACCATTATGACGGACACCGTCATTGCCGACAAGGTGTATATGGAGCCCTTGACCTTGGAGTTCGTTGCCCGTATTCTTCGCTATGAGCGTCCTGACGCCATTCTGCCCGGCATCGGCGGACAGACGGGCCTCAACCTTGCCATGCAGCTTGAAAAGAAGGGTGTTCTGAAGGAATGCCGCGTTGAGCTTCTCGGCACCAGCAGCGAGAGCATCGAAAGAGCCGAGGACAGAGAGCTTTTCAAGGAGCTTTGCCAGTCCATCGGTGAGCCCACTATTCCCTCCGAAATCACCTACTCTATTGAGGAGGCCAAGGCGGCCGCCGAGAGAATCGGCTACCCTGTTGTGCTTCGTCCTGCCTTTACCCTCGGCGGAACGGGCGGTGGCTTTGCCTACAACGAGGCCGAGCTTGTTGAAATCGGTCTGAACGCCTTTAAGCTTTCCCCCGTGCATCAGGTTCTGATTGAAAAGAGCGTGAAGGGCTACAAGGAAATCGAATTTGAGGTTATGCGCGACACGAATGACCACGCCATCACCATCTGCGGCATGGAAAACGTTGACCCCGTTGGCGTGCATACGGGCGACTCCGTGGTTGTTGCCCCCATTCTTACCCTCTCTGAAAAGGAGAAAAAGACCCTCAACGACAGCGCCATCAAAATCATTCGCGAGCTGAAGATTGCCGGCGGCTGTAACGTGCAGTTTGCCCTGCATCCCACCTCGGGCGAATACTATCTTATCGAGGTAAACCCCCGCGTTTCCCGTTCCTCCGCGCTGGCCTCCAAGGCCTCGGGTTATCCCATTGCGCGCGTTACGGCCAAGATTGCCGTCGGTATGTCGTTGGAGGAAATCAAGATTGCCAATACCAACGCGGCCTTTGAGCCCCGTCTTGACTACGTTATCTCCAAGCTTCCCCGCTTCCCCTTCGACAAGTTCACCTCTGCCTCCAACCTTCTCGGCACGCAGATGAAGGCAACCGGCGAGGTTATGGGCATCGGCACCACCTTGGAGGAGTCGCTTCTCAAGGGCATTCGCTCCTTGGAAATCGGCGTTAACCACCTTTATCACTCCAAGTTTGACACCATGTCCAAGGAGGAGCTGCTTGAATACATCAAGCTCTTCCATTCCGACAACCTTTTCGCCATCGCCGAGCTGATTTATCACGGCGTTTCGGTAGAGCAAATTCACGAAATCACCCAGATTACCCCCTACTTCCTCGAAGCCATCAAGCGCATCATCGATATGGAGGAGCGCTTGCGCGAGTCGGCCTTTGACGCTGCGCTTCTTCTGGAAGCCAAGAAAATGGGCTTCAGCGACAAGTACGTGGCAAGAATGTGGAAATGCACCGAGCTTGAGGTATACAATCTGCGCAAGGAAAAGGCCATGATGCCCGCCTTCCGTATGGTTGACACCTGCCACACGAACGCCTATATTCCCTATTTCTACTCCTCTTATCAGGGCAAGAACGAATCCGTTCTGACCGACAAGAAGAAGATTGTGGTGCTTGGCGCGGGCCCCATCCGTATCGGACAGGGCGTTGAGTTTGACTACTCCACCGTTCACGCAGTGCAAACCATTAAGAATTCGGGCTACGAGGCCATCATCATCAACAACAACCCCGAAACCGTTTCCACCGATTACACCACCGCCGACAAGCTCTATTTTGAGCCCTTAACGCCCGAGGATGTCATGAACATCATCGAGTTTGAAAAGCCCGAGGGCGTGGTTGCCTCTCTTGGCGGACAAACGGCCATCAATCTGGCACAGCCCCTGATGGACAGAGGCGTTAAAATCATCGGCACGGATTGCGCGGCCATCGACAGAGCCGAAAACCGTGACGCCTTTGAAAAGCTGTTGCGTGATTTGCACATTCCGCAGCCCAAGGGTCACGCCGTTACCAAGATTGAGGACGGCATCAAGGCCGCCGCAGAAATCGGCTATCCCGTTCTGGTTCGCCCCTCCTTCGTTTTAGGCGGCAGAGCCATGCAAATCGTGGCCAACGAGGAGCAGCTCCGCCATTACCTGAAAACCGCCGTTGAAATTGACGAGGACAAGCCCGTTCTGGTTGACAAGTACATTCAGGGCAAGGAGGTTGAGGTTGACGCCATCTGCGACGGCAGAGACGTTTTCGTTCCCGGCATTATGGAGCTGGTTGAACGCACGGGCGTTCACTCGGGTGACTCCATCAGCGTTTACCCCTCCTTCAGCATCTCCAACAAAGTCAAGGGCATCATCCTGCAATACGCCAAGAAGCTGGGCCTCGGCATCGGCATCGTCGGCCTTTTCAACATTCAGTTCATCGTTGACGAGAAGGAGGACGTTTACATCATCGAGGTTAACCCCCGCTCCTCCCGTACCGTTCCCTTCCTCTCCAAAGCAACGGGCTACAGCCTTGCGGACATCGCCACCGAGGTTATCCTCGGCAAGAGCCTCAAGGAGCAGGGCATCTTCGACATTTATCCCACCGAGAAGAACCGCTGGTACGTCAAGGTTCCCGTATTCTCCTTCAACAAGCTGCGCGGACTTGACGCTTACCTCTCTCCCGAAATGAAGTCCACGGGCGAGGCCATCGGCTACGACGATAAGCTCAACCGCGCACTTTATAAGGCCTTGCAGGCCGCAGGCACGCACTTACAGAATTACGGCACCGTCCTTGCCACCATTGCCGACAAGGACAAGGAGGAGGCCCTGCCCCTCATTCGCCGCTTCTACAACCTCGGCTTCAACATTGAGGCCACCGCAGGAACGGCCAAGTATTTGAAGGAAAACGGCATCCGTACCCGTGTGCTGAAAAAGCTCAGCGACGGTAGCGACGAAATCATCGAGTCCATCCGTCAGGGCCACATTGCGTACGTGTTGAACACGCGCGACATCGGCTCGGGCGGTCAGGCCTCCGACGGCGCAGAGATTCGTATGGCGGCAACCGAAAACAACGTCACCATCTTCACTGCGCTTGACACCGTTCGCGTTCTGCTCGACGTGCTTGAAGAAACCACGCTCGGCGTTTCCACCATCGACAGCTAAAACGAAAAGGAAGCATTATGCAACAGTCTTTTTTCACCGTTGACGAAAACGTCAGAATCGCCAAGGACGTCTATAAAATGACCCTTCTTGGCGACACCGCCGCCATCACGGCGCCGGGTCAGTTCGTCAACGTCAAGCTTGACGGCGCCTTTCTGCGCCGCCCCATCTCCGTCTGTGACGCCGAAAGTGGCGTGTTAACAATTGTTTACAAGGTTGTCGGCGGAGGTACGGAGAAAATGGCCGCCTACGAAAAGGGCACCGTGCTTGACGTTTTGACGGGGCTCGGCAACGGCTACGATACCTCCCTTTCGGGAGAGACGCCTCTGCTTTTGGGCGGCGGCGTTGGCGTTCCGCCCCTTTACCTGCTTTGCAAGCGTCTTATCGCCGAGGGCAAGCGCCCCACCGTTATTCTCGGCTTCAACACCGCAAGCGAGGTCTTTTATGAGGCCGAATTTCTGGCCTTGGGTGCCTCCGTTACCGTTACGACGGTTGACGGAAGCTATGGCAAAAAGGGCTTTGTGACCGACGCCTTGCCCGAAACCTACACCCACTTTTTCACCTGCGGCCCCGAGCCGATGCTCCGCGCGGTGCATCGCGCCACCAAAACGGACGGCCAGCTCAGCTTTGAGGAAAGAATGGGCTGTGGCTTTGGCGCCTGCATGGGCTGCTCCTGCAAGACCTTAACGGGCTACAAGCGCATCTGCAAGGAAGGCCCTGTGATGAAGAAAGGAGAAATCTTATGGTAAAGACCTCCGTTTCTCTTGGAAATTGGGTGCTTGACAACCCCATCATTCCCGCCAGCGGCACCTTTGGCTACGGCTATGAGTTTGCCGAGCTTTACGATATCAACTGTCTTGGAAGCTTCTCCTTCAAGGGCACGACAAAAGAGGCGCGCTTCGGCAATCCCACGCCTCGTATCGCAGAATGCCCCTCGGGCATGATAAACAGCGTGGGTCTTCAGAACCCCGGCGTTGACAAGGTCATCTCGGAGGAGCTTCCGAGGCTGAAGACCTGCTTTAACAAGCCCGTGATTGCCAACGTCTGCGGCTTCTCTCCCGAGGAGTACGCCGAGGTGGCAGAAAGGCTCTCCGAGGAAGAGCAGGTTGGTCTTTTGGAGGTCAACATCAGCTGTCCCAACGTTCACGCAGGCGGCGTCAACTTTGGAAGCTCTCCCGAAAGCGCGGCAGAAATCACCGCGCGCGTCAAGGCCGTTTCCAAAAAGCCCGTTTATATCAAGCTCAGCCCCAACGTAACCGATATCGTTGCCATTGCCAAGGCCTGTGAGGCGGCAGGGGCAGACGGTCTTACGATGATAAACACCCTTTTGGGTATGCGCATCGACTTGAAGAAGCGGCGCCCCGTCGTTGCCAACAAGATGGGCGGCTTTTCGGGAGACGCCATCTTCCCCGTGGCGCTTCGTTGCGTTTATCAGGTTTACGAGGCCGTTTCCATTCCGATTATCGGTATGGGAGGTATTTCCTCTGCCGAGCAGGTCATTGAAATGATGCTGGCCGGCGCCAGAGCCGTTGAGGTTGGCGCGGCAAACCTTGTGAATCCCTTTGCCTCCCGCGACATTGTGGAGGCTCTGCCTGCCGTTATGGAAAAATACGGCATACAAAATCTTGAAGATATTATTGGAGGTGCCCATGGGTAAGGACGTTATTATTGCTTGCGATTTTCCGAGCAAGGAAAAGGTTTTTGAATTTCTGGATTTGTTTAAGGACGAAAAGCCTTACGTAAAAATCGGTATGGAGCTGTTTTACGGAGCAGGCCCCGAAATCGTGCGCGAAATCAAAAAGAGAGGCCACAAGATTTTCTTGGATCTCAAGCTGCACGATATTCCCAACACGGTAAAGAGCGCCATGCGCGTGCTTTCCTCCTTGGACGTGGATATGTGCAACCTGCACGCCGCAGGCACCGTTGCGATGATGGAGGCCGCCATTGAGGGCTTGACCCGTCCTGACGGTACCCGTCCGCTTCTGATTGCCGTAACCCAGCTGACCTCCACGAGCCAAGAGCGCATGGAGGAGGATCTTCTTATCCACGAGCCCTTGGATAAGGTGGTTATGCATTACGCCGAGAATGCCAAAAAGGCAGGACTTGACGGCGTTGTCTGCTCTCCCCTTGAGGCCGAAAAGGTGCATGACGTTTGCGGCAAGGACTTCTTGACCGTAACGCCCGGCGTCCGCTTTGCCGGTGGCGACGTTGGCGACCAGGTTCGCATTACGACGCCCGCCAAGGCCAAGGAAATCGGCTCTGACTACATCGTTGTCGGCAGACCCATCACCGCCGCCGAGGATCCCGTTGCCGCTTACCGCCGCGCCGTTGCGGAGTTTGTCGGCTAACCGTAAGGGAATCGAACCCATAAGCCCTACGACGATAGATTTTCGCGTCTTTCGTCGCGCTTTGCCTTGTAAAGTAGTACTTTAACCAAAAATAAGGAGAACAACCATGAACAATATCGAAAAGCTGATTGCAAAGGATTTGCTTTCTATCCGTGCCGTTTTCTTCCGCCCCGACCAGCCCTTTACCTGGGCAAGCGGCATCAAGAGCCCCGTTTACTGTGACAACCGCCTGACGCTGACCAGCCCCACCGTCCGCAACGACGTGGAAAACGCCTTGGCCGAGACCATCAAGCGCGAGTATCCCGAGGCCGAGGTGCTGATGGGTACCTCCACCGCAGGCATTGCCCACGCTGCTATCACGGCGCACATCATGGGTCTTCCTATGGGCTACGTTCGCTCCGGTGCCAAGGATCATGGCCGCGGCAATCAGATTGAGGGCCGCCTTGAGCCCGGTCAGAAGGTCGTTGTTGTGGAGGATTTGATTTCCACGGGCGGTAGCGTTATCGAGGTTGTGAACGTTTTGCGCGAGGCAGGCGCCGAGGTGCTTGGCATCGTCAGCATCTTCACCTACGGTATGAAAAAGGGACTTGTTCGCTTGGCTGAAAGCAACGTCAAGAACGTGAGCCTGACCAACTTCGACGTGATTGCAGAAATCGCGGCCGAGGAGGACTATATTCGCCGCGAGGACGTTGCCCGTCTTATCGCCTTCCGCAACAACCCCTCCGACGAAAGCTGGATTAAAGGAGAAGCAAACTAATGCGTCACCTTATCGACATTATGGACTTGTCCGTAGAGGAGATTGATTCTCTGATTGCTACGGCAAGCGATATCGTCGCGCATCCCGAGGCATACCGCGAGAAATGCCGCTATAAGAAGCTGGCAACCCTGTTTTTTGAGCCCTCTACCCGTACCCGTCTTTCCTTTGAGGCGGCGATGCTTGAGCTTGGCGGACAGGTGCTTGGCTTCTCGGAGGCCTCCTCCAGCTCTGCCGCCAAGGGCGAGAGCGTGGCCGATACTGCTGCCATCGTCAGCGGATACGCCGATATCATCGCCATGCGTCACCCCAAGGAGGGCGCGCCCTTGGTTGCGGCCTCGCGCAGCGACGTGCCGATTATCAATGCGGGCGACGGCGGTCATTTTCACCCCACCCAGACCTTGACCGACCTTTTCACCATCAGTCGCGAGCTTGGCCATTTTGACAATCTCACGGTTGGTCTTTGCGGCGATTTGAAGTTTGGCCGCACCGTGCATTCCTTGATTGCCGCCCTTTCGCGTTACAGCGGCATCCGCTTCGTCCTGATTTCCCCCGAGGAATTGAAGGTTCCCAGCTACGTCAAGGCCAAGTACATCAAGGAAAACGGTATCCCCTACCGTCAGACCACCTCGCTTGACGATGCGATGCCCGAGCTTGACGTCTTGTATATGACGCGCGTGCAAAAGGAGCGCTTCTTCAACGAGGAGGATTATCTGCGCTTGCGCGACAGCTACATCCTCACCCCCGAAAAGATGCAGGCCGCCAAGAAGGATATGGTGGTGCTTCATCCTCTGCCCCGTGTCAACGAAATCACCACGGACGTGGATTTTGATCCGCGTGCCGCCTATTTCCGTCAGGCAAAGAACGGCAAGTTTATCCGTATGGCGCTGATACTCAAGCTTCTGGAGGTAGAATAAATGCGTGTAGATTCCATCAAAAACGGCATTGTCATCGACCACATCGATGCAGGGCGCGCCACGGAAATTTACGATATGCTTTCCCTCGACAAGCTCGACTGCCCCATTGCCATTCTGAAAAACGTGCCCAGCGAAAAGATGGGCAAAAAGGATATCATTAAAATTGACTCTGACGCAGCCTTCGCGCTTCCCGTGGAGGTTTTGGGCGTCATCAGCCGCAATATCACCGTTGTAACGGTGAAGGAGGGCGAGATTGAAAGCAAAAAGCACGTCTCTCTCCCCCTTGAAATCAGCGACTTTCTGCGTTGCAAGAATCCGCGCTGTATCACCTCCACCGAGCAGGGCATCCACCATCGTTTCCGCCTCTCAAGCGAGAAGGACGGCGTTTACCGCTGCGTATACTGTGACACCAAGCGCGCCTGAAAAGGAGCAAGAGGCTGAAAAAGCCGCCAATGTGGCAAGGAATCGCGCTTCCTTGCCACATTTTTATATAATGAAAGGGGCTTTCTTCTGTGCAAGGCCCTTCCCAAACGAAAGGAATTCAAAATGGCAAGCATTCGCATAGATTTCGACAAGGTGTGCGGTGGCATTCGCCCTATGCACGCCGTGGGCCAGCCTCCCTTTGCCGGCGCTTTGCGCGGCTTTGATTTTTCGCCTATCGGCTTTTTGCAGGATGCTCATATCCCGTACAGCCGTCTGCACGACGTGGACGGCCCCTTTGGCGGCAACCGCTTCGTTGATATTCCCAACCTCTTCCGCGATTTTGATGCCGATGAGAATGACCCTGCCTCCTATGACTTTGCCTTTACCGACCTTTTGCTCCAAGCTCTTGCAAGCTACGGCGTTGCCCCGATGTTCCGCTTAGGCGTCACCATCGAAAATCAGGGCTTCGTTCGCGCCTACCGCATCTATCCCCCCAAGGACTACGAAAAATGGGCGCGCATCTGCGAGCATATCGTCAGGCATTACAACGAGGGCTGGGCCGACGGATTCCATATGGGCATCGTATACTGGGAAATCTGGAACGAGCCGGAAAACGGCGTTTCCGCCAAGGACAATCAGATGTGGCTCGGCACCGCCGAGGAATACTATCGCCTCTATGACGTTGCCGCCAAGCACTTAAAGGCCTCTTTTGGCGACGCCATCAAAATTGGTGGCTACGCCGCCGCCAACGGCTTCGGCATCTTCTATCATCCCAAGGAGTGCGGCTTTTCCTTCCCTGCCCGTCCCATTGACCCTGCGGACGAGAAATATCAACGCTACCGCTACCGTCTGGAATTTCTGCACGGCTTCTTGGCATACATCAAGGCGCACGGCTCGCCCATTGACTTTTTCTCCTGGCACAGCTACGGAAGCGTCAAAGAAACGCTGGCGCTTGACGATTACTTTTATCGCACGCTTGCAGAATACGGCCTTGAAGGACTTGAGATGCATTTGAACGAATGGAACAACGCCTTCGGCATTGAGCTACACGGCACCTTGGCCGCAGCCTCGGCGGCAGGGGCGATGATGCTGGCGATGCAGCATTCCCATACGGACATTCTCTGCTACTACGACGCCAAGCTACAGGCCTCCACCTACGGCGGCTTCTTCAAGCCGCTCTCTCGCATTCCAACCCCCGTTTATCACGCCTTTTACGCCTTCGGCGCGCTTTACGCCTTGGGCCAGGAGGTCGCCCTTTCCTCTGATACCGAGGGGCTCTACGCCCTTGCCGCCAAGGATGCGGCAGGAAAGCGGGGCGCCTTGATGCTGGTAAACGCCACGGGCAAGACGCTGTCCGTCCAAACCAACGCCGAGGGCTTCACCCTCTCGCTTCTCTCCGCCGAATCTCCCCTCCTCCCCACCGACCTTTCCCCCACCGCCTTTTCTCTTCAAAAGGACGAAATCGCACTTTTAGAGGGCGCCCTCTGACGCGCCAAAGCTTTCTCACAACACAAAAGAGCAAGAATGAAGGAGAAAAAAATATGTTAAACGAAAGTCAAAAAGGTAAATTTACCGCCAGAGCAAAGGAAGAAGCAAAGAAGCTATTACAGGAATTAAACATTTCCGCATTGACCGACGACAGCATTGGGGCCTTGCAAAACGAGCTTGTTGCAAGAGTGTCGGGCTTGGTGTCCGCAGACGAGGATGGAAAAGCCATTGACAAAGAGCTTTTGGAAATATACGATTTACTGACGGATATCGTATGGGACAACGAAGAGAACTTGAATTTCTTAAATGAGTTGTTTTTGAAATAATTATGTAAAAGCGTATTTGCAGAACAAAAAAGAGCAAGAATGAAGGACAAAAAGCCTTCTTCTTGCTCTCTTTTTATACAATGTATTGGTTAGGTTTGGCTGACGCTTTTCGCCTTTTTGACTCTTTTTTGAGAAAAAAGAAGCGAAAGAAGCACGTAGCCCAAGGGCAAAGCGGCAAACCAGATGGATTTTCCACCAAAGACGGTGCCGAGCAGGGTAGATACGGCAACACCCAAGCAGAAAAACAAGATCATAGCGATATGCTGCAAAAAGCGATATCTCTGCCGCTTTTCCTTCGGAAGCATGGCCCAGCGCGTCAAGGCACTTGCCGCCTCGCGCAAATGGTTGGTGCAGAAGGTGCTGGCCATCGGCTCACCCCTGACCTTGTGGAAGGTGGTAAACTGCATAGCCGCCATTGTGTTGACGGTGATTTGCGAAATGCGCACGGGCGCCGCATCGGGTAATAAGCCAAGCGCAAGCACTGCCGCAATTTCCACAAGAATTAAAATCATATGCCAAAGCGCCATCCGCTTTTTCAAAAGGATGCCAAAAAGCGTTGCCAACATAGCGCCGATAAAATAGGCCAGAAGCGACCAGAAGTATGACCAGAAGCCCGGCATATCTCCCGTTACCAAGGAAACGCTTGCCAAAAGCAGATTTCCCGTTTGCGCGTTGCAGAAAACACCGCCGCGCAAGCAAAAGGTGAACGCGCCAAAAAAGCCCGCAACAAAAATCAAGGCGAAGAAATATCGGTTCTTTTCTTCAATCTTTTCTTCCGTCAGTTCAATAAATTCCGTTTGTACCGCCATAAATCTTCCTTTATTATTTATTATGCGTAAGAGCCTTCGCCCTCTGCGCCGCCAAGCGTTGCGGCCATCACGGCCTTGATGGTGTGCATTCTGTTCTCTGCCTCGGCAAAGACGATGGATTTTTCGCTTTCAAAGACCTCGTTCGTGACCTCCATGCTGTCACGGCCGAATTTCTCGCCCATTTCTCTGCCAACCTGCGTGTTGAGGTCGTGGTAAGCGGGCAGGCAATGCATAAAGACGGTGGAATCCTTGCCCGTCATGTTCATCAGGGCGGTATTCACCTGATAGGGAGAAAGCGCCTCAATTCTCTCGGCCCAAACCGAAACGGGCTCGCCCATCGAAACCCAGATATCCGTGTAGATGACGTCAGCGCCCAAAACGGCAACGGCAGGCGACTCCTCAAAGCGCAGGGTTGCACCCGTTTGCGCCGCAATCGCCTGGCAGGTCTCAATCAGCGCTTTGTCGGGGAAATACGCGGCAGGGCAGCAGGCGGTGAAGTTGAGGCCGAGCTTGGCACAGCCAACCATCAGGGAATTGCCCATATTGAAGCGCGCATCACCCATATAAACGAAATTGATGCCCTGCAAATAGCCAAAACGCTCGCGAATGGTGAGCATATCGGCCAGAATCTGCGTCGGATGGAATTCATCTGTCAGACCGTTCCAAACGGGAACGGAGGCGTATTTTGCCAGATTTTCCACAATCTCCTGGCCAAAGCCGCGGTATTCAATGCCATCAAACATGGAGGCAAGCACGCGCGCGGTGTCGGCGATGCTCTCCTTTTTTCCGATTTGAGAGCCCGAGGGGTCAAGGTAGGTAACGCCCATGCCCAAATCTCTTGCGGCAACCTCAAAGGCGCATCTGGTTCTGGTGCTGGTTTTCTCAAAAATCAGGGCAACGTTCTTGCCCTCGCAAATACGGTGGGGAATGCCCGCCTTCTTCTGCGCCTTCAGCTCAGCGGCCAAATTGATAAGGTCCAAAATTTCCTCGCTTGTATAATCCAAGAGCTTCAAAAAATCTCTTCCTGCTAAATTCATTATCGTTTTCGGTCCTTTCTTTTGTAAATATTTCTTTACATTTTTTAGCGCGCGGCCTCGCAAAGCACGTCAAGCGCCTTTTCCAAAAGGTCAAGCGGAATGTTCAAGGGCGGAAGCAGGCGAACCTTGCTCTTGGCCTTGATAACGAGAACGCCCATCTCGCGACAGGCGGCGATAACCTCGCCCGCGTCCTTCTCGGTTTCCACGCCCACCATCAAGCCAAGCCCCGAAACGCTCTTGATGCCCGCTTTTCCCGTGAGCTTTTCACGAATCATCGCGGCACGAAGCGCAACGCCCGCAAGCATTTCCTCGTCAAGACGGGAAAGAATGTGAAGCGCGCCTGCACAAACCGCAGGGTTTCCGCCAAAGGTGGAGCCGTTATCGCCGGGAGCAAAGATGCTCTCGACCTTCTCGCCAAGCATCGTCACGCCGATGGGAAGCCCACCGCCAAGACCCTTGGCCGTTGTCACAATATCGGGGGTAATGCCGTAATGCATATAGCCGTACAGCTTTCCCGTGCGTCCGTTTCCGCATTGCACCTCGTCGGTGATGAGAAGAATGTCCTTTTCCTTGCAAAGCGCGGCAACGCCCGCGATAAAATCGGCATCCAGCGCGATAACACCGCCCTCACCCTGCACAACCTCAAGCATAATCGCGGCAAGCGGGGTCTCCTCCGCAATGCGCAAAACCTCGTCAAGATTGTTTGCCTCGGCGTGCAAAAAGCCGGGGGTCAAGGGCAAAAAGCTCTGATGGAACACGTCCTGACCCGTTGCGGACAGGGTGGTAATGGTTCTTCCGTGGAAGCTGTTTTTCAAGGTCAGAATGGTGTAAACGTCCTTGCCCTTATGAATTTCGGCATATTTTCTTGCCGCCTTGATGGCGCACTCGTTGGCCTCGGCACCCGAATTGCTGAAAAACACCTTTTTCATTCCCGTTCTTTCGCAAAGCGCCTCGGCAAGCTTGGCGCAGGGAGCGGTGTAATAGAGGTTGGAGGCGTGCTGCAAGGAATCAAGCTGGGCAATGACTGCCGCCTTCCAGCCCTCGTCGGCAACGCCCAAGGTATTCACGGCAATGCCGCTACCAAGGTCAATATATTCCTTTCCGTCTCTATCCGTCAATACGGCACCTTTTCCCGAAACGATTTCAACGGGAAAGCGCGCGTAGGTCGATGCAACGTAGGTTTTATCTCTTTCAAAGGTATTCATACTTTCATTTCCTTTTTCTATTCTTACAAAAGCAAAAGCTTTGCTTTTGATGTTTTACAAAAATGAAAACCTGCGGTTTTAATTTTTGTAAAACATAGTTCCGATACCCTCGTCGGTCAGCGTTTCAATCAGAATCGAATGGCTGACGCGGCCGTCAATGATAAAGACGCGATGCACGCCCCACTCAATTGCATTGACACAGCATTCCACCTTGGGAATCATACCGCCATTGATGGTGCCGTCCGCAATGAGTGCGGGCGCCTCCTCTACGGAAATCTTGGGAATCAAGGTCGAAGGATCGTTCTTGTCGCGCAGAATACCGCTAATGTCCGTCATGGAAATCAGGGCCTCCGCGTGCAGCTCGCCTGCAATTTTTGCCGCCGCCGTATCGGCGTTGATGTTATAAATATTGCCCTCTCTGTCGCATCCGATGGTGGAAACAACGGGGATATAGCCCTTGTCAATCACGTCAAGAATAGGCTGTACGTCAACCTTGGTGATGTCACCGACAAAGCCGAGCGCCTCGTTCTTCATCTTGGCCTCAATCATATGGCCGTCAACACCCGAAAGACCGATGGCCTTACCGCCCATATTCTCGATAAGATTGACAAGGCTCTTGCTGATTTTGCCCGAAAGCACCATCTGCGCAATCTCAACCGTTTCCTTATCGGTCACGCGAAGGCCGTTGACAAAGGTGGTTTCCTTGCCAACCTTGGCAAGCATCTCGGTGATTTCAGGGCCGCCGCCATGCACAAGCACGACCTTGACGCCAATCAAGGAAAGCAAAATCATATCGCGCATCACGGAATTCTTCAGATGCTCGTCAATCATCGCGTTACCGCCGTATTTCACCACGATGATTTTGCCCGTGTATTTTTGTATGTAAGGCAGGGCTTGTACCAGTATTTTTGCTCTGTCTGCATTGGAAACGTTCATTTTTATTCCCTTTCTTCTCTCAAATTTACCGCTTTAAAGGGCGGCAAAGAGCCTTCTCTTCCGAGAAAGCTCTTTTCATTAGGTGCGATAGTCGCCGTTGATTTTTACGTATTCGTAGGTCAAGTCACAGCCCCACGCGGTCGTCTCGGCCTCTCCGTCAAACAAATCAACCAAAATATCAATTTCATTCTCCAAGAGAATTTCCTTGGCCTTTTCCTCGGAGAAATCAACGCCCGCGCCATTCTCGCAAACAAGAATCTCGCCCTTTTTGGAGGCAAAGCGAACGGAAATCTTCGTAACGTCAACTGCGGCCCCGCTATATCCGATAGCGCAAAGCACACGGCCCCAGTTGGCGTCAGCGCCAAACATAGCCGCCTTGGTCAAGGAGGAGCAAACGACGGACTTGGCAACCGTTTTGGCGATTGCCTCGCTCTTGGCCCCCGTCACCTTGCATTCAAGCAGCTTGGTTGCGCCCTCGCCGTCTGCCGCAATGGCACGGCAAAGCGAAACGGTCACGGTGTTGAGCGCCTTCATAAAGGTGGCAAAGTCCTCGCCCTCTTCACAAATTTCGGCGTTGCCTGCCAAGCCGTTGGCAAGCACAGTCACCATATCGTTGGTGGAGGTATCGCCGTCAACGCTAATCATATTAAAGGTCTTCTCCACGTCGCCCGAAAGTGCTTTGGCGAGCATCGCAGAGGAAATCTTGCAGTCGGTGGTGATAAAGACGAGCATCGTTGCCATATTGGGATGAATCATACCCGAGCCCTTGGCAATACCGCCAAGATGGCACGTAACACCGCCAATCTCAAAGGAAACGGCAAACTCCTTCTTCTTGGTGTCGGTGGTCATAATGCCCTCGGCGGCCAAAGCGCCGTTTTCGGTAGAAAGCCCCGAAACAAGCGCCGGAATGCCGCTTGCAATAGGGGTAATATCCAAGGGCTGACCGATAACGCCCGTAGAAGCCACCACAACGTCCGAGGCGGAAATTCCAAGCTCGGCGGCGAGAAGGCTACTCATCTCTTCGGCAATTTCAACGCCGTTTGCGTTGCAGGTGTTGGCGTTTCCGCTATTGCAGATAACGGCCTGCGCCTTGCCGTTTTCCAGATGCTTGCGCGTCACCAAAAGAGGTGCGCCCTTCACCAGATTGGTGGTATAAACGGCGGCGGCAGAGGCAGGCACCTCGCTGTAAATCAAGGCCAAATCCCGCTTGGTTTTGTTTTTGCGGATGCCGCAGTGAATGCCGTTGGCCTTAAAGCCCTTTGCGGCGCAAACGCCGCCCGAAATCATCTTCATTCGTCTTTTCCGCTTTCAAAGGAAAGCGTCCTTTCTTGTATAAAAGGGAAGTAATTTCCTTTCCCGTATTTTCAAATTAAAGCACCAAGCCCTCGTAGGCATCCTCGCCCATCGAAAGATTGAAGCACTCAATGGCCGCGCCCGAGGCGCCCTTGCCGAGATTGTCGTATCTGGAAACGAGAAGAATGCGCTCCTCATTGCCGAATACCGACACCTGCATCGAATCCTTGCCCGAGAAGGCAGCGGCAGAGAGGAAGCCGCCCTCGTCCGTTCCCTCCTTGTAGGAAAGAAGCGGCGTTTTATAGGCTGCGGCGTACACCTCGCAAATATCCTTCATTCCGTAGCCTGCGTCAAGACACGAGGCAAAAATCGGAACGGTAACCTCCATACCGCTGTAAAAATCCGCCACGATGGGCAAAAAGAGGGGCGCGTTTTGTAGACCCGTCTGTGCCTTCATTTCCTTCAGGTGCTTGTGCGTCTGCCCCAAGGCGTACTGACGGGGTGCGGACAAAAGCGCGTCTCTATCCTCGCTTTCGTATTCCGCAATCATCTTCTTGCCGCCGCCGCTATATCCCGTTAAGGAGGTGGCGGAAAGAAGGGCGTTCTTTGAAAGAATCCCCTCGGCAATCAAGGGGTGAACCAAGGCGATAAAGCCGCTGGCGTGGCAGCCGGGAACGGCAATTCTCTTAGAGGTGCGAAGAGCCGCCTCGTGCGCAGGGGAAAGCTCGGGAAAGCCATAGCTCCAGCCGGGCTCGGTGCGATGCGCCGTTGAGGTATCAAGCACCACGGTGTCGGGGTTTTCCAGCATCGAAACCGCCTCGCGCGCCGCATCATCGGGCAGGCAAAGGAAAACCGCGTCTGCCGCGTTCAGCATTTCCTTGCGCGCTTGGGGGTCCTTTCTTTTTTCCTCGGGAAGCGTCAAGAGCGTCACATCCTGCCGCGCGGCGAGTCTTTCTCGGATACGAAGCCCCGTTGTTCCCGCGCTTCCGTCAATAAATACCTTTTTCATCCCTCTAAAAACTCCTTCACGAAGGCAAGCTGTGCCTTGACCGAATCGGGCCCCGTGCCGCCTGCGGAAATTCGCTTGGAAACACAGGTATAAAGGTCAATAGCCTCGTAAACGCCCTCGTCAATTTCAGAGGAAAGCGCTTTGTATTCATCAAGTGAGAGGGTGTCAAGCACCTTGCCCTCCTTGATGCAGTAGGCAACCGCTTGTCCTGAAATCTTATAGGCGGTGCGGAAGGGCAAGCCCTTCTTGGTCAGATAGTCGGCAAGGTCGGTGGCGTTGATAAAGCCCTTTTTGGCGGCCGCCAGCATATTTTCCTTGCAAACCTTCATTCCCGCAAGCATAGGCGGAAATACCGTTAAGCACTGCTTGACGGTGTCAATCGCATCGAAAATGGACTCCTTGTCCTCCTGCATATCCTTGTTGTAGGCAAGAGGCAGACCCTTCAGAACGGTCAGCATCGCCATAAGGTCGCCGTATACACGGCCCGTTTTGCCGCGCACAAGCTCCGCAATATCGGGGTTCTTCTTCTGCGGCATAATCGAGGAGCCCGTGGTATAGGAATCGTCCAGCTCCACAAACTTGAATTCCCAGCTGCACCAAAGGATAATTTCCTCAGAGAAGCGGGAAAGATGCATCATCACCGTGGCAAAGGCGGCAAGCAGCTCCACACAGAAATCTCTGTCCGAAACGCCGTCAATGCTGTTTTGCGTGATGCCGTCAAAGCCAAGGGCCTCAGCCTCCATGGCTCTGTTCGTCGGATATGTGGTTCCCGCTAAGGCGCAGGAGCCGAGAGGGGAAAGGTTCATACGCTTCAAGGCGTCCTTGATTCTGTCCACGTCGCGCATAAACATCATCGCATAGGCAAGCAGATGCTGCGCAAACACGATAGGCTGAGCGCGTTGCAAATGGGTGTAGCCGGGCATAACCGTCTCGGTGTTCTCCTCGGCCTGCTCCTTAATAACCGAAATCAAGGTGCGAAGCATCTCTATGATGCCAAGCCCCTCCTCGCGCAAATACAGGCGAACGTCCACAGCCACCTGGTCATTGCGGCTTCTGGCGGTGTGCAAGCGCTTGCCCGCATCACCGATGCGGCGGGTCAATTCCGCCTCAACGAACATATGTATGTCCTCCGCGTCTCCCTCAAGCGCAAGCTTCCCTTCCTCAATGTCGGCAAGGATTTCGCCGAGCGAGGCAATGATTTGCGAGGCATCCTCTGCGGAAAGTATGCCCGTTTTGGCGAGCATCGCGGCGTGCGCCATCGAGCCCTCAATGTCCTGCTTATACATTCTTCTGTCAAAATGCAAGGAGGAGTTGAAATCATCCGCCTGTTTATCCAAGGCCTTGGCAAACCGCCCTGCCCACATCTTTTCCATAGCCGTAATCCTTACCGTTCGTTGTTTTTGCTGTTTTGATTGCTTTTGCTGTTTTGATTGTTTTACTTATCTTTGCCGTTTGGCCTGTTTTGCTTGCTTTGATTATTTCTTCTGGTTCTTAGCCATAACCTGTGCCTGCACGGAAATGGGCAGACCCCACAGGTTAATGAAGCCCTTGCTGTCCTTCTGGTCATACACGTGATCCTCGCCGAAGGTTGCAATCTCCTCGGAATAGAGAGACCAATCGCTCCAAGCGCCTGCCTTAATCATATTGCCCTTGTAGAGCTTGATTCTGACCTTACCCGTTACGTGCTCCTGCGTCTTGGAAACGAAGGCGGAAAGTGCCTCGCGCAAGGGGGTGTACCACTGGCCGTTGTAAAGCAAATCCGCGAAGGTGATTGCCAGCTCTTCCTTCTTGTGCTTGGTCATCTTATCAAGGCAGAGAGTTTCAAGATAGTTGTGTGCGAAATAGAGAATCGCTCCGCCGGGAGTTTCATATACGCCACGGCACTTCATACCGACAAGGCGGTTCTCCACGATGTCAAGAAGGCCGATGCCGTTGGCGCCGCCAATCTCGTTGAGCTTCAAAATGATGTCCTTTGCGCTCATAGCAACACCGTCAAGCGCAACGGGAACACCCGCTTCAAAATCAAGCGTTACGTAGGTGGGGGTGTCGGGCGCCTGCAAGGGAGAAACGCCCATCTCCAAGAAGCCTTCCTTCTCGTACAGAGGCTCGTTGCCTGCATCCTCCAAATCCAAGCCCTCGTGGGAAAGGTGCCACATATTCTTATCCTTGGAGTAGTTGGTTTCGCGGTTAATCTTCAAGGGCACGTTGTGCGCCTCTGC
>JBGVMO010000011.1:0-3860 GCA_045124835.1 Eubacteriales bacterium
TTTCCGAACGGTCCTGTTAAAATCCGGGATTTTTCAAGCCGTTTCGGCCTTACCCGGCAACAAGTGTGCGTCTTGCTTCGCCCGTTTTTCGGACATACTCCACGGAAATTACCCGTTTTCACGGCAACCTCCCGCTTCATCGCATATCAAGCCCTACTATTATAAAGCATTTTTGTCAAAATTGCAACCCTTTTTTTCAAATTGGATAGAAAATTTTTCATATTTTTTTGGAATCTTTTTGTGCAATTTTCACAATATTCCACGAAAGCCCAAAAGGGTTACATTTTATTAATATATTTGCGCTACAATAAAGCCAAGAAGCCCTTCGGTCTTGTTCCACAGACAAGACCATCTCTTTTTCTCCCTCGGCCACTTGCCAAGGGAGAGACGCTCGCGTTTGAGCTTTCGCCCTCGCGCGCGTATATTATATATAATAAAATGGAAGGAAACCCCTCCGTTTTTTGCTTTTTTCCGCGCCGCTTCTCCCCCTTTTGAAATTCATTCTCTGTCAAAAAATCCTGAAAGGACGGTCATCCGTATGAAATTCTCCGTTAAAAAGCTTCACCTCTTTGCCCTTTTGGGCGTTCTTCTCTTTGCGCTTTTGCTCACGGTGGTGCGCACCGTTTTGGCGCTCTCGGCCTACGATGCGGTGCTTGGGCACTTCAAGGCGGGCTTTTTCGCGGATTACGGCTTCGCCCTTTTTGCCGTTCTCGCCGTTATCGTTTTTCTTTTCTTCGTCATTATGACAAGAGAGCATACGCCGCGCGTGTCGCTGGAAAGCACACCTTTTTCCGTGCTCGCCTCCGCCTTTGTGGCAATTGCGGCATTCGCTTGGCTGCTTGACACCCTTTTTGCTCTTGTCGGCAAGACCGAATCCACGGCCGAAACCGTTCTTTTCATTCTGACCGTCGTTTCCTCCTTGGGTCTCATTGCTTACATGGCAACCGTGGCGCTCAGCCTCTCTAACCTCACCCTGACCGTTGGCGCAGGAATGGCGGCCCTTCTCTTTTGCATCTTTTACGCCATGCTTGCTTACTTCAATACCGCCTTTACCCTCAACAGTCCCATCAAGGTGTTTGACCAAGTAACCTTCCTTGCTCTTCTTCTCTTCTTTATGGCAGAAACGCGCCTGCGCCTTGGAAAGCGCGGTGCAGGGCTTTACCTCTTCTGTGCAATGGCAGCGCTCGTGTTTTCCGCGGCAGACTCCATTCCCGGCCTCATCTACTTTGCCGCTAAAAAGACAGCGCTCGTCGGCTCCTTTATGCACGACTTCTTGGTGCTGGCCCTCTTCCTTTACGTGCTGTCCCGCCTCTTTGTAACCCTCTCCCAGAGCCAACCGAATGCAGAAGCGCACGAAAAGGCCGTTTTGACCGAGGAGGACAAGGCCCCCGGCTTTAAGCCCGAAAACCCTATGTACGATACCTCTGCGGAAGCCACCATCGATTTTGACAGAAAGCGCCGCTAACCCCTGCGCTCCGCAAAGCCCCTATAACAGAGGAGAATCCCTCCTCTCTTTAAGCCTTCCGAAAGGATTTAGCCGTTTTTATGAAAAGACTTCTGATAATTGACGGAAACAGCATCATCAACCGCGCCTTTTACGGTATTCGCCCCCTTTCCACCAAGGACGGCAGACCCACGAACGCCGTTTACGGCATGATGAACATCGTTTTGCGGCATTTAGAGGCCTGTAAGCCCGATTTTGCCGCCGTTGCCTTTGACCTTAAGGCGCCCAATTTCCGCAAAAAGCGCTTCTCCTATTATAAGGAGGGGCGGCACGAAACGCCGCCGGAGCTTTTGGCGCAGTTTGCCGACGCCAAGGAATGCCTGCGCCTTCTCGGCTTTCACACCTTGGAAATGGAGGGCTACGAGGCCGACGATATCTTAGGCACGCTCGCCACCCTTGGCGAGCAAGCCGAGGACGTTGAAACGTTCGTGCTTTCGGGTGACCGAGACCTGCTTCAGCTGATTTCTCCCCGCGTTTCCGTTTTGCTCGCCCAAACGGGCGACACGCTTACCTTCGACCGCGACGCCTTCTTTGCCAAATACGGCATCGAGCCCGCGCAATTCGTGGACTTAAAGGCCTTAATGGGCGACTCCTCCGACAGAATCCCCGGCGTTGCGGGGGTTGGCGAGAAAACGGCCGTCAAGCTGATTTCTGCCTTCGGCTCGTTAGACAAGCTGTACGAAAGCATTGAAGATCCCTCTATCGCCAAGGGTGTGCGTGAGAAGCTGAAGACCTATAAAAGCGACGCCTACGATTCTCAGTGGCTTGCCCGCATTTACCGCGAGGTGCCCTTGGGCCTTTCTCTTAGCGACCTTGCCTATTCGGGCGCCAACACCGAGGCGCTTTGCGAAAAATGCATTGACCTTGAGCTTATGCAGCTTCACCGCCGCATCACCCAGATGGCAAGCAATCCTGCCGCACAAACGCCCTGCAGCGAGGGCTGTGGCGGCTGCAAAGAGGTAGAGACAGCGGAAGAGGCACCGAAAAAGCAGGCGGTCACGGCCGTTTGCGCTGAAACGCTTCTTGCCTCGCTCGGCAAAAGATTTGCCGTGACCTTAGAGGAAAACGGCCTCTTCTTTTATAACGGAGAGGCGCTTTTCTCCTACGAGGGCGCGCTTGCTCCGCTTGCTCCCCTCTTTTGCGCCGAAAACGAGATTATCTGCTTTGACGGTAAGCGCCTGTTGCACACGCTTGCCGACGGCGGTATCTCGGTTGACCCCGCCCTTATTCCCAAGGACGTCAATCTTTACGCCTACGTTCTGCGCTCGGAAAACGGCAAAAAGCCGCTTGAGACCTTGGCCGAGGAGGAGGGCGTTTCCGCCGACTTTGCCGTCAAGGCACTCTATGCGTTGGAGGGAGTGCTTCGCAAGCGTATCGAAGAGCTTGGCGCACTTTCTCTGTTAGAGGATATTGAGCTTCCCCTTGCCCCCATTCTCTTCCGTATGGAAAGAACGGGCTTCCGTTTGGACACCGAGGCGATGACCGCCTTTGGTAAGGAGCTTTTTGACCGCTCGGTGCTGTATGCCGAAAACATCGTGGCAATGGCCGGTGTTGACTTCAATATCAACTCTCCCAAGCAGCTCTCCGAGGTGCTTTTCACCCGCCTCGGTCTTTCCACTAAAGGCATCAAAAAGACGCAAAACGGCTACTCCACCGACGCCGACACGCTTGCTTCTTTGCGTTACGCGCACCCCATTATTGAGGAAATTCTGACCTACCGTCAGCTGACGAAGCTCTATTCCACGTATGCTGTCGGTCTTTGCAAGGTTGCGGATGAAAGCGGCCGCATTCATACCGATTTCAAGCAGGCGCTGACGGCCACAGGCCGTCTTTCCTCGGCCGAGCCGAATCTTCAAAACATCCCCATTCGCACGCCGCTTGGCCGCGAAATGCGCCGTTGCTTTATCACCAAGGGCAAGGACTACGTATTGGTTGACGCCGACTACTCGCAGATAGAGCTTCGGCTTCTTGCCGCTTTTTCGGGCGACGAGGCGATGATTCGCGCCTTTGCGTGCGGCGAGGACATCCACAGGCAGACTGCCGCCGCCGTTTTCCACGTAAGCGAGGCCGATGTGACCGATGAGGAGCGCAAGCAGGCCAAGGCCGTCAATTTCGGCATCGTTTACGGCATCGGCGCTTATTCGCTCGCAGGCGACATTGGTGTGGGCGTTGCCGCCGCAAAGGAATATATGGAGCGCTATTTTGCCCGTTACCCCGCCATTCACGCCTATCTTGAGAGCTTGGTGACGGACGCCGAGGGCAAGGGCTATACCGACACGCTCTTCGGCCGCCGCCGCTATATCCCCGAGCTTTCCTCCTCCCGCTTTCAGCTGCGCGCCTTCGGCAAGCGCGTTGC
>JBGVMO010000012.1:0-11959 GCA_045124835.1 Eubacteriales bacterium
CTGTTCATTTTCAGTTCCTCTCTCTCTTGTTCGTCATGATAATACAGTATATGAAGAAGAGAATAAAAAGAGAATAGAAGGAAGCGGAAGAAAAAAGAAAAAGGCACGCTGTGCCTTAGCGTGTTATCCTTAACGGAGAACACGCTAAAACTATGATTGCAAAAGTTCACGCAGTGAACTTTAGGCAAGTTATGAGTGATGATATGCTTCGCATAGTTATGATTGGCTTCGCCAAGTTTAAGGTTTGATGGGCAATCATACCATAACATTTGCGTAGCAAATTCATAGCCAAGCGCAACCTAAATCGAACCCGCTCTGAAGCCGAAAAAGCGGCGCTTTTTTCGCGCTTTTAAATGGAGGAAAGGGTAACGGAGGCCTCCACGTTGACCTTGCCGTCAGAGCAAAGGGTGCGGAAGGTATCCTTTTCTCCCTGCTTCATATGCAGAAGAGAAAGGGTGTCCTTATATTTTGCCTCGTTCAGATAATGAATGTGGAAGGAGGAAACGAATTTGTTTTCCATCGGGAGTAAATCCAAGAGCATATCCGCATATCTTGTGTTGTTCATATGCATATTCAAATCGCACTCTCCGTAGCTGACGCGGTGTAAAACGGGCGCATCAAAGGCGGCCTCTTGCGGAAAGATGAGGCGTTCGTTTGGCGGCAGAGGGTATTCCTCCGGTGCAAAGAAGCAGCCCGAATCGGAAACGCGAACGGGGCGCCGCGTGTTGATGTCCACCATCGCCCAGACCGAATGTGCCTCGGCAACGGGGGTACCGTCAATTAAAATGCGCGCAATACGGTTAAAGGAATAGCCGCGGCTTTCTACTGTGAAGGTCTCAACAGAAAGCTTTTCGTAGGGCAGAATGGGGCGCGCAACCGAAAGGGAAAAACGACTGACCAAAAAGGCAAAGCCTCTTTCGCGAATTTCCTCAAGTGTGGGGCCAAGGCCTCGGTGCTGGGCGTTTGCACTCTCCTGCACGTAATGCATCAGCGCGGAAACGCGCACAACGCTGTTAAAATCAAGGTCATGCGAGTCCGTCACATAGGCTTCCGTCCACCTCATTGTCAATACCATACCCTTTCTTTCTGCCTTTACGTGAAGTATAGCATAAGAAAGGGAAGAAAGGTTGGCGATTTTGTTACGACTCTGTAAAAATTGCGGGGGAGCCTTTCAGAGAGCGCCCCCGTGCCCTGTGTATACGCGGGCGTTTCTCTCGTCCTCGGGAACGAGACCGAAGCTAACGGAAATGGCCCCGTTAACGCGCTCCATAGCGGTGCTGTCACGATGCCCCATTTTTTCGCGCAGGCGGCGCTTGTCAAGGGTTCGGATTTGCTCAAGCAAAACCACCGAGTCCTTGGCAAGTCCAACCTCGTCTGCGTATATATCAATATGCGTCGGAAGCTTGGTTTTGCCCATGCGGCTCGTAATGGCGGCGGCGATAACGGTGGGGCTGTATCGGTTGCCAATGTCGTTTTGCACGATTAAAACAGGGCGAATCCCACCCTGCTCGCTTCCAACGACGGGGCTTAAATCGGCGTAATAAATATCTCCTCTTTTTATGTTCATCGGTGCAACTCCTTTTCTTTGAGAGTATTTCCTTTCTTTGTCTGCTTTCATGATTATTCTTGCCTCGTTTTCTCGGTTTTTAATCATACAAATTATGGAAAGCGTGGGTTTTTATCCAATTTCAGTATATGAGGCTTTTTGTGGCGCGTCACCTGTCGAAAAAGGCGAGGAAAAGAAAAACGGACTGCCTTTTAAAGACAGTCCGCGGTTTTATAGGGAAATGCCGTATGAATGGGCCGATTAGTCTCTGTGAACTAAGGGCTCGTCGGAGGGGCGGAACAAAATCGAGATGCACCAGATGCCCGCCAAGGCAACGAGCGTATACACGATACGGCTGAACAGCGCAAGCTGTCCGCCGCCAATCCAAGCCACGATATCAAAGGCAAACAGTCCAATAGAGCCCCAGTTCAATGCGCCGATAATGGTTAAAGCAAGCGCAATTCTATCCAAAATCATCAAGGCCTTTTTTCTCCTTTCGAAAGTACGGAAAACTCCGTTTGTGGTTAGTTTGCCCGTAATTTCGTTTTTTATGTTTTAAAATTAATTTTCAAAATCGGGAACGGAGTCCTTAAAGGTGCGGCGAAGCCGCAAAAGCGCCTTTTTTTCGATACGGCTGACGTAGGAGCGCGAAATGTGAAGCATAGCGGCCACCTCGCGTTGCGTTTTCGGCGGCAATGCGCCAAGCCCGTAGCGCAAGACGATAATCTGCCGCTCGCGCTCGTCAAGCACCTCCTTGACGGCCGAAAGGGCCTTTTCTGTATGTATGCGCAAATCAAGCTCCTCTAAGGCGTTGTCTTCCGTATAAACGATGTCGCCGTACGTCAGGGGATTGCCATCGCTGTCAAGGTCGATGGTCTCGTTGATGGAAACCTCCAAGGAAAGCTTTTTTTGAGAGCGAAAAAACATCAGAATTTCATTTTGAATGCATTTGGCGGCGTAGGTGGCAAATCGCGCGCCCTTTTCTGCATCAAAGGTATCAACTGCCTTGATAAGCCCCAAGGAGCCGATGGAAACCAAATCGTCCTGCATCGGATACGAGGCGTAATATTTCTTCACCATGTGTGCAACCAAGCGCAAATTATGCTCAATCAGCTTGCTTCTTGCCACGGCGTCTCCCTGCTTCTTTTGCGCAAAAAGCGCTCTTTCCTCGGCGGCGTTCAGGGGCGGAGGAAAGCAACCGCCGCTTTCTATTCCTAAAATGATACAGGAAAAATGGGTGAAAATTGCCGCAAGTAATTGCCAGAACATACGAAAGCTCCTTTCAAGGCGCAAAAAAACGCCCTTACATACCATATGCAAGGGCGGCTTGTTTCTATTCAGGGAGCAATAAAATAGCCCGTCTCGTCTTTTTGCACCAGACGGCGCGGAAGCGCATAAGCAAGCTTGACACAGCTGTTGAGTCTGGATATACGGGAGACGATGGAGGCGGCGGTCAGCGGCTCGTCGGGAAAGGAGGAGAGACGGGCGATTTCCTCGGCAGAGAGGTGGCGCGGCGAAGCCTCGGAGAGCAGGCGCAAAACGGAAACGTGCGAAAGAGAAAAGGAAACGGGGCGGCCGTAAACAGCGGCGAGCTTCTCGCGCGGGGAAAGATAAAGCCCCTTGGTTAAAAGAGAGCCGTCAGGGCGCGCAGGATTCAGGGAAAAGAGCTTGGTAAGAAGCGTCTTATAGGAAAGCCGCGCGGGATAAATGAAAACGGAGTCAAGTAAAGTAGAGCGCTTCTTTAAGGGCTCCTTGCCCACCCAAATCACCTCTGCCCTCGGATATTGTTTTTTAAAGGCGGAAAGGCTTCGGCACATTTCCTCGTCAAGTGTGCAGTAAAGCAAAAGAAGCGCCTTGGGCGGAAAGAGGGCGGCAGTTTCAAGAAGCTTGTCCGAAAAAGCGTAAAGCGCAAAACAGTGATGAGAAAAAAGAGCCTTTTTCAAGGTGCGTAAGGCCTTGGCAGAGGGGCTGACGGCAAGTAGCATGGTAAAACCTTTCAAGCGCGTTTTTAAGGGGTCTATGGGATTTTCCCCGATGACCCTAACCATTGTAACGCAAATACGCAAAAAATGCAAGATGTTTGTGAGAGACGATTGACTTTTTCATAGAAAAAACATATAATAAAAGGGAAAAGACTGCTTATGCGGCAGATGGGAGATTTTTATGGCAGAAAACGAAAAGCGCGGCTGTGTTCTGGTAAACGGCGGTTCGCGCGGCATTGGAAGTGAAATCGTTCGCGCATTTCGAGGCGCGGGCTATAACGTCGCCTTTACTTATAAAAGCGCAAAGGAGGCGGCTGCCCTTCTTTCGAGGGAAACGGGCGCGCTTGCTATTTGTGCGGATTCAGCCTCGAAATATGAGATAGAGGCAGCAGTCAGAGAGGCAGAGGAGGCATACGGCTTCGTTTCTGTTTTGGTGAATAACGCCGCTTTGTCTCTTGTGAAGCTATTTGACGAGGTGAGTGAGGAGGAATGGCGCAGGCTTTGCGCTGTGAACCTTGACGGTGCGCTTTTTTATGCAAGCGCGGTGCTTCGCGGTATGATTCGCCGAAAAAACGGCAGAATAATCAATATTACTTCCATGTGGGGCGAGGTCGGCGCTTCGATGGAGGTGCATTATTCCGTTACGAAGGCGGGGCTTATTGGCTTTACCAAGGCCTTGGCCAAGGAGGTCGGCCCATCGGGTATCACGGTGAACGCCGTTTCTCCCGGGTTGATTGACACGGAAATGAATGCCCATCTTTCCATGGAGGACAAGGTGGCGATGACCTCGGAAATACCGCTTGGCCGAATGGGAAGTGCTTCGGACGTTGCCGCAGCCGTTTTGTTTTTGGCAAGCGAGGGGGCGTCCTACGTGACGGGGCAGGTGCTTGGCGTCAACGGCGGCCTCGTTATCTGAGAAGTGTGTAAAAAAGTTTTATAAAACACTTGCAAAAAGGTGAAATATCTGTTACAATAATAAAGGCTGAAGAAAAGCCGCTTCCATCAATGGAAAAGGTCATACTAAGCGGGGCAGTAGCGGAGCCTTGTACCCGAAATCCGCTGTAGCGGGGCCGAATTCTCCTTAAGAGGCGCATGCTTGTGCGGTCTGCGCCGCATTCCTCTGTGTTGAAGAATGGGTCTTGTGCAATGGGGAACCGTGAACCATGTCAGGTAGGGAACTAAGCAGCATTAAGCGGAGCTTTCCATGTGCCACAGGGGTGCCTGTTCGGAGCAGAGTGTGCGGTTAACGCGTGTAGGTCTGTGTCGAATTTGGGGTGTATGATCTTTTCCTTTGATGGAAGTTTGTTTTATAGACCGAAATATATTCAAAGCAGGGGGTGAGGGAGATGCATAAGGCGCTATATCGCAAATGGAGACCGCAGGATTTTGATTCCGTGGTTGGCCAGCGCCATATAACTGATGTTTTGCAGTATCAGGTGGCGAACAATCGCTTTTCGCACGCGTATTTGTTCTGCGGATCGCGCGGAACGGGTAAAACCTCCTGTGCCAAAATTCTTGCAAAGGCAGTAAACTGTGAAAATCCCGTTAACGGCAACCCCTGTCACAAGTGCCCAGCCTGTCTCTCTATTGCCGAGGGCAGAGCAACGGACGTTACGGAAATGGACGGGGCCAGTAACAACGGCGTTGAAAACGTCCGTGATATCAGGGAAGAGGTGCTGTTTGCCCCTGCCGCCTTGCGTTACCGCGTTTATATCATCGATGAGGTGCATATGCTTTCCGCTTCGGCCTTTAACGCGTTGTTAAAGACGCTGGAGGAGCCGCCCTCGCACGTTATCTTTATTTTAGCAACCACCGAGATGCAAAAGCTTCCCGCAACCATTATCTCCCGTTGCCAGAGATACGATTTTCGTCGCATCGCAACGGCAGAGCTGTCGGGCAGGCTTATGGATATCGCCAAGGCCGAGGGCATCACGCTGGAGGAGGATGCCGCCCTCTTTATCTCTCGCTTGGCGCAGGGCGGTATGCGTGACGCAATCAGCCTTTTTGAGCTTTGCGCGGGAAGCGCTTCTGCCGTCACCGCAGAAACCGTCAGTGAAATGCTCGGTGCGGGCAAAAGGGAGGAAACCCTTTCGGTCGTTCGTGCCATCGCACAAAGGGATTATGAGTCTATCTATGCCACGGTGGCGGACGTTGTGAATAAATCCAAGGATCTCTCGGTGTTCTTCACCGAGCTGATAGAGGCCTACCGTGATATGATGGTGGTGAAAACCGCCAAGGATGCCGCGGCTTATCTGGATTTAACGGATGCGGAGGAGGCCGCCTTGAAGGAGGTTGCCGCCCTCTTTACGCTGGAAGCCCTTGCTTACCAAAGCAAGCTTTTGGAGGAAGCGCTGTTAACGATGCAAAGAGGCGGCGTTGCCAAGCGTAGCACGGCAGAGCTTGCCTTGACGCGTATGTGCGATTCTCGTCTTTCGCTTGATTCTGCGGCACTTTTAGCGCGCATTGGCAAGCTGGAGGAGGAAATTTCTCGCTTGAAGCTCGGCGCGCCCATTGCCGCTCAGGCGGCCGCGGCACCGCAGTCGCAGGGCGAAAGCAAGGCAGAGGCTCCCCAAAAGGCATCTTCCTCTTCTGAAGAGAGGGAGCGCGAGCCCGAGGCACCCAAGGTAAGACCGGAGGTGAAGGTAGTAGCGAAGCCTGAGAAGAGGGAAGCGGATGGCGCCGCATACCGCCCCTTACCCGCTTGGCGCGAGATTGTGGAGACCCTCTCGATGCAAAAGCGCTCCTTAGCGGGCTTTCTCTCCAAGGTAAAGCTTCTTTACAGCGAGGAAAAGGGCTTTTTAATGCAGGTTGTTGATGATTTTGTTAAAAATATACTGACACAAGAGGACACGCTTTTGGCCATCAAGGCCGCCATTTCCGAAAAGGTGGGGCGTAATATCCTCTCCGAGCCGTTTACCGTTGCCACGCTTCCTAAGGGGGCGGGCGCGCGGCCCTTGGAGGATTGGCAAATCGTGGACGATGAAGAATAAGAAATAAAGGAAGGTTAGTTTTATGAAGGTAAGAATCCCCAATCAGGGCGGCGGTGCCGCAGGAATGGCGGGAATGCTCCGTCAGGCACAGAAGCTGCAGGAGGATATGGCCGCCGCACAGGCAGAGCTTGAAACGAGAGAGTACGAGGTTTCCGCAGGCGGTGGCGTTGTAACTGTAAAAATCAACGGCAAAAGAGAGCTTCTCGGTCTTAGCATTGATCCCGATATCGTGGACCCTGAGGACGTTGAAACGCTTTCGGATATCGTGCTTGCCGCTGTCAACGAGGCCATTCGCAAGGTCGATACGACCGCCGAGGAGGAAATGTCCAAGTTTTCGAGCCAGATGGGGCAGTTTAATCTGCCGGGGATGTTCTGATTATGGCGGAGTACGTCTTGCCGCTTAGTCGGCTTATCGAGTCCTTCCGTAAGCTTCCGGGCATTGGAGGCAAAACGGCCGCGCGCCTTGCCTTTGCTGTGCTGAATATGAGCGAGGAGGACGCCGCGCAGTTTGCCGAGGCCATTTTAGAATCCAAAACCAATATACATACCTGCCCTGTTTGCTGTAATTTATCGCTTGACGGGCTTTGCCCCATCTGTGCGGATGCAGACAGAGATGAGAGTATGATTTGCGTGGTGGAAACGCCGAAGGACGTTTTGGCCTTTGAGCGTGTGCGCGAGTATCGCGGTGTATATCACGTGCTTGGCGGTGTTTTGTCGCCGATGAACGGGATTTCTCCCGAGCAGCTGCATATCAAGGAGCTGTTTTCTCGCTTGGAGGACGATACTGTAAAGGAAATTCTGATTGCCACCAACCCCACCGTTGAGGGCGAGGCAACCGCTTCGTACCTTGCGCGTATTTTAAAGCCCTTTGGCGTTAAGCTTTCGCGCTTGGCGTACGGCTTGCCTGTGGGAAGCGACCTTGAGTATACCGATGAGGTGACGCTCCACCGTGCCTTTGAGGGCCGCGGTCCTATGAATTGATGTAAAACTAATGAAAGCCCCGTTTCGCATTAGCGAAACGGGGCTTTTGCTCTTCTGCCGCGCCTTTTGGCTAAGCCAATCCTTTTGGCAACACGCGGGAATTCATATTATAAGGAGAAGTGCCATATATTGTAAAAAAACTTCCATCCTTTTGCCTTGTGCCAAGGAAAAGGGAAAGAGAAAGGGAATCAGCATAATGAAAAAACGGTTTTTGTCCTTTTGTCTGGCAGTTCTTTTGCTTCTCGGTGGCCTTGCGCTTCCTGCCTTCGCCTTGGAGGAAAGCGGAGAAACGGCAGAAAAAGCCTTTGACGTTGCCGCCCTCTCGGCCGTCTTGATGGAGGCGGAAACGGGAACGGTTCTTTTCGCGCAGAATGAAAATGCGGCGCTTCCTCCGGCCTCTGTCACCAAGGTGATGACCTTGCTTCTGGTTATGGAGGCCATCACGGAGGGGAAAATTGCTTGGGATAGCATCGTTACCGTCAGCGAGCTTGCCGCCTCTATGGGCGGTTCTCAGGTGTACCTTGAGGCAGGTGAGCAAATGTCGGTGGAGGATTTGGTGAAAAGCGTCGTTATCGCGTCGGCAAACGATGCGGCCTTGGCCTTGGCTGAGTTTATTTCGGGAAGCGAGGAGGCCTTCGTTGCCAAAATGAACCAAAGAGCCAAGGAGCTTGGTATGGAAACGGCGCATTTTGAAAACACCAACGGGCTTGACGATACCACGGAAAATCACCTTCTCAGCGCCAAGGATATCGCCCTTATGTCGCGCGCCTTGATTGTCTATCCCGAAATATTGAAATACAGCTCAACCTGGATGGATACCATCAGAAACGGCGAGTTCACGCTGACGAATACCAATCGTCTCGTGCGCTTTTACAAGGGCGCGACGGGCTTGAAAACGGGGTCCACCGCAAAGGCGGGCTTTTGTATCAGTGCCACTGCAACGCGAGACGGCGTTACCCTGATTGCCGTTATTATGGGCGCAGAAAGCCGCGATATTCGCAACGAGGAGGCAAAGAAGCTGCTTGACTACGGCTTTGCCAACTTTGGCCTGTATAAAAAGGAGGCACAAGAGCTTTCCCCCATTTGTGTTGAGGGCGGAAGGGAAAGAGCCCTGCCGCTTTTCGCCGAAGGAATCGCCTTCGTTTTGCCCAAGGAAAAGCTTGCCGCAGTCAAGGCGGAGTACGTTCTGCCTGCATCGATAAAGGCGCCCGTTGCCAAGGGCGAGGCGGTTGGAAAAATCACCTATTCGGTTGACGGAGAGATTGTTGCCGAAAGTAAAATTCTGGCCGCGGTGAGCAGTGAAAAAATCTCGTTTTTTCACGTGATTATGCGCTTGCTGTCAGCATTTCTTTGCTGATGGAGGCAAATTTTGATAAATTTAATAATATTTCATATTTTTTCATAAAATCTCTTGCTTTTTTGCATCATTAACAGTATAATATCTCTTGTATTTTATACTCTGGAGGAATGAAAAAATATGGGAATTTTAAAGTTGAACGAGTCTTTTGCAAGACCCTTCGTCACGGAGGAGGAACTGAAAAGCATAGAGCCCGAGGTTTTGTCTGCGTATGACGTTTTGGCAGGCAAGGAGGGCGCAGGTAGCGATTTTCTCGGTTGGGTGGATTTGCCCGTTGCGTACGACAGGGAAGAATTTGACAGAATTCTTGTCGCGGCTGAAAAGATCAAAAAAAGCTGTGACGTTTTGGTGGTTATCGGTATTGGCGGATCGTATCTTGGCGCCCGTGCCGTTATCGAGTTTTTGCGCTCTCCTCTTTACAACAATCTGAAGAAGGACACCCCCGATATCTATTTTGCAGGTAATACCATCAGCGCCGCTTCTCTTGCCGAGGTTTTTGCGCTTTGCGAGGGTAAGGACGTTTGCGTAAACGTCATCAGCAAGTCGGGCACCACCACGGAGCCTGCCGTTGCCTTCCGTGCCTTCCGCAGCTTCTTGGAGGAGAAGTACGGAAAAGAGGGCGCAAGAGAGCGCATCTTTGTCACCACCGATAAGGCAAAGGGAACCCTGAAGCAGTTTTCGACCGAGCGCGGCTACGAAACCTTTGTTGTGCCCGATGACGTTGGCGGCAGATTTTCCGTTTTGACCGCTGTCGGCCTTTTGCCCATCGCTGTGGCGGGCATTGATATTTCCGCTTTGATGGCAGGCGCGGCTTCTGCGCGCGCAGAGCTTCTTAACAAGGATTTTGCAGGAAACGCCGCATTGCGTTACGTTGCATATCGTAACCTCTTCTACCGTAGCGGCAAGGCTGTTGAAATGCTCGTCAGCTACGAGCCCTATATGCAGATGATGAACGAGTGGTGGAAGCAGCTGTACGGTGAAAGTGAAGGCAAGGATAAGAAGGGCCTTTTGCCCGGCTCCGTTATCTTCTCGACCGACCTTCATTCTCTTGGTCAGTTCGTGCAGGACGGAAGCCCTGTTTTGTTTGAAACCGTTCTTTCCGTTGGCGAGTCGGGCGCAAGCTTCAAAATTCCCAACGATGCCGAAAACGTGGACGGCTTGAATTTCTTGACGGGTCTTGAGCTGGACTACGTGAACGAGCAGGCTATGAAGGGAACCCTTCTTGCTCATCAGGACGGCGGCGTGCCCAATCTTCTTTTGGAGCTTGAGGCAAGAAACGAGACCTCGCTTGGCTATCTCATCTATTTCTTTGAGCTTGCCTGTGCGGTTTCGGGCTATCTTCTTGGCGTTAATCCCTTCAATCAGCCGGGCGTAGAATCCTACAAAAAGAATATGTTTGCCCTGCTTGGAAAGCCCGGATATGAGGCAGAAAAAGAAAAATTAACAAAAAGATTGAAAAAAAATTGATTTTTTTGTGCAAAAGTACTTGAAATTTCCAAAAAAATAGTGTATTATATAGGTGGAAATCAAAATTCACGAGGAGGATACACTATGTTAAAATTAATTGTCGGCGTAAAAGGAACCGGAAAAACCAAAACCTTGATTGAAATGGTCAACAAGGCTGCGGCTGAAAGCAAGGGCTCCGTTATTTGTATCGAGCGTGGCTCCAAGCTGAATTATGACGTAACGCATAAGGCTCGCTTGGTTGACTGCGGTAGCTATAAGATCGAAGACGCAGAGGCGCTTTACGGCTTTATTGCCGGAATCACCGCGAGTGACCACGATATCACCGATTTGTTTGTGGATTCCGCGCTCAAAATCTGCAAAGATGACCTGGCAGCTTTCGAGCTTTTCGTGAAGAAGCTTGATAAGCTGGTGGCATCTGCGGGCTATAACTGCATTATGACGGTTTCTGCCAATCCCGAGGATTGTGCAAGCCTGCGCGACTATATGTAAGCGAGAACAATAACATATTTCCTTTGTTTGCATAAGATATTATCGAGGTGGCAACGCCTCGATAATATTTTTTTTGAGGCCTTGTATCCTCAAATCTTTGCGAAAGGAAGGAATGAACCATGGCAGATAGCAGATGCTCCTGCGGCCAGGGCAATGGCGCCTCGGGCAATCGGGAAACTGTCTGCATTGATACAATGCGAGTTCTCGACTCTTGCCGTGATAGAGATTGCTACGAAAACGTCGGCGTTTATTTAACGTCGGAGGGTCAGGAGCTGATTGACCGTTCTCCCGTTGTACGCACAACCGATGCCACTATTTTGGGTACATCCATCAGTGTGGGTGCTGTCCCCTTCAATAACGGCTTCTATCAGATTAACATCCGCTTCTATATCCGCCTGCGCCTTGAATCCTGCGTTGCCGCAGGGCGCACACAGGAGTTTTACGGCTTGATTGTTTTGGAGAAAAGCGTGATTCTGTACGGCGGTGAGGGAAGTGCCACCGTATTTCGTTCTTCGGGTGAGGACGCCTTTTGCCCCGTTCCCGTGCTTTGCAGTGGAGAAGAGAAGACGCCCATTGCCGTTGTCGAAACGGTTGCGCCTATCATCTTAACCGTTCGCGTCGCCTGCCCCGAGGTGCCTTGCGATTGTATGGCACAAACGGAGCTTGATGTAGACGCGCTCCCTGCTTGCATTACGGATGCGTTTCCCGATGGCGTTCCCTCCGTGATTTCCACGGTGGGCAACCGCCTGCTCGTTTCCGTTGGTATGTTCTCCGTGGTGCGCTTGGAGCGCCCCGGGCAGTTCTTGATTTCTGCGACGGAATATGCCGTTCCCGACAAGGAATGCCCTCCCGCTCACACCGAGGAGGACCCCTGCCGTATGTTTCGGCGTATGGCCTTTCCCGTCAATGAATTCAATCCCCCCGCGGCCCCCATTCATCGCGGAAAGCCGAGCTGTAAGAGCTGAAAAAAGAAGCCTGTCGAATGACAGGCTTCTTTTTTGTATGCAAAGTACAGTTTACAAGGGACTACACAGGGTAGGTATCTGACGGGAGGGGTGCCGCCAGTCAGATTTTCCATGTGATGTTCAAGCTGTCGCTTGTGGCGGCTATGGTGGTGATCATCAAATCCACCACACGCCGCTTGTCA
>JBGVMO010000013.1:0-10051 GCA_045124835.1 Eubacteriales bacterium
CGTGCAGCCGTGGCAAATGGCAGCAGCACCCTCAGCGATAGCAATCTCTGCCAAGCGCTTACCGATGATAGGACGGGCCAAGGCCGTACCCAAGAGATTCTCCTCATACTTTGCGCCTGCCTGCAGGGTGGGGATAATCATATCGTTGACGAATTCGTCCGTCAAATCCTCCACGTACAGCTTGGACGCACCCGTCTTGAGCGCCTTTTCCTCCAAGCCCTCAAGCTCGTCTGCCTGACCAACGTTACCCGAAACGGCAATGATTTCAGGGTTGTTGTAGTTTTCCTTCAACCACGGAATGATAATGGAGGTGTCAAGTCCTCCCGAATACGCCAAAACGATTTTCTTAATCTGCTTGTCTGCCATTTTTTAATTCCTCCTGCATAATTGCATAAAAATTCATTTTTTGTGTTAGGTTTTGAACAGATTTATTATACATCAGTTTGCCGTTATATGCAACTGTTTTTCGCATTTTTTCTATTTTTCCACGCCCTGCACAAATACCCACGGCAAGCGCTCGTTTTCTTTTGTGCATTCTGCCGCTTTTGCTCGGCTCGCTTTGCATATTTTATGAATATTTATTCTTATTTTTGAATATTTTTGCGGTTTTTTCGTTTTTTAGCCGCTTTTTCGCGGTCTTTTTCGGCGGCGAAAGGGGCACTCTAAACGCCAAAAATGCTTTGCCTTTCTTGAAAAGAAGGGACAAAGCGTTTTAAGCCGCGAGGCGAGAAGAGAGCACATTGGCCCTCTTCTTCCTCACGATTCGTTGTTTTTTGTTTTTTGGTTCTGCAATATCAGAACAGTCCCGAGATTTTGCCGTTTTCGTCCACGTCAATGCGCTCTGCGGCAGGAACCTTGGGAAGACCGGGCATGGTCATAATATCGCCCGTCAGAACAACCACGAAGCCTGCACCGGCAGAAACCTTCACGTTCTTGACCGTCACGGTGAAGCCCTCGGGTGCGCCGAGCTTGGTGGGATCATCCGAGAAGCTGTACTGCGTCTTTGCCATACAAACGGGGCAAGCGCCAAAGCCCATTTCGGTCAGCTTGGCAAGCTGTGCCTTGGCCGCAGGCATATAGGTAACACCCACGCCGCCGTACACTCTCTTGGTCAGCGCCTCAATCTTTTCCTCCAAGGAAAGCTCGTCGGCATAGGCAAAGGAGAAGTCACCCTTCTCTTCCTCGCAAAGACGAACAACCTCGCGCGCCAGCGCCTCGCCGCCGCGGCCGCCCTCTGCCCAAACGGTAGAAAGAACGGTGTTAACGCCGAGCTTCTTGCACTTGGCAATGATAAAGTCGATTTCCGCGTCCGTATCGGTGGGGAAACGGTTTACGGCTACCACAGAGGGCAGACGGTATACGTTCTTCATATTGGATACGTGGCGCAGAAGGTTGGGAATACCTGCCTCCAAAGCGGCAAGGTTTTCGGTGCCAAGGTCAGTCTTGGCGGCACCGCCGTGCATCTTGAGTGCGCGCACCGTGGCAACCACGACAACCGCAGAGGGAACGAGCCCTGCCATACGGCACTTGATGTCCAAGAACTTTTCAGCGCCAAGGTCAGCGCCGAAGCCTGCCTCAGTTACGGTGTAGTCGCCCATCTTGAGCGCCATCTTGGTGGCGATAACGGAGTTACAGCCGTGAGCAATGTTGGCGAAGGGGCCGCCGTGTACGAAGGCGGGCGTTCCCTCCAGCGTCTGTACGAGATTGGGCTTCAGGGCATCCTTCAAAAGCGCGGTCATCGCGCCTGCGGCCTTCAAATCGGCGGCCGTTACGGGCTTGTCATCGTAGGTGTAGCCAACGATGATACGGCCAAGGCGCTCCTTCAAATCGGAAAGCGAGCTTGCCAGACAAAGCACCGCCATAATCTCGGAGGCAACGGTGATGTCGAAGCCGTCCTCACGGGGCGTTCCGTTCACCTTACCGCCCAAGCCGTCCACCACGAAGCGAAGCTGTCTGTCGTTCATATCGACACAGCGCTTCCACGTGATCTTGCGGGGGTCAATGCCAAGGGTGTTGCCCTGCTGAATGTGGTTGTCAAGCATCGCGGCCAAAAGGTTGTTGGCTGCACCGATGGCGTGGAAGTCACCGGTAAAGTGCAGGTTGATGTCCTCCATCGGAACAACCTGTGCGTAGCCGCCGCCTGCGGCACCGCCCTTCACGCCAAAGACAGGGCCAAGAGAGGGCTCGCGAAGCGCAACGGTAACGTTCTTGCCAATGCGGCGAAGGCCGTCTGCCAGACCGATGGTGGTGGTGGTCTTACCCTCGCCGGCAGGGGTGGGGGTGATGGCCGTTACCAGAATCAGCTTGCCGTCCTCCTTTTTGGACTCCGACAAAAGAGAAAGGTCGATTTTGGCCTTGTATTTGCCATAGGGCTCCAAATATTTTTCATCCACCGAGGCCGTTTTGGCGATTTCGGTAATGGGCTTCATTTCGCAAGCCTGTGCAATTTCAATATCGGAAAGGTATGCCATAGTTTCTCCTTCTGCCGCTCCGCGGCCATTTGGGTTATCCCTTGGCGGCAGGCTCTGCCGCCAAGGTGCATTTTTAAATATGATAGTACTTCACCGCAGAGGCAAAGAGCTTCATATCGTATTCGCCCGCAACGTTGCGGTAAAGACCCGTTTCGTATCTCTCGCTGTGACCCATCTTGCCAAGCACGCGTCCGTCAGGAGAGAAGATGCCTTCGATGGCCTCCATCGAGCCGTTGGGATTGAAATGAATATCGTAGGTGGGCTTGCCCTCCAAATCAACGTACTGGGTGGCAACCTGACCCTTGGCAATCAAATCGCGCAAAACCGCATCCTCTGCGATAAAGCGACCCTCGCCGTGAGAAATCGGCACGGAATAAATCTCGCCGACCTCGCAGCCCGAAAGCCAGGGAGATGCCACGGAGGCAACCCTCGTTCTGACGATTCTCGACTGGTGGCGACCGATGGTGTTGAAGGTCAGGGTGGGGCAGGAGGCGTCGGTGTCCATAATCTTGCCGTAGGGAACAAGGCCGAGCTTAATCAGGGCCTGGAAGCCGTTACAGATGCCGAGCATCAAGCCGTCGCGCTTTTCAAGCAGCGCCATGGTGGCCTCCTTAACGGCGGCGTTGCGGAAGAAGGCGGTAATGAATTTACCCGAGCCGTCGGGCTCGTCACCACCCGAGAATCCACCGGGGATAAAGACGATTTGCGCCTCGGCAAGACGCTTGGCGAAGGATTCAACGCTTCTGGCAATGCCGTCAGCAGTCAGGTTGTTGATAACGAAGATTTCCGCCTTTGCCCCTGCGCGCTCTGCGGCCTTGGCCGACTCGTACTCGCAGTTGGTACCGGGGAACACAGGGATAAGTACGCGGGGCTCATTCACAGCCACAGCGGGCGCCTTAGTGGGACGAACGGTATAGGAAATAGCCGCAGGGGCTTCCTTTTCGCCCTTCACGCGCGTGGGATATACGCCTTCAAGCTTGGCCTCGTACTTGCCCTCCAAGAAGGAGAGGGAGAGGCTTTCGTTCTTGTAAATCAGGGTTGCCTTGTCGGTTACAGTACCCAAGGTCTTACCGATGGCCGCCTCTGCGTCAACCTCAAGAACAAAGCCGCCGTAGCCGTAGCCGAACAGCTCTTCAAGCGAAACGTCCGCATCAAAGGCAAAGCCAAAGCCGTTACCGATGGCCATCTTGTAGATAGCCTCTGCCGCACCGCCAAAGCCGAGGGTATAAGCGGCGTACACCTTGCCCTCGCGCATTAAGCCGTTGACCTTGTCAAAGAGCGCAAGCAGGGATTCGGTCACGGGAAGCTTGTTTTCATCGTATTCGGGAAGGAGCAGTACTGCCTTGTGACCGGCCGCCTTGAATTCGGGGGTTACGATGCTCTCGGTTTTCTCGGTCGTTACCGCGAAGGAAACGAGAGTCGGAGGCACATCGAGGCTCTCAAAGGTGCCACTCATGGAGTCCTTACCGCCGATAGCGGCAATGCCAAGCTCCTTCTGTGCGCGGAAGGCACCGAGAAGCGCCGCCAAGGGCTGACCCCAGCGGGAAGGCGTCTTACCGGGACGGGCAAAATACTCTTGGAAGGTTAAATACACGTCTTCAAATTTTGCACCCGTGGCAACCAGCTTGGAGGCGGATTCCACAACGGCGAGATAAGCGCCGTGGTAAGGCGAGGCCTCGGTCAAATAGGGGTTGTAGCCCCAAGCCATTAAGGAGCAATCGTCGGTAAAGCCGTTTTCAAGGGAAATCTTTTGCACCATTGCCTGAATGGGCGTTTTCTGCTCCTTGCCGCCGAAGGGCATCAGAACGGTGCCTGCACCAACGGTGGAGTCGAAGCGCTCGGAAAGGCCCTGCTTGGAGCATACGTTGAGATCCTCCACCAAGGCGGTATAGCCTGCGGTGAAATCGGAGGGAATGCTCTTGGCATAATCCTTGCCCTTCGCGCAATGAATGGTAATGTGCTTTTCAGCACCGTTGGAATTCAAAAATTCGCGGCTGATGTCCACGATGGTCTTGCCCTTCCAGGTCATACGGAGGCGAGGCTCGGCCTTCACGGTCGCCACCACGGTGGCCTCCAGGTTCTCGCTGTCGGCAAGACGAATAAAGGCTTCTACGTCCTCGGGCGCAACCACAACGGCCATTCTCTCCTGCGATTCGGAAATGGCAAGCTCGGTGCCGTCAAGTCCCTCGTATTTCTTGGGAACGGCATCAAGATTGATGTCAAGTCCGTCGGCAAGCTCGCCGATGGCAACCGAAACGCCGCCCGCACCAAAGTCGTTGCAGCGCTTAATCATCAAGGAAGCCTCAGGGTTACGGAACAGACGCTGCAGCTTTCTTTCCTCGGGCGCATTACCCTTCTGCACCTCTGCGCCGCAGCTTTCCAAGGAGGAAAGGGTGTGCGACTTGGAGGAGCCGGTTGCACCGCCGCAGCCGTCGCGGCCCGTTCTGCCGCCAAGCAGAATAATCACGTCATCGGGCAGGGGCACCTCACGGCGCACGTTTTTAGCAGGCGCCGCGGCAATTACCGCGCCGATTTCCATTCTCTTGGCCGCATAGCCATCGTGATACAGCTCGTCTACAATGCCCGTGGCAAGACCAATCTGGTTGCCGTAGGAGGAATAACCGGCGGCCGCCGTCGAAACAATCTTTCTCTGGGGCAGCTTGCCCTCCATCGTCTCGGAAACAGGCTTCGTCGGGTCAGCCGCACCCGTCACGCGCATAGCGCCGTATACGTAGGAGCGACCGGAAAGCGGGTCACGGATGGCACCGCCGATACAGGTGGCCGCGCCGCCGAAGGGCTCAATCTCGGTGGGATGGTTGTGGGTCTCGTTCTTGAAGAGCAAGAGCCAATCCTCTTCCTCTCCGTTAATCGTGACCTTGATTTTAACGGTGCAGGCATTGATTTCCTCGGATTCGTCAAGCTTGTCAAGCTTGCCCGTCTTTTTCAGATACTTGGCCGCCAAGGTACCGATGTCCATCAAATTGATGGGCTTGGTTCTGCCAAGAGCCCTTCTCGTTTCGAGATAATCGTCAAAGGCCTCCTGCAAAAGCGCGTCCTCAAACACCGCACCGTCCACCGTCGTCAAGAAGGTGGTGTGACGGCAGTGGTCAGACCAATAGGTGTCAATCATACGGATTTCCGTCAAAGAGGGGTCTCTTCCCTCCTCCTTGAAGTACGCCTGACAGAACAGAATATCGTCCAAATCCATGGCCAAGCCGTAGCTCTTAACAAAATCGGCAAGTGCCTCGCGAGAAAGCGAGATAAAGCCGTTAAGCACGGCAACCTCGGTGGGAAGCTCGTAGTTCACCTGCAGGGTTTCCACCGTTTCCAAGGAGGCCTCTCTGGCTTCCACGGGGTTGATAACGTATTTCTTGATTTCGGCAATTTCCTTGTCCGAAAGTGCGCCGTAAAGGACATACACCTTCGCGGTGCGAACGGTGGGGCGCTCTCCCTTGGCAATGATTTGCAAACACTGCGCGGCCGAGTCTGCTCTCTGGTCAAACTGACCGGGCAGATACTCCACGGCAAACACGGTGGCACCGTCAGCAGAAAGCGCCTCCGTCACGATGTCCGACTGGGGCTCTGCAAACACGGTAAAGCGCGCGTAATCAAAGAGCGCCTTGTCAACGTTTTCCACGTCATAGCGGTTTAAAACGCGCAAATCCGTCAAGGCGGTGATGCCAAGCAGGCCCTGCAAATCGGAAAGCAGGCCTCTTGCCTCATTCGCCATTTCCTTTTTCTTTTCAACAAAAATGCGATATACCATTTAGCCGTCCTCTTTTCTTATTCTTTGCGGGCCTTTTCCCAAGCGGCAAGGGCGCGCGCACCAATATCGTTTCGATAGTAGGCATTTTCAAAATGCACGCGCTTGACTCTCGCATAAGCCTCGGCAACTGCCGCCTTGGGCGTGTCTGCCACGGCAACAACGCCAAGCACACGGCCGCCTGCGGTCAGAACCTGTCCGTCTGCCGCCTTGGCACCTGCCACATAAACGCTGTCCTCCAGCGCCTCGGGAAGCGTGATGGGGAAGCCCGTTTCGTACTTTTCGGGGTATCCCTTGGAGGCCATAACCACACAGCAGGCCGCCTTTTCGCTGAATTTCACCATATCCTCGGAAAGACGTCCCTCGGTGGTGGCCTTCATCACGGTGAGAAGGTCGCTTTCAAGCAAAGGAAGCACAACCTGCGTTTCGGGGTCTCCAAAGCGGCAGTTGTATTCGATAACCTTGGGGCCCTTGGGGGTGATCATCAGGCCAAAATACAGGCAACCGCGGAATTCTCTTCCCTCCGCCTTCATCGCGCGGATGGTGGGAAGGAATATCGTTTCCATACATTCCTTGGCAATCGCCTCGGTATAGTAGGGGTTGGGGGCAATCGTTCCCATACCGCCCGTGTTGAGTCCCTCGTCATTGTCAAGGGCGCGCTTGTGGTCCATGGAGGAAATCATCGGAACAACGCGCTCGCCGTCGGTAAACGAAAGCACCGAAACCTCAGGGCCGGTCAAAAACTCCTCAATCACCACGCGGCTTCCGCTCTGACCGAAGGCACCGTCCTTCATCATCGAAACAACGGCGGCCTTGGCCTCCTCTCTCGTTTCGGCAATGATAACGCCCTTACCGAGCGCCAGTCCGTCTGCCTTGACAACGATGGGCGCATCGGCGGTATCAAGATACGCAAGCGCCGCGTCTGCATCCTCAAACACCTCGTACGCGGCGGTGGGGATACCGTATTTCTTCATCAGATTCTTGGAGAAGATTTTGCTTCCCTCAATAATAGCGGCATTCTTGCGCGGGCCGAAGCAGGGAATGCCGACATTCTCCAAGGCGTCAACCGCGCCAAGCACCAGCGGATCATCGGGTGCCACCACGGCGTAATCAATCTTCTTTTCAACGGCAAAGGCCACCAGCTTATCAATCTCCTTGGCACCGATAGGAACGCAAACGGCGTCCTTGCCCATTCCTCCGTTACCGGGAGCGGCGTAGATAACCTCTACCTCTTTGTTTTCCTTTAATTTTTTGATGATGGCGTGCTCTCTGCCGCCACCGCCTACAACCAAAAGCTTCATGCGAAACTCCTTTTATCTGATTTTCAGGTATTAGTGATGGAACAGACGCGTGCCGGTCATAGCCATGGCAATACCGTACTTGTCGCAAACCTCGATAACCTGAGAGTCGCGGATAGAGCCGCCGGGCTCTGCAATGTAGGAAACGCCGCTTCTCTTGGCGCGCTCAATGTTGTCGCCGAAGGGGAAGAAGGCATCGGAGGCCAAGGCCACGCCCGAAATGGAGTCAAGATATGCTCTTGCCTCGTCAGCCGTCAGGGGCTCAGGACGCTCGGTGAAATATCTCTGCCAAACGCCCTCGGCGCAAACGTCCTCCTCGTTCTTGTTGATGTAGCCATCGATAACGTTGTCTCTGTCGGGTCTGCCGAGCGTGGGAAGGAAGGGCAGGTTCAATACCTTTTCGTGCTGACGCAGGAACCAGGTATCCGCCTTGCCGCCTGCCAGACGCGTGCAATGGATTCTCGACTGCTGGCCCGCGCCAACGCCGATAGCCTGTCCGTCAACGGCATAGCAAACGGAGTTGGACTGGGTGTATTTCAGGGTGATAAGAGCAACCACAAGGTCACGCTTCGCACTTTCGGGAAGCTCCTTGTTGGCGGTTGCCATATTGGTCAGGCAGGACTCGTCGATCTTAACCTCGTTTCTTCCCTGCTCAAAGGTGATACCGTAAACCTGCTTGCGCTCGATAGCGGCAGGCACGTAACCCGGGTCAATCTGAATGATGTTGTAGTTGCCCTTGCGCTTGGTCTTGAGAATAGCCAAGGCCTCAGGCTCGTATCCGGGGGCAATGACACCGTCGGAAACCTCGCGCTCGATAAGACGGGCGGTGGTCACGTCGCAAACGTCGGAAAGTGCAATAAAGTCGCCGAAGGAGCACATTCTGTCCGTGCCTCTTGCGCGGGCGTATGCGCAAGCCAAGGGAGACTCGTCAAGTCCTGCCACGTCGTCTACAAAGCAGGCCTTCTTCAAGGTGTCGGGAAGCTTGGTGCCAACGGCGGCAGAGGTAGGGCTGACGTGCTTAAAGGAGGTAGCGGCAGGAAGGCCGAGCGCCTCCTTCAGCTCCTTCACGAGCTGCCATGCGTTAAAGGCATCAAGAAAATTGATAAAGCCGGGGCGGCCCGACAAAATTTCAACGGGCAGCTCCTCGCCGTTTTCCATAAAAATGCGCGCAGGGGTCTGGTTGGGGTTACATCCGTATTTTAAAGCAAATTCCTTCATAGCTTTTTCCTTTTGTTTTTCGTCCTTTTCGGAATATCAGATGGGCTTACGCCTCGTTTTTGTTGTAGCAAATGTCCTTGAAGCTTCCGTCCTCCAAGGAAACGTAACGCACGTAAAGGGAAATCTTGTTCTCCTCGTTGAGATTTTCCCAAATGTCCTTTGCAAAGGCCTCCATATCATCAGGAACGGATACTCTCTCAGGCTCACCCTGGAAGGTGGGCAGGGGGTTGCCATCCATCACGTAGGTGTGAATAAAGTGGCCAAGGCCTGCCTTGGCAGGATATGCATAGGTGTAGCGCGCACAGTCGGAGCCTACCTCGTCAATGCTCTTCAAAATGCTCATTTCATAGGTGAAATCGCCCTCACCAAAGGTAATCATACCGCTGATACGGGGGGTAAAGTTGGGCGCATCGGGCTCAAACTCGCGGGTTGCAAGGGCGGCAGAAAAGCTCTTGCCGGCCTTGATAAAGGTGTCAATGGTGTCAGTCTGATCGCCGTTGGTGACAATCAGCTTGTTCTCAAAAACGCGCAGAGCGGCGTAAATAATCAAGGAGGGATCCTTGACCTTGGAAACGTCAAAGGGCTCGGTAAAGAGAGCGCCGTTTTTCATCGTGAAAACGCGGTTGCGGCTGTTTTCGCTTCTGCCCATAATGAAATAGGCAATGGCGGCGTGCTTTCCGTCCTCGGTCTTGCCAAGCACGATGCCGCGGCCTGCGTAGGCGTTGCCGACAAGGCGCTCGCCCATGGTTTTGGTTTCGTAAACGTTCATTGTTTGATTCCTTTCTTCACGGGCGAAAGCCCTTTTCGTTTCGTTTCAAAAGATGCTGTAAAAAAGATACTGTCAAAAGGCGTCAGGCCTCTTCCCGAATTTTACGGGAAACAAGCTCGGCCGCCTCGGGAAGCAGAATCCACTCGGCCTTTTCCATCACGCGCTTCTGCAAAATCTCGGGGGTGTCTCCCTCTTCAATGGCAACCGCCTTTTGCAAAATAATTTCGCCGCCGTCGGCAACCTCGTTGACGTAATGCACCGTCGCACCCGTCACCTTAACGCCGTAGGCAAGCGCCGCCTCGTGCACCCGAAGTCCAAAGAAGCCCTCTCCGCAGAAGGAGGGGATAAGGGAGGGATGCACGTTCAAAATGCGCTTGGGATAGCGCGAGGTAAAGGCCTCGCTCAGAATGCACATAAAGCCCGCAAGCACGATAAGCTCAATGCCCGCCTCGTCAAGCGCGGCAATAAGCGCCGCCTCAAAGGCCTCCTTGGAGGGAAAGCTCTTCTTAACCAGCACCTTGGTGGGAATATC
>JBGVMO010000014.1:0-19348 GCA_045124835.1 Eubacteriales bacterium
AACGCCGAGAATTTCGCAAAGGTCTACGTCGCTTGCGCCGTACACCAAACGGCCGAGCTTTGTCCAAACCATCGCACCACAGCACATAAAGCAGGGCTCACAGCTGGAATAGAGGGTGTACTCAGAAAGATCGGTGATGCCCGTTTCCTCACAAAATCTGCGAATGAGGCCCGCTTCCGCATGGAAGGTTGGGTCATGCTTTGTATAAATCTGATTTTCGTTGGTATAGACGATTTCACCGTTTTTGACAAGCACGGCGCCGAAGGGCTCGTTCCCATTCGAAACGGCCGACAGCGACAGCGCAATGGCCTTCTCCATAAAAGCCTTATCCTGATTCATATTTTTCTCCTTATCTGTCCAGCTTTTCAAGAAAGCCCTTGTCGGTATACACCGTAAAATGATAAATGTCGACGCCGTTATCAAGAACAACGGCCCTTTCCTCCACAAGCGCGCGCATGGAAAGAGGCGCGGGAGAAAAAATCATGATGCGCTTCCCTTCACCGAAAAAGACAGAGGAATAGCGCTTGCATCTGATACGGTACATTTTAGAGGCGTCGCTAAACCTCGCATGAGCAAAGCCGAGGGGAAAGCGCGCACCCCCGTGCAAAAAGAGATTTCTTTGCACGTGCATTCCCTTCTCATCTATAAGAAGAATATTTCTTTCCTTGGTGAAATGGGAAACGAATTTTAAAAGAAAGACCTCACCGCTCGGCAGCGTTATCATAGCGTCCTCCCCATCGTACACGCTAAAAAGAGAACGAAGGGGAAAATGCAGGATGCGAAGGCTTCCGCCTGCCTCCTTGACAGTGCGCTTTAGCCTCTTAATGAAGCGCCGACGGCGAAAAACCGTGCGAATAAAATAAGCAAGAACGTACAAAGCGCCAAACGCGAGAACAATGCCAAGAACGAACAAAAGGACGGTTAAAAATCCAAGCATACGCAAATTCTCCTTTTAAGGCCTTCTTATATCTCAGTCAAATCGGCTAAAAACGCATCTGCCTCTTCTCTGCTTTTGAAAACAAAGAGGCGCTTTTCGGGATGCTCCGCCAAAAGACGAAGAAGCAGGGGGCGCTTTTCCTTGCAGAAGGACTCTATGTAGGCGGTAAACTCCGCATCCTCCTCGGTTTCTATCCAAGGCATATCGCTTCGCGGCTTGCCGCGCCGCGCTTTAACGCCGTCAAGGCAGACGGACGTTTCAAAATCGAGAAAAAAGACCGTGTCGCACGCTTCAAGGCGAAGGGCAAGGGTGTTGCTGTAATTGCCGTCGATAATCCACGAGTCCTTCTCGACAACCCCAAGCAAGCGCTCCAAAAAGACGCTCTTTTCCACCGTGGTTTTATCCGCGTTCCAAAAAAGCATATCAAGGTGACAAAGCGGCAAGCCCGTCTTTTCCGCAAGCGCTCTTGCGAAGGTGCTTTTGCCGCTTCCGGGGCAACCGATAACGATAATTTTCTTCATAATTTGCTCCTCTTGCCCTTACGGCGCATAGCTTTCAAGAATATCAAGTATATCCCGCTTATACACGTTGCCGTCAAGAACGTCTCCGTTTGACGAAACGGAAAGCGTGCGAACGTCGCGCGAATTTTCTATATACGGATTCTGCGGCATTCCGTCCTTGAAATATTCTGCAAGATAAAGCCGCGCGTTCCCCTCAGGAAAAATCACGTTTCCCTCTCCCACGGGCGCAAGCGCACCGAAGCTGTCAAGAATTTCTCTCGTTTTGCGGTTATAGGGGTTATCGTGACTTTCAGAAACCAGCCACGCAGGCTGAAGACGAAGCGGGATGCCAAAGGAAAGCGCCAACTCAGCAAAGCGTTTTACCTCTTCAAGCGGTATGGTTTCCTGATGAAAGGCGTCCACCGACAAAAGCAGGTCGTTCACACCCGCAAGGGCAAGCGCACCCGCAACCGCACGGATTTTTTCGGTATCCTTGGAAAAGAAGCCGTTGGTGATAAGCTGACGCCTACAAACGCCCGCCTCTTTTGCCGCCGCTATAACGGCGTATACGGCCTCGGGATGCAAGAGCGGCTCACCGCCAAAGGCCAAAACGGTTTGAACATCATAAAGGGAAGCGACCCTTTTTACTACGTTGGCGGCTATCACGGGGTCCATTTTCTCCGTCGAAGCCGCGTGTTCTCCCTGAGAACAATGCTTGCAGCTTCCCGTGCAGGCGCTCGTGATAACAAATTCGATTTTTCGCAAATTTTCAAGATATCGGTTTTTCATTTTGCCACCGTTTATTAATCAAGTATAGTCTTATTTTTCACATTTTTTCTTTACGATTACCGCAATGATAAAAGTAAGAAAGCAGGGCAAAAGAAGCTGCACGCCTCTTAAAAGCAGATAAAGATAGAATGGGGCTGAACCGAGATATATACCTGTATAATATTTATAAGCGTCTATGCAAGAGGCGATAAGGAAGAGTAAAAGCAAAAGCGCAGAGGCAACATACAAAATCTTACAAACGGTTTTCCTTTTCATCTCTGCTTACTCCTTTGCTAAAAAATCTACCCTTTGTATTTTACCATATTTTTTATTATATTGCAACACAAAAGCTTTCTTTCTTAAAGGGAGGCTTGATTTTTTTCGCGAAATATGGTACAATGCTCTCGTAATATTTTTTTTGGAGAAGTATGATGAAAAAGATTTTTGGCTATTACACAAAGTCACCCTTGGTTTTGCGCATTCTCATTGGCCTCGTTATCGGCGTTATTTTGGGGCGCTTCGTGAAAAACGTGGGCTTTTTCGCGCTTTTGGGAACGCTCTTTACGGGCGCCTTAAAGGCGATTGCGCCCATTCTCGTTTTCGTTTTGGTTGTTGCCTCGCTGGCGCGCGCAGGCGGCGGCATTGGCAAGCGCTTCCGCACGGTAATTTTCTTCTATTTGCTCAGCACCTTCCTTGCGGCCGCCGTTGCCGTTATCGGAAGCTATATTTTCCCCGTTACCATCACCCTGAAGGACGCGGCAACCGATCCTGCCCCCTCGGGTCTTGGCGAGGTTTTGACAAACCTGTTTTCCAATATGGTTATGAACCCTGTAACCGCACTGGCAAACGGCAACTACCTCGGCATTTTGCTTTGGGCCATCGTTTTGGGTCTTGCCCTGCGCCTTGGCGCCTCCGAAAAGACGAAGGAGCTGCTTTCCGATATTTCGGATGCGGTTTCCCGCGTTGTTGCTTGGATAATTCAGTTTGCGCCCATCGGTATTATGGGTCTCGTTTACAGCTCCATCAGCGAATACGGAATTTTTATCTTTGCCGAATACGGCAAGCTTCTGGCGCTTTTGGTTGGCTGTATGCTGATAGTTGCCTTCGTGATTGACCCGCTTATCGTTGCCATCGCGCTCAAGAAAAACCCCTATCCGCTCGTATTCCGCTGTATGCGCGAATCGGGCCTTACCGCTTTCTTCACGCGTTCCAGCGCGGCAAACATCCCCGTGAACATGGCGCTTTGTGAAAAGCTCGGTCTTGACCGCGAGCATTACAGCGTTTCTATCCCCTTGGGTGCCACCATCAATATGGACGGCGCCGCCATCACCATCACCGTTATGTCGCTTGCCGCCGCGCATTCGCAGGGAATTTCGGTCAACATCCTCATTGCCATTATCCTCTCCTTCGTTGCCACGCTTGGCGCTTGCGGCGCATCGGGCGTTGCGGGCGGCTCGCTTCTGCTTATCCCGATGGCCTGCTCCTTCCTCGGCATCGACCAGAGCATTGCCATGCAGGTGGTTTCGGTTGGCTTTATCATCGGCGTTGTGCAGGATTCTCTTGAAACCGCCATCAACTCCGCCGGCGACGTTATCTTCTGCGCCACCGCCGAATACCGCGAATGGAAAAAGGAAGGCCGCGACCTGCCCTTTTAATCTCGCCTGAAGCATTTACAAAAACAACAGCCGATGAGGTCATTCTTGATTCCTCATCGGCTTTTTGCTTGCTTATTTTTTAACGGAAAAGAGGGTATACAAATCTGCGCCGCAAGTGATACAGCGCTCGTTTTCCGCGGACTGCATCGTGCCGCAATGCATACAAATACATTTGGTGGGATTCGAGAGATGGGCAGGATACGGCAAGGCGGTGTGCGTCAAAAGCGTGTCTCCCACCTTCAAAACCGCTTCATGCTGGGCGGGGCAGAAAATGACGCGCGTTTCCTTCTTTCCATTCTCTATCGCGATAACGAGCTCGTACACCTCCGCTGTACGCATCGGCAAGCGCCCGAAGGCACCCGTACCCTTTTGGGCAACGATTTTGCGCTCCGTTTCAATTCGGGTGATTTTACCGATAAAGATTTTCGGTTTTTTTGCCAACCGAACGAAAACGCAAACGGAAACGGCCGCGGCGGCGGTAACAAGGGCAAGCGCCGTTATAAAGAGGGGAGCCTCTGCCTCTACCGCAAGACATAAAAGAATAGCGACAAGGTATACGGAGGTTATCGCCAAGGCAAGCCAAACGAGCACTTTCCGTTGCTTTTTCGCCGTCACCTCTAAAACGCGCGCGTCACGCGTTAGCTTTTCTATGATTTGTGTATACACTTTCTCGTGGATGCCGCTTTCTTTTGCTTATTCGGCATCCTTCTCCTTCTTGTGATAGCGAAGGCTACAAACATCGTCGCCCTTTGCGATGCACTTGGGCAGATCCAGAACGCTACCGTAGCACTCGCCGATGCCGTGGTCTCCACACATAGCGATGTCGCAAAGCATAGCTATTTCTTCATCGGTGCAGCCTGCCTTTTGCCAAGCCTTGACAAGGGGGCAATAGTGGAAGTCGATGGAAAGCTTATCGTCGGTGGACTCCAGAACCTTCATTTCAAAGACAAGCTGAGCGGCCTTGGTAAAGAGGGTCTTACGCAGGCCCTTCAGGCTATCCGTCTTTCCCTTTTCTACCAAGCCTGCACCCTGAGAAAGGCCGCAACGCTTAATGGCATCGCTTGCAAATTCCTTGGGGTCAAGGCCTCTCTTCTTGGCCTCATCGCAAAGCAGGTAGAGCCAAAAGGCTCTATGCTCCAACTGCGCGCGGATGGCCTGCAACAGACCGTTTTTATACTTGGGCTCGTTCTTTACATTACTCATAATGATTCTCCTTTATAGCAATTTAATATAATCTTTATAAAATACGACGCACTGGCCGATATTTTCGATACGGATATGCTCGTTTGCGTTATGAATGGTGGCAAACTGCTTTTTGCTCAGGTCTATGGGCGCGAAGCGCAGAATGTTATCCGCCACATCGGTGAAGCGGCGCGCATCCGTTCCCGCCGTCAGAAGGAAGGGTGCAACGGCCACATCGGGGAAATTCTTATGAAGCAAGGCCTCTATCTGCTTGAAGGCTTCTCCTTCAAAATCGGTGGGCTTGCAATAATCCCTTTCGACCTCTTCAATGACAACGCCGTGCTTTTGGGCAATTTTCTTGATCTTTTCAAGGCCAAGGTAGAGATTCTCTTCCCTTACACAGCGCAAAAGCATCATAGCATCTGCCGTTTTGGCGCGAAGCTGGGGATCAAGGGGACTACCTGCTTCAAGCACGGTGAAGGACAAGCCCGTAGAGAGCATGGCGCTTGCCGCAGGAATGCCCATCATAATTTTCTTGATGATGGGAGAAAAGAGCCCCATATTTCCGAAAAGAAGGCGCATCGGGAAGGACATATAGGGCGCATGGCGCGAGAAGGTTGCCTTTACCTCGGGATAAAAGGCGCCCTTATAGATCTTCTTTTGCTTGGCGGCGGTTTCCGAAACGAAGCGAGAAAGGCGCAAAACGGCGCTATCTGCACTACCGCCGAAGCCACCGTGGCCCTTGGGGTCTATAACAGCGCGACAACGGTAGAGGTGACGGCTCTTTTCGTGCACAGCGACAACAGCGCTTTTACAGCGCACACCGGGAATCTGCCCTTCGGTGATGGCACCGCCCTCGTCAAGCACGGTGTCGAAATGAATGCCGTTTTCCTTGAAATAGGAAGTGGCAAGCACCATTCCGTCGCCCGACACCTCCTCGTTATGAGAAGATCCGATATAGAGGTTAAAGCCCTCAAAGGGATAGCCCTCCGAGAGAAGCTCCTCGGCCGCCTGCATCTCGGCGAAGAGAGGCGTTTTGGTATCAATGGTACCGCGGCCGTAAAGACAGCCATCCTTTTCGGTAGGCAGGAAGGGGGGAGAATCCCAGCCCTCGCCGCCGTCCACGACATCGTGATGCGACATCAAAAGAATATTCTTTTTGGCGTTTTTGCCCTCAATGACATAGAAGAAGCAACCGCCGCCAAAGGTCAAGCGCTTGGCCTTGGATGTAAGAAGAGGGAAAAGGGACTCAAGGACTTCATAAAAGCGCTGAAATTCGCCCTCATTTTCGCCCTCTCTTGTATAGACCGTTTTACATTCTATCATACGGGAAAGGCGACTGGCGTATTCCCCGTTCTTTTCGAAGGAGACGCCCTTGCGCTCTTCTTCGCCTTTCAAAAGAGGCTTTTTCATTCTTGTGCTCATGGCTTTCTTTGCTTTCAATCCTTTTCCTTTCGATTCTCATCGATAAATTTGGTAACGCTCTTTTCGTTATAAAGAATAAAGAAGATGAGGGAAACGAGGCTGAAAACGCCAGCAAAAACGCCCGTCAGCTTCACGCCCAGCATACCGACCGACTCTCCCTCCAGAGCGCCGATGGCAAGAACGCTTGACACCACGACCATCGCCAAGGAATAGGCTATTTTTTCAATAAAGGTTTTGGTTGCGGAGAAGAAGCCCTCACGGTTGACACCGTTTTCAATGCTGTCCTTTTGGATAATATCGGACATACAGGACTGGGGCAGGATATTGATGGCGGCAAAGGGGAAGGAAACGACAATGCCCATAAAGAGGCCGAGAAAAAGCTCGTAGCCCACAACGAGAGAGGCCAAGAAATCGCCAAAGAAGATAAAGGCAAAGACCACCGTGAATACCACGCTTGCGATAACGAGCATGGTCTTTTTGCCGTATTTTTTACTGAATTTAACGATCATCGGGAAGAGGCAAAGGGCAACGCCGATGGCAGAAAGCATCACCAAGAAGGCCTGCGATTCGGGCACGTTCAAAAGCATGGTGATATAGTAAAGCATAGCGGTCTGGAAGAAGGCCATGGAAATATAGCTAAAAAGGTCGCCTGCAAAGAAGGTTAAGAAGCTCTTGTTCTTAAAGATGGTCTTGGCAGAGGCAAGAAGGGACTGCTTGGGCTTTACGTTTTCCGTGACATAGTCCTTTTCCTTAAAGGCAGTAGCGCCGAGAAGGACACAGACAAGGCCGATTGCGGCAAAGACGGTGAAGACGATGCGCCAAGCCCAAAGGGCCTCAACATTAAGCTTTTTGATGAGGTCAACAAAAAGGGTTGCCGCATACATAAAGGAGCTTGAGCCCATAAAGAAGGCGGTGCTGATTCCGTAATAGCCGACTCTGTCCTTGGCATCGGGGATAACCTCGGGCACGAGCGCGTTTCGCGGAATGAAGAAGAAGGTATAGGCAACATAATAGGTAATAAGGAAGAAGCCGACCCAGATAGCATTGGCGACCGAGCCTTGACGGAAGGGCGCCATAAAGATCATCAGAACCGAGACGGCATAGGGAACGGCGGCGTATTTAAGAAAGGGCATACGGCGGCCGTCCTTATGGGTGCATTTATCCGAAAGACTGGCAACCCAAGGGTCTGTAACGGCGTCTATCACCTTGCTAAGGCCCGTCAAAAGAGCCATAACGGTGATAAAGCCGAGAAGCTTGTTTTGGGGAAGCAGAATGGGAATGCCGCTTTTCAACGTTGGCTGGAAGAAATAGAGCAGATAGTTGCCTATCATACCGTTAAAGAGGCCCTTAGCGATATCCGAAAGGCAATAGCGAATAATTTTGCGCTTGGGTAAAGTGGTTTTCATAATATATCCTCAAATTTTTAATAACGGATTTACGCCCAGATGGCCATAGCAAGCGTGCCGATGCACATAAGGACAAGGCCAAGGACGGCCTTTTTGGAGATCTTCTCCTTTAAGAAGATGACCGAGAAAAGAACGGTGACGAGAATGCTCATTTTGTCAATAGGCACAACAACGCTCAAAACGCCGTTCTGAACGGCATAATAATAGCAGAGCCAAGAGGCGCCCGTTGCAAGGCCCGAAAGCGCGATAAAGAGCATTTCCTTTTTATCCAGCGCCTTCAAGGTTTTATGCTCGCCCTTGGCAAAGACAATAGCCCAAGCCAAAACGAGAACAACGGCGGTGCGCACGGTGGTGCCAAGATTGGATTCCACGCCCGATATACCGACCTTGGCCAAAACAGAGGTCAAAGCGGCAAAGACGGCGGAAAGAAGGGCATATATCAGCCATTTTCCGTCCTTGGCTTCCTTATCCACCTTTTTCTTTTCAATCATCAGGTAGGTACCGAGTCCAATGAGGGCAACGCCCACGAGTTTGACGGCCAGATTGTTGGTTTCACGGAAGAGAACGATGGCCAAAAGCACGGTTAAAATCACGCTGGATTTATCAACGGGGGCAACCTTATTGACATTGCCGATGGAGAGCGCCTTGAAATAGCAGATCCAAGAAGCGCCCGTGGCAATTCCCGAAAGCACAAGGAAGAGCCAAGAGGTTGGTTGAATATCGCCGATACTTCCCAAGGAGCCGACTATCAGCACCATAATAAAGGAAAAAAGCAAAACGATGGCGGTGCGCAGGGCGGTTGCCACATCCGAATTGGTTTTGCGTATACCGCATTTAGCGAGAATGGCCGTTATACCGGCAAAAACAGCTGAGAGAATGGCCGCCGTTATCCACATAAAAATGTCCTTTCTTGCGATAAAGTAAGCTTTTCTCAATTATAGCAGAATTTTCCCTATAATGCAAGCCATTTGCGCAAAAGGAGCTGTTTTTCGGCCAAAAAGAAGGAAGGGCGCTTTTTCGCCCTTCCCTTTTTTCTTTTATACTCTGAATTCGATAGGCATAAACCTATCTGTTTCGGCAGAGGCCTTGGCCGCCAAGCACATTTCGGCGCTCAAAATGCCCTCCTTCAGATTGGAATGGGAAATCTCTCTTCCTTCCATAATGCCGATAAAGTTTTCCACCAGCATCGTATCGCCGCCAAAATGGGTCGTGCCCTTGGTGCTGACCGTATGCGTTTCGGTGGTAAAGCTTCTATGATGGAAAACGGTTACAACGCCCGTGAAGAAATCGAACTCCAAGGTGCCAAGATAACCGATAAAGCGCGCGCCGCGCTTGCCTGCGGAGGCTCTGACCACGAAGTTTTGAGAATAGACAACGTGCATACCGCTATCATAGCGGACAATGGCACTTCCGCTATCCTCATTGCCCGTATCCTCGGCAAAGCAGCAGTAGGGGCCAATGACATTTCCGTCTCCGAGCTTTGCGACGTTCTTGGGGCTTTCGGGACAGCTTTCAAATTCAGGGCAGTCCTTGCACATAAGACCTGCGGGCTTATCGCCCTTAAAAATCTGCTTGGACTTCATAGCGCAAACGGTTTCGGGATACACGTCGCCCAGAATATAGTTGATATAATCAAAATCGTGGGTTGCCTTTTGCAGGAACATGCCCCCCGTTTCTTCCTCATCGCGGTACCATTTATGGTAATAGCCGCGGCCGTAGGGGACGTTGTTATAGGCTTGCACATGCTCGACTCTTCCGATGCGGCCGCTATCAATGATATCCTTGACATAGGAGACCACAGAGGTCAGGCGCAAGGGGAAGGAGACAACCGTTTTATCGTTATGGTGTAAAATACCCTTCAAGCGCTCCAAATCCTCGTAATTCGTGCAAACGGGCTTTTCCAAGAACATGGGAAGGCCGCGCTCTGCCGCCATCAAGGCATACTTGGTATGCGTGGAGCATCGGGTGCCGATGCAAACGCCGTCAAGCGTTTCCTTATTGAGCATCTCTTCAGCATCGTTATAAAATCTGCAGTCCTCAACGCCGTTGAAGGCGGCGCTTTCCTTGGCGGCGGCAATGTCGGGATCTGCCACGGCCACGATTTGGATTTTTTGCGTTTTGACAATTTCGGTTACAACCGTTCTCATACGGACTCCATAGCCGATAATTCCGATTTTCAACATATTTTTTCTCCCTTTCAGGCTTTTTTACGCCTTCATTGTAGCACAAGCAGACGTCGAGCGCAATAGGCATTTCTGTCAACAATTTGCACTTTTCTGCTATCCCATTATGTTAAATAGCGCACAAGAGAATCCAGCTCCTTGCGCTTTTTGGGGCGAAGCGCATCCTCTTTTTTTGCATATCCGAGCGTTATAACCAAGCGAACGGTGCCGTCAAGAGCGCAGATTTTGCGAATTTCGGCATCGTCAAGCCAGCCGATGATACAGGTGGAAAGCCCCATTTCCGTTGCCGCGGCGGTGATATAGGCAGAAAGAATCCCAATATCAATGGAGCGGTAATCGTTCTTCTTCACCTTAGCGCCCAGCGCCGCCGTTGGCACGTACGGCATTTCGGAAATCACAAGCAATACGGGCGCGTCAACGGCAAATTTGTTCATTCCCATACCGCCAACGGCCTTGGCCACCGCCGAAGCGCTCTTGCCCGTGCATACGGTCACGTGATACGGCTGACCGTTGCAGGCAGAGGGAGAGAGGCGCGCCGTCTCCAATAGAGCGGAAAGCTTTTCTTCTTCAACGGGCCTTTCTGCATCATAGCTGCGGCAGGACTGTCTCGTTATTGCAATTTCGCTGAAATTCATTCGTTTTTCTTCCTTTCGTTTTGAAAAATCAAGGCCCTTATACATATTTCTCTTTCTTTTGCATACAATTCATACAGTGAAGCAGTAAATACAAAGGAAGGCCTTCATATATGGAAAAACCGATTAAAATCTGGCAGCTTTTCAATGCCGCCATCGTTACCCTTCTTGGCACGCTTTTGCATTTTTTGTACGGTTTGACGGGAGACTGTGCTTGGGTTGCGCCCTTTTCGGCGGTCAACGAATCCACCTTTGAGCATATGAAGATTTTATTCTTCCCTATGCTTCTTTTTGCCATTATTGAGGGCTTTTTCTTTCGGGATAACAAGGCCTTCTGGTGCATCAAGCTGAAGGGAACATTGCTTGGCCTTATCCTCATTCCTATTCTTTTTTACACCTATAACGGCGTTATCGGCCCATCTCCCGATTTCGTTAATATCACCATTTTCTTTTTATCGGCGGGAATTTCCGCGATATATGAGGCGCGCCGGCTTCAAAGGGATAACCCGCGCTGCATTCTCCCTCCTTGGTGCGCCAAGCTCGGCTTTCTTTTGCTTGCCGCAGCCTTTGCGCTCTTCACCTTTTACACACCCGAAATCAATCTCTTTTTAGACCCGCTGACCTTAAGCTACGGTATACGCGGATAACCCCACCCCATTCACAAGCAAACGGCCTTATTTCAAAAGGGCCGTTTTTTCTTTACGGTAATCCGTTGGAGAAAGGCCCGTTTGCTTTTTGAAAAAGCGGCTGAAATAGTAAGGATTTTTGATACCGACCGAGGCGGCAATTTCCAAAACGGGAAGGCTTGTGTCACGCAACAGCTCCTTGGCCCTTTGTACCCGAATTTCCGTTAAATACCCGACGGGGCTTTTGCCCATCACCTCGTGGAACAGATGGGTAAAGCGACTTTCGCTGAGATGAGAAAGGCGCGCATACTCCGCAATGGGCAGGTCTGCCCCAAGGGAGGCAAGCATATGGCGGCAGGCCGCCGTGATTTTCTTGGAAGCATCGGTGGCTTCAAACGAGGCAAAGGTGACCTTACGCACGCAAAGAGAAAGAATGGCAAGCAGATATCCCCCCGTTACGCCCTCGGACTCGGGCAAGGCGAGGGTGTGCTCCTCGGCCGTCTTTTGCCAAAGCTCCTCAAGAGTCGCGCTTTTGCCAATGGAAAAAATGCGCTCTCGCTTTTCCTTGATGGACGAGAGAATTTTTTCGGGAGATTTTCCAGAAAAGTGCAAATAATAAGAGGCCGTCGGAATATCGGCGCAAAAGCGGTATTCCTGCCCTTCGCCGGGGAAGAAAAAGACGAGAGAGCCTGCGCTTGCGCGCCTTTCCTCGCCCTCAAGCGTGACAAAGCACTCACCTGCCGCAATATAGAGAATATGATAATCCACCCGACCAAGGGGGCGAACCGTTCTTATATCCTTTCCCGAAAGATGCTGACAGCCACAGCTGTTCAAGTGGATATATTCGGTTGAGATGGCCTCGGTGCTTTGTATATACATATTTTTGCCACGCTTTCCTTTTTTCTCTATTCTATCACGGTTTTTCAAAAAGGTCAATAGCAGAAAAGTGCAAAAAGCAAAAAGCCCCATCGGCGGCCGTTAAGGCTCAATGAGGCTTTTTTATTTTACGGTATATTAAAATGCGATAAAGGCGAAGTCACCGGGGCCGACCGTCAAGAACCAACGGCCGTTCTCCTCGGAAAGATCCGCGTTCCCCTCAAGCAGCTTGGGGTACGCGCCATCCTTGAAGGTGACCTCCAGCGTCTTGGTATCCTCGGGCAGAACGGTCTCGCCCTCCTCTAAGGTGCGAAGCACGCCCTTGTGGTTGAATACGGTGAGGTAATGGCCGCCGCCTACTCTTTCATTGACCATCCAATGTGCCGTGCCCTCTACATAGCAGGGCAGAAGCTTGCGAAGCAGATCCTTTACGTCCTCGGGCTTGCAGATATTGGAATGTGCGCGCGCAAAGGCAGGGTCAAAGGTCAAGTCCACCAGATAGTCATACTCGCTCAAATCGCCGTAGCCATCGTTGACAATCAAAAGCGCATCGGGCACATCGTTTTCAATAAAGGTGCGGTATTCGGCGGAGTTATGATCCTCTTCACCCGAGAAAAGGCTAAGGAGCGTTGCTTTCAGCTCGTTCAGCTCAGAGGAGTTCACGGGCAAGGAGCAATAGGTATCGGGCAGGTTGACGCGGTCAAGCACCATCAGCTTCTTGGGCAGAACAACCGCGATGGGATTGAGCTTTTTGCCAACATCGGGGTGACGGTCGGCAAAGGCAAGGAAGTCCTTTTTGGTCTGACCATAGGGAGAGAGCTCATAATCCTTCCAATCGTAGAAGCAGTTGCAAAGGCCCCATTCCTCGCTGATAAAATCGGCGTTGCTGAGATAGGAATAAAGGAATATGCGCTTTTGGAGCGAACGGGAGCTTCCGCCATTCTGTCCTGCGGACTCAAAGGGAAAATCGGCACCTCTGGTGATGCCCCATTCATTGGCACCGTCGCGGTGATAGGAGCAGCAGGTGCAGGGGGGATCCTCATGGAGAGCCTTGACCGTGCGAGGGGTGATCCACCAGGGCTCGTAATAGACGCCAAAGGCGCGCCCCTCGCTTCTCGTCATACCTGCGGCATAAGAAATCTGAATGCGCGCGTCTCTGGACTGGGCGCCGACCTCTGCCATTATACGGCGCGAGCCTGCGGAAATTTCAAAGGGATAGGCAAGATAGGCACTATCCGTGGGAATCAGCTCTCCGACCTTGGCGATACGGCGGCGATAAATCTCGGTGATATTGCTGTAGTATTCGCCGAAATTCTTGGGGTAGCCAAGCTCGGCCATTTCCTCGGCGTTCATACACTCCAAGAAAAGATAAGGCAGGGGGCATTTCTTGAAGATATATTCGGTGATGTTCTCGGGCGTCCACTTATCCAAGGGGAGATCCTTCATACGCGCCAAATCCGAGGCGTAATTGGAGAACCATTCGTGCATCTGGAAGCCCCAGAAGTTGTCTCCCAGCATTTCGCGGTAGGCATTCAAGAGTGCCTCGTCATACACATAGTTATCAATATAACAACCACCCTGCAAGCGGTCAACATAGAAGGGGCCGCCTAAGTCCTTGGCGATATTCCAAAGAGGGCCGTCCTTGCGCGCGATAGCGTTGAACTTCATATCCTCTTTGAGCATAATGTTGTGACAAACGCGAATGCCATCACCGGGGCGCACCAATCCGTGGCGCACCTGTGCCTCCCAGACGCCCGGGAGATATCCGTGTAAAAATGAAAACATAGCTTTCCTCCTTTTATTTTCCTTTTTTAAATAATACAAGTTTTAAATAATACAAGTAAATTTCATTACGAAAGGACGGGCTCCTCCTTGGCCGTTCGCTTTTGCGAGGAATAGAGCTCGTAATACACACCGCCCCTTTCAAGTAGCTCGGTGTGCGTGCCCTTTTCAACGATGCGTCCGTCCTTAACCACCAGAATGACATCGGCGTTCTGAATAGTAGAGAGACGGTGGGCAATGATGAAGCAGGTTTTGTTCTTCATTAAGGCGTTCATCGCCTTTTGTATCTGAATTTCCGTACGCGAGTCAACGTTTGAGGTTGCCTCGTCCAAAATCAGAATGGGTGCATCCGAGAGGAAGGCGCGCGCGATGGTGAGCAGCTGCCTTTGGCCCTTGGAGATATTGACGCCGTCATCCGAAAGGTTGGTTTGATATCCCTTTGGCAAGCTCTCGATATACGAATGAATCCTTGCGGCCTTGGCGGCCTGATAAACCTCTTCCTCGGTGGCGTTCTCCTTGCCGTAAACAATGTTGTCGTAAATGCTGCCGCAGAAAAGCCAAGTCTCCTGCAAGACCATCGTATAAGCGCGGCGCATATCCTTGCGCTTGATTTGGGCAATGGGAATACCGTCCAAGGTGATCTGTCCGCTATTGACATCGTAAAAGCGCATCAGAAGGTTAATAACGGTTGTTTTTCCTGCACCCGTGGGGCCGACGATGGCAACCGTCTGTCCTTTTTTCACGTCCACGGAAAAATTCTTTAAAACGGTGCGCTCCTCGGTGTAACCGAAGGAAACGTCACGAATAGAAACGTCTCCCTCAACCTTCGTCAAGGAAACGGCATCGTCGGCATCCTCGGGCTCGGGGGGCTCGTCTAATACGCGAAAGACGCGCTCTGCCGCTGAAAAGGCGGACTGCAGCTCGTGAAGCACGTTGGAAAACTCATTGATGGGCCCTGCAAACTTACGGGAATACTGCACAAACTGCGCAACACCGCCAAGCGTGATAAAGAAGGCGGAGCCTGCCAGAATGGCGCCGTTTTGAGAATACATATACAAAATACCGCCGAAAACGGCCACGAGCGCCAAGGAAAAGTTGTTGATAAAGTTGATGGTGGGAAAGAGGGTCGTTGCGTGATACTCGGCCTTATAATAGGCATCCATCGCCTCATCGTTATGCACGTTAAAGCGCGCGGAAATAACCTTCTCCCTGCCGTATGCGGCAATGGTTCGGGCGCCTGTCAGCATTTCCTCTGCATATCCGTTCAGCTCGCCGTATTTTTGCGATCGGCGGCGGAAAAGCGGCCGTACGATTTTGGAGCGATAGCGCGTAACCAAAATCGAAACGGGAACGGTAAAGACGAAAATCAGAATCATCGGGGGAGAAATCTGCCACATAAAGACAAGGCTACCGAGAACGGTATAAACGCTCGTCATTACCTGAATCAAATCGTGGGAAAGCGAGGCGTTTATCGTGTCAATGTCATAAGACAGATGACTGATAATATCGCCCGTTGCGTGCGTATCGAAGAAGGAGACGGGCAAGGAGGTCAGCTTTTCAAAGACCTGCTTGCGCATCTTATACACGACACGCCGAGAAAGAGAAATCATCAAAACGGCAAGCAGATAGGAAAGCGCCGCTGAAAGCACGTAGCAAAGCAGCATTTTAATGACGTTCTCCCAAACCAACGGGAAGGCAACGCCGCCCTCGGCCTCGATAGCATCAAGCGCCAAGCCCGAAAAACGCGGGCCAAGCAAGGAAAGCTGATTGGAAAGGAGGGTCAAAAGCACGGCGGGAATAAAGATGGGCCACTCCGCGAGAACGTATTTGCTCAAGCGAAGGAACAAGCCCTTTTTGCTTGCCTTTGCTCCGCTTTTTTCGTTTTTATTACTCAACGAAGGCACCTCCCATCTGCGACTCGCTGATTTCGCGGTACTCCGCGCAATCACGCAATAGCTCCTCATGGGTTCCCTTACCGATAACCTCGCCGTCCTCCAAAACCAAAATCAAGTCGCAATCCTTAATGGCGCTGACGCGCTGTGCAACGGTAACGACGGTTGTTTCGGGAAGCTCCTTGGCCAAGGCGATGCGAAGAAGGGCATCCGTTTTATAGTCCAAGGCAGAGGAGGCATCGTCAAGAATCAGGATTTCAGGGTTGGCGGCAAGGGCTCTGGCGATGGCAAGGCGCTGTCGCTGACCGCCGGAAAGGTTGGTGCCTCCGGTCGTCACCTCGTACATATAGCCGCCCTCAAGCGCAGAGATAAATTCATACGCCTGGGAAATACGGGCCGCCTTTTCAACGGCCTCCATCGAAAGCTCTCTGCCAAAGCAGATGTTTTCAAGCACCGTATCGGCATACAAAAAGCCGTTTTGCAAAACAACGCCGATTTTTTGAGTCAAGCTCTCCTTTTCGTAGGAGCGCACGTCCTTACCCGCGATGCGCACAACACCCTCATCTGCATCGTATTCGCGCAAAAGAAGCTTAACGAAGGTTGATTTTCCGCTTCCCGTTGCGCCGATAACGCCAAGATGCCCGCCTTTTTTCAGGGAGAAGGAGATATTATGAAGGTTTTTCTTTTTTCCCAGATAGGAGAAGGAAACGTTTTCAAAGGCGATGAAATCCTCTTTTCTTCCCTTTCCGTCATCCTCTACCACCGTCATTTCAGGCTCCTCTTCCAAAACGGCGGCAATACGCGAAGCAGAGGCGGCGCTTTTGGTGTAAATAACAAAGATTCGCGAAATGGACATCATTGCCATAGAAACGAGCGTGAAATATTGCATAAAGGCAATGACGGTGGGAGCGGTGGAAAGCCCCTTGGAAACAAGCACCGCACTGAGCGCCACAACGCCAACGATACCCAAATTCATCAAAAGGGTCATTATCGGGTTGACGCCGCCCATAATCACGCCCGCGCGCGTTTCTCTTTTGCAAAGCATTGCATTCGCCGCATCGTACCGCGCGTTTTCATAATCGACCTTGGAAAGTGCTTTGATAACGCGTATTCCTTGCGCATCCTCGCGCACAACGCGCACCATACCGTCAACCGACTGCTGAACGTCCTTGTAAAGCGGCACACCCCGACGGGAAAGCCCGTATACGAAAAGAAAGATAAGCGGCAAGGTGGCTATCATCACCAAGGAAAGCCGCCAGTCCATCAAAAGCGTGATGCTGATACCGCCAAGCAGCAAGATAGGCGCGCGTATGGCCATTCTTTGTATGGTTGCGACGAAATTATGTACGTTGTAGGTATCCGAGGTAATGCGGGATTCCAAGGACGGAATGGTGAAGGCATCCGTTTTTCTTGCAGAAAGAGAAAGGGTTTTGGCAAACAAATCCTTTCTCATACGGGTGGAAAACAGCATTGTGGTTTTACTTGCCATTCGATTGGAAATCAGATTTCCAATCGCGGCAACGGCGGCGAAAACGCCCATCAACAAACCGAAGCCAACGATTCCGCCAACGCTTCCGATTCCGTCTGCCCCACCGATAACGTTGTCCAAAATGTAGGTCAAAATCATCGGAATCATCAGCTCTGCAAGCGTTGCGATAACCTTAATGCCGATGCCAATCGTCAAGCGCTTGCGAAGCGGCTTCAGGTAAGCAAATACCCAACCCATCTCGTTTTCCTTTCATTTTCTTTTTTGAGCCTCTTTTACTGCAAAATGCGCCGAATGATAAAGAATCGAAGAGAAGAAGGCAACGCCTCCAGCAAAAGAAGCAAGGGATTTCTATTTATTGCATAGGCGAATTTCACTCGCCGTTTTTTCAGAATTTTCAGCAATCGCTTTGCCAGCTTTTCGGGCGAAACGTGTCTCGCCTCAACGCTATCGACAACGCGGGCAAAGCGACGGGCGTTGAGAGAATAGAGCGCCGTTTTTTCCGTAAACCGCGAAAGCGCCTCCGTGGAAGCAGGAAGCATCCCCGTATTGACAGCGCCCGCGCGCAAAACCGAAACGGAAACGCCAAGTAGCTGCCACTCCATACGCAAGGAATACGCGTATTTATCCAAGGCCGCCTTGCTGACGGCATAGCACCCCGTAAACGGCAAGGGGGAAAGCGGGGCAAGCTCGCTCGTCACAATTAAAACGCGGCTTCCCCTGCCAAGCAAGGAGGCGAAGGTCTTATTGACGAGAAAGCAACCGAAGAAATTGACGTTGAAGAGCGCACGGAGGGCGCTTTCCTCCATTTCTATCAGGGAGTCAAGCATATACACCCCCGCCAAATGAACGAGAGCATCTATTCTATCCGTTTTTTCACGAATGACGGAAAAGGCGGCCATAAGTGCCTCACCATCGGTGATATCGACAGCAAGCGGCAGAACGCCATCCTTTTCCTCCGGCATTGCCTTATCCAGTGCAAAAACGAAATAGTTTTCCCTTAAAAGCGCCGCAACAGTGGCCTTTCCCATGCCGCCCGCAGCACCCGTTACCAATGCGTATTTCATAAAGCCTCGCGTTTTTCATTCCTTCGGCTCAATAAAGCCGTTTTTTCATTTCCATATAGGGAAGGCAATCAAAGCCGTTTTTACGGTAGGTTTTGACGGCTCTTTCGTTTTCCTCTTCGACCTCCAAGCGCAAAAGCACGTCAGAATACCGCTCTTCCAAGAAGGCAAAAAAGGCGCTGCCAAAGCCGCGGCCGCGATATGCTTCGAGAAAGTAAAGATCCTCTATCCAAATGCAAGGGCAGCCAAATTCGGTGGAAAAGCTCTTGGCAAGCATTGCATAGCCGACAACGCCCCCGTCCTCTATAAAAACGAAGCCCTCGGCATAAGGATTGTCCGAAATGCAGGCCTCAATATCGTTCTGAAAAATCTCCTCAGATCCGTTGGTGAAAACAGCGTCCGACGCGTAAAAAACGCGCATCATTTCAAGCACCGCAGGGGCGTGCGCCTCGGTCATTTTTTCGATTTTCATACTGTTTTCTCCCTCCCTCAGAATTTATCCTTTTTATTATACCACAGGCACCAAGGAAAAGCAAGGCAAAAGCCAAGAAAAAACGCAAAAAACGCACTGCATCGCAGTGCGTTTTTTAGGTTTACAGAACCTTTTGCAGAAATTGCTGCAAACGGGGATTTTGGGGATTTCCGAAAATTTCCTCGGGCGTTCCCTCCTCGGCAATCACACCGTCTGCCATAAAGAGCACGCGGTCGGCAACCTCACGGGCAAAGCCCATCTCGTGCGTTACCACGACCATCGTCATACCCTCCTTGGCCAAGTCCTTCATCAAATCGAGAACCTCGCCGACCATTTCGGGATCAAGGGCGCTGGTTGGCTCGTCAAAAAGAATAACCTCGGGGTTCATCACAAGGGCGCGGATAATGGCAACTCTCTGCTTCTGACCGCCCGAAAGCTTAGAAGGATATTCGTCCTTCTTAT
>JBGVMO010000015.1:0-28362 GCA_045124835.1 Eubacteriales bacterium
GATGCAGATTCCTTGGCAGAAAAGGCAGGAATCCTTGACGGTGACCTTTTGGTTTCTCTCAACGGAAACGCAATAAAGGACGTTTTGGATTACCGTTTTTATCTTGCCTGCCGTCATCTTTCCGTTGAGGTCTTGCGCAAGGGCGAGGGGCATACGTTTTTGATTCGCAAGCGCGAGTACGATGATATCGGCCTTTCCTTTGAAACGCCCCTGATGGACAAAAAGCATACCTGTAAAAACGGCTGCATCTTCTGCTTTATTGACCAGATGCCCAAGGGCTTGCGCGACACCCTCTATTTCAAGGATGACGATGCGCGTCTTTCCTTTTTGCACGGCAACTACATAACCTTAACCAACCTGACGGATGAGGATATCAGCCGCATTGTTAAAATGCGCTTTTCTCCCATCAACGTCTCGGTGCATACCACCAATCCGCAGCTTCGCGTTGCGATGATGCGCAATAAGCGCGCAGGCGAGGTTTTGGGGTATCTTGACCGTCTGGCAAGCGCGGGCTTAACCCTGCGCGCACAAATCGTGCTTTGTCGCGGCATCAACGATGGCGAGGAGCTGCAAAGAACGATGCGTGATTTAACCGCCTATATGCCCGCTCTTGACAGCGTTTCGGTTGTGCCGGCAGGGCTCACGCGGTATAGAGAGGGCCTTTATCCCTTGGAAGCGTATTCCGCAAAGGAATGCGCCGACATTATCAGGCAGGTGGAGAGCTTTGCCGCCGAATGCCTTGAAAAATACGGAACGCGGCTTTTCTTCGCCGCAGACGAGCTGTACGTCAAGGCAGGGCTTCCCATTCCCAAGGAGGAGGCCTACGAGGAATATCCCCAAATCGAAAACGGCGTTGGCCTTTTGCGATCCTTGAAGGAGGAGCTTACCTCGGCGCTCAATCTTTTGGATGAGGAGGAAATAGCGGCCCTGCCGCCGCGGCGCGTGTCTATGGCAACGGGGCTTGCCGCCGCAAAGATGCTCTCGGCGCTGGCAGAGGAGGCAATGGCGCGTATTCCGCAGCTTCAAATTGCCGTTTATCCCATTGTAAATGAATTTTTCGGTGAGCATATCACCGTTGCAGGACTTTTGACGGGTAAGGATATGGCCGCGCAGCTGAAGGACAAGCCGCTTGGCGAGGCGCTGCTCATACCGCGCGCATCCTTGCGCAGCGAGGGAGATCTTTTCCTGTGCGGAATGTCGCATGAGGCGCTTGGTGAGGCGCTTGGCGTTTCCGTCCTTCCCGTAGAAAACGATGGCTTTGCCCTGCTTGATGCTTGGCTTGGCCGATAAGATGAATAGAGAAAAAGGAGTGATACAGTATGGCAAAGCCGATTGTTGCAATCGTGGGGCGCCCCAACGTAGGAAAAAGCACCCTGTTCAATAAGCTGATTGGTGAGCGTCGCTCTATCGTGGAGGATACCCCGGGCGTCACCCGTGACCGTATCTACGGCGAGTGCGAGTGGCGCGGAAGAAGCTTTATCGTGGTGGATACAGGCGGTATCGAGCCCAAAAGCGACGACATTATTTTGGCGCAAATGCGCACGCAGGCGGAAATCGCCATTGAAACGGCAGACGTCATTATCTTTATGTGCGACATCCGTGCGGGCCTCTTGGCCGATGACAGAGACATCGCCGTGATGCTGAAAAAAAGCGGAAAGCCTATCGTGCTTTGCGTCAACAAGGCGGACAAAATCGGCGAATTGCCGATGGAGTATTACGAGTTCTACGAGCTGGGCTTTGATAACGAGCCCATCGCCCTTTCCTCCCTGCACGGAAGCGGAAGCGGTGACGTTTTGGATGCCGTTTTCGAGTCTTTCCCCGAGGAAATCGAAGAGGAAGAGGATGAGGATGTCATTCGCGTGGCCGTTATCGGAAAGCCCAACGCGGGCAAGTCCTCTTTGATTAACAAAATGCTGGGCGAGGAGCGCCTTATCGTTTCCAATATTGCAGGCACCACGCGCGATGCGGTGGATACGCTCTTGGAAAACGAGCACGGTCGCTTTAACCTCATTGATACGGCAGGTATACGCCGTTCCTCCAAAATCGAGGATAAAATCGAAAAATACAGCGTTCTTCGCGCGCGTATGGCCGTTGAAAGAGCGGACGTTTGTCTGATTATGATAGACGCCGCCGAGGGCATCACGGAGCAGGACGAGAAGATTGCGGGCATCGCGCACGAGGCAGGAAAGGCCTCTATCATCGTTGTCAATAAGTGGGACAGCATTGAAAAGGATAACGATTCCTTCAATCAGTTCACCAAGAAAATCAAGGGTGCCTTGGCGTATATGGACTATGCGCCCGTGGTTTTCGTTTCGGCATTGACGGGGCAGAGAATACACACGCTTTACGATTGGATTAAGCGCGTCAGAGAGGCCTCCTGTATGCGCGTCAGCACGGGTACGCTCAACGAGCTTCTGGCCGCGGCCACCGAGAAGGTACAGCCCCCCTCCGACAAGGGCAAGCGCTTGAAGATTTATTATATGACGCAGGCCTCTGTCACGCCGCCCACCTTCGTTATTTTCTGCAACAGCATCGAGCTTTTCCACTTCTCCTATCAGAGATATCTTGAAAACTGTCTGCGCGAATCCTTTGGATTTATCGGAACGCCCATTCGGCTTTCCCTGCGTCAGAAGGGAGATTAAACAACCAACGGAAAGGAGTTGGTATAACCTATGTTTATCGACAAAGTGAAAATCAGTATACGAGCAGGAGACGGCGGAAACGGCGCTATCTCCTTCCACCGTGAAAAATTCGTCTCCGCGGGCGGCCCCGACGGAGGAGACGGCGGTCGCGGCGGCAACGTCGTTTTCCGCATCGATGAGGGGTGTAACACCCTGCTTGCCTTCCGCTATCACCGCAAGTTTGCCGCCGAAAACGGCGAAAACGGAAAGCCGGGCAAGAAGCACGGCAAAAATGGCGAGGACGTGATTATCTCCGTTCCGCGCGGCACGCTTTTGAAGGATGCCGAAACGGGAAAAATCCTCTATGATATGTCCTCCTCCGAGGAGGATTACGTGGCCGCAAGTGGCGGCCGCGGCGGCTGGGGTAACCGCCATTTTGCCACGCCCACGCGCCAGATTCCCCGCTTTGCCAAAAACGGCACCAAGGGTGAGGAAAGAGAGCTTTTGCTTGAGCTGAAGATGCTGGCAGACGTTGGCCTTATCGGCTTCCCCAGCGTTGGAAAATCCTCTATTCTGGCGGCCATTTCCGCCGCCCGTCCCAAAATCGCCGCCTACCATTTTACCACCCTTTCGCCCAATCTCGGTATGGTTGCCTTGGGAGAAGGGAAGGGCTACGTTGCGGCCGATATTCCGGGGCTTATCGAGGGTGCCTCGGAGGGCCTTGGCCTCGGGCATGATTTCTTGCGTCATATCGACCGTTGCCGCCTGCTTTTGCACGTGGTGGATATCTCCGAGGAGGAGGGCAGAACCCCCATTGACGATATGGAAAAAATCAATGCGGAGCTTGCTCTTTACAGTGAGGCGCTCGCGGAAAGACCGCAAATCGTGGTGGCCAACAAGTGCGATACCGTCTTTTACGAGGAGGAGCCGTACGTCTTGGCGTTTGACGCTTACGTAAGAGAAAAAACGGGCCGCGCGCCCCTCTATATCTCTGCCGTGACGGGAGAGGGCATTGAGGAATTGAAGCGCACGGTTGCCGAGGCGCTTTTGACCTTGCCGCCCGTATTGGTCTTTGAGCCCGAGCTGACCGCCGAGGATGCCGTGCAGGTCAATGAGGCAGAAACCGTTATCAACTGTCGCGACGGCGTTTATTACGTTGAGGGCGATTGGATTTTCAACCTGATGGGGCAAATCAATTTCGATGATTATGAGTCCCTTAACTTCTTCCAGCGTGTTTTGCAGAAGCGCGGCGTTTTTGATAAGCTGCGCGAGGCGGGCATCAAGGAGGGAGAAACGGTCAATATGTACGATTTCGAGTTTGAGTTCGTCTATTGAGCCGAAAAAACAAAAAAACAAAAGAAAAAGCGTCAAGGCACTCTCCGTACGCAAGCAGAGTGCGCCTTGGCGCTTTTTGTGTCAAATTAGGCATAAAAAAGCGTTTTTTTGGCTTGACAAAGGGGGCTTTATCTGCTACAATGAAACAAAAAAGCGATAAAGAGAGGCTTTTAAGATGGATTTTACGCAAAGAGAAAAGAAGGCTGATTTGTCCTTTGGTGTTTTGAGTGATTTACATATGACCCATCGCGGCGAGGGCTTGCAGAAGCTTTCGCAGTATATGGCGCTCTTTTCTAAAATTACGCCTGCTATTGATGCGCACGTTTTCGCGGGCGACATCGTGTATCAGATTGACCTGTCGGGCGGTGGCACCTGCGAAACGGTGTATCACGAGCCGTACGATTATCTGAATGCGGCGCTTGCGCGCTATGCTCCCAAAACGCCCCTTATTTACGCCATCGGAAATCACGAATATCCGCAGAACAACGGCGATCCCGTCATCATTGCAGAGGCGCGTCGCATGATGCAGAAGAAAATGCGTCAGCCCCTGCATTATCACAAAACCGTTGCGGGATATCACTTTATCGTAGTGGATATTTCCTCTTACGGTTGCACCTTCACTCCCGAAACGGAAAAGTGGGCTATGAAGGAAATCAAGAAGGCTCTTGCCGCTTCCAAGAAAAAGCCCGTTTTCGTCGTTTACCATACGCCTATTCAGAATACGGTTGAGGGATCGTCCGGCAAGCACCATAGCGAAAAGTTTGCTGAATTTTTGCTCTCCGATCGCCGTATTTTCAATATCTGCGGTCACTTGCATGACCCCGTGCAGTCCCCCTGCCAGATTTGGCAGAAGGAAAACGGCGGCACCGTGTTCCACGCGCCGATGAGCGCCGTTGGTTACGTTGGCGTTCGCAGAAGCCGCGCGCGTCATTTGCCCATCGTCGATCAGAGCCAGGCCGCCTATTTCGAGGTTTTCGGCTCCAAGGTTTTGATTCATAAAATCGACGTTTTGGAGGGCAAGGAAATCGGTGAGCCTTGGGTCATTGACGTTTTGGGTGACCAGCATTATACCGATATCCGCAAGGAAAAATCGGGCGAGCCCGCTTTCCCCGAAGGCGCAACTGCCTCTGCCAAGGAGGCTGAGGGCGGCGTGTTCTTTACCTTCCCCAAGGCCGCAACCCCCGAATTGCCCTATAACCACGATGGTGAAGTTCCGTATTATCGCTTTACCTTCTTTGCCAAGGGCGAAAAGGACTCTTGCGAAACGCTCCTTTGGCACTCTGATTTTTACAAGACCTCTCCTGCCGACGTCTTTGCGGACGTTGTGCGCGTTTCCTTGCCCGTTGGCGAATACCGCGTGAAGATTCAGCCCGTTTCCTATTTCCGCAAGGAAGGCGCCGCCATCACGGCAAACGTGAAAATCAAGAACCCCACTCCTGCGCCCTACGTTCGTATGGAAGACCCCGACCTTTTCCCCATTCTGTAAAACCGAATGCATGGAAGCGCGAGCAAAAATTTGCTCGCGCTTCTTCTTTTTCACCTCTTCTTTTTTGCTTTTTGGCAGGACGATTTCCACCCTTCACGGAAGAAAATGGAAATCGTCCTTTTCTTTTTCGTCAAAATTGAAAAAAATCCAAAAAAATTGCAAAAAAAACGTTTTTTTTGGGGTTTTGCTCTTGCTTTTATGTAAGAAATATAATATAATTAATGTGAATAAGTTTATACCCGCAAAGGAAAAGGAAAGGATAGAGTTTTATGAAGATTTTGGTTATCAACGCAGGAAGCTCCTCCTTGAAGTATCAGCTCTTTGATATGGACAAGGATTTGGTTCTTGCTAAGGGAATTTGCGAAAGAATCGGCATTGAGGGCAGCTCTCTGACCCACAAGCGTCCTGATAAGGAAAAGTATTTCGTGGAAAAGCCCATTGCCAATCACGACGAGGCAATCGCCTTGGTTATGGAAACGCTGACGGATAAGGAGCTCGGCGTTATTGCTTACGTTTCCGAGATTGACGCGGTCGGCCATCGCGCCGCGCACGGCGGTGCCGCTCTTTCGGGCGCCGTTCTGGTTAACGAGGAAATTCTTCGCTATCTTGAGTCCATCGTGGAGCTGAACCCCCTGCATGGCCCGCCCGCTATCGCAGGTATGCGCGCCTCCATGGCGGCTATGCCCGGCAAGCCCAACGTGGTGCTGCCCGATACGGCCTACTACTTCACGATGCCCAAGAAGTCCTATGTGTACCCCATTCCTTACGAGTACTATGAAAAGTACGGCGTAAGAAAGTACGGCTTCCACGGAACCTCTCACCGTTACGTGTGCGGCCGCGTTGCCGAGCTTCTCGGCAAGCCCCTTGACTCCTTGAAGATTATCACCTGTCATATCGGCTCCGGCTCCTCCATCACCGCCACGATGTACGGCAAGGCCGTGGATACCTCCATGGGCTTCACTCCGCAGGACGGTGTTCCGATGGGAACGCGCTCCGGTGCGCTTGACCCCACCGTGCCGACCTTCCTGATGAAGAAGTGCGATATGACTCCCGAGCAGGTAGAGAAGGTACTTAACAATGAATCCGGCCTTCTTGGCGTTTCGGGCATTTCGAGCGACTGCCTGAAGGTGCTCAACGCAGGTATTGCGGGCGATGAGCGCGCACAGCTGGCTATGGATATCCTCTACCAGAGCGTGAAGAAAATCGTCGGCTCTTACATTGCCGAAATGAACGGCGTTGACGTTATCGTCTTTACTGCCGGCATCGGAGAAAATGATAAAATCGTTCGTGCCAACATCTGCCGCGACCTTGACTTCCTCGGCATTCGTATGGACGAGGCGGCAAACGATTCTGCCGCAAGAAGCGAGTTCGCCGATATCACCGCCGCCGATTCCAGAGTTAAGCTTCTCGTTATCCCCACCGATGAGGAGAAGATGATTGCTATGGAAACCGCGCGTCTTACCAAGGCTTAATTAAAAAAATAAAATAAAAGATATACGAAAGGGAACAAACAATGCAATCTGCTTACGAAATCAAAAAAGCCATCTGCGAAGTCGGCCACAAGCTCTATGACAAGGGCTTCGTTGCCGCCAATGACGGTAACATCTCCGTCAAGGTAAACGACAATGAGTTCTACTGCACTCCTACGGGCGTTTCCAAGGGAGACCTGACCCCCGATATGATCATCCGTATCGACGGCACCGGCAAGAAGATTGAGGGCAAGCTGAATCCCTCCTCCGAAATCAAGATGCACCTTCGTGTATACAAGGAGCGCCCCGATGTTGGCGCCGTTGTTCACGCGCATCCCCCTGTAGCCACCGCCTTCACGGTAGCAGGTGTTGAGCTTGACCAGTACATACTGCCCGAGGCCGTTCTGACCATCGGCAACGTGCCTACCTGCGAGTACGGCACTCCCTCCACGATGGAGATTCCCGATTCCTTGATGCCTTACATCCAGAATCACGATGCGTTCCTTCTGAAGAACCACGGCGCGCTGACCGTCGGTGTTGACCTGAAGAAGGCACTGTTCGTGATGGAAGAGGTAGAATTCAACGCCAAGATTTGCAAGTACGCAAGAGAGCTTGGCGGCGTTGAGGAAATTCCCTGCGAGCAGCTGGAAAAGCTGATGGAGCTTCGCAAAAAGATGCAGATCCCCGGCCGTCACCCCGGCTGCAAGACCTGTAAGAACCTCGGCACCGAGAACTGTCGCTGCAAGGACAACCTGCACAAGTCCGAGGGTCACACCTGCACCTGCCATTCCTCCGGTAGCGGAAACGAGGATTTGGTTGCAGAAATCACCAGACGCGTTCTGGCAGCTCTTCGATAAGAAAAGCCCGAAAGGAATATAGCCATGGCAATTAACTGGACAGAAGCTCAGATTGAGCAGATAGTACAGCAGGTTGTGGCAGGCATGAAGAAGGAAAAGGCCCCCGCCCGTCAGTCTTGGGATGCTGTGTCCTACTGCGGTCGCACCTTTGCCGGTGTTTACGAAAAAATGGAGGATGCAATCTCTGCCGCTGAGAACGGCTACCGCGCCGTGCGCGCGATGACCGTGGCGGAGAGAGAGAAGCTCATCACCCTGATTCGCCAGATGATTCGCGAGGAGGCTCCCACGATGGCGGCGCTCGGCGTTGCCGAAACGGGAATGGGCCGCGTGGATCATAAAACCGCCAAGCATCTTTTGGTGGCGGACAAGACGCCGGGCACGGAGGACATCGTTCCCACCGTCCGCACGGGTGACTACGGCTTGACTCTGACGGAAATGGCGCCCTTCGGCGTTGTGGGAGCTATCACTCCCTCCACCAACCCCAGCGAAACGGTGCTGTGCAACAGCATCGGTATGATTGCTGCGGGCAATGGCGTCGTCTTCAATCCTCACCCCAATGCCATCGCAACCTCAAATTATGCGGTTGACCTTATCAACCGTGCCTCCCGCAAGGTAGGCGGGCCTCTAGTTCTCGTTGCCTCGGTGGTAAAGCCCACCTTGGAAACTGCGGACGTGATGTATAAGCATCCCTCTATTCGTCTTTTGGTTTGCACGGGTGGCCCCGGCGTTGTGCGCGCGGTGCTTTCCTCGGGCAAAAAGGCCATCGGCGCGGGTGCGGGCAATCCTCCCGTTATCGTGGACGATACCGCCGATATCGCCAAGGCCGCCAAGGACATCATTGACGGATGCACCTTTGACAACAACCTGCCCTGCATCGCCGAAAAGGAGGTCTTTGCCTTCGATTCGATTGCAGACGAGCTGATACAGGGAATGCTCAAAAACGGTGCCTACAAGATTGACGCTAAGCAGGCCGCGGCCTTGGCTGACGTTGTTTTGAAGGACGTGAAGAATCCCAAAACCGGCATTATCAAAAAGACCGTCGCCCGCGATTGCGTCGGAAGAGACGCCAAGGTGCTGCTTGCTAAAATCGGCATTTCCGTTGGCGACGAGGTCAGATGCATCATCTGCGAAACGCCCTTCGAGCATCTCTTCGTGCAGGAGGAGCTGATGATGCCCATTCTTCCCATTGTGCGCGTGCACAACATTGACGAGGCTATCGAGCTTGCCGTTAAGGCAGAGCACGGAAATCGTCATACCGCGCATATGCACTCCAAAAACATTGACCACCTTTCCCGCTTTGCAAAGGCGGTGGAAACCACCATCTTCGTCAAGAACGCGCCCTCCTATGCGGGCATCGGCTTCGGCGGAGAGGGACACGCCACCTTCACCATTGCAGGCCCCACGGGAGAGGGCATCACCTCGGCCAAGAGCTTTACCAGACTTCGCCGTTGCGTGATGGCGGATAGCTTCCGCATCATCTGATTAAAAAGCGCATAGCGCAGAAAGGACATACTATGGAATTGAATTCTCAGCAGGTGGAAAGCATCGTGCGGAAAATTCTTGGTGAAATGGGCGGAAGCGCCGCTTCGGCGAGCGGAGCCGTTCCCAAAACCGCCAAGGTCGCAATGCTGACCGCTGCCAAGCACATTGAGGTGAAGGAATTCCCCATCCCCGCCCTTGAGGATGACGATATTCTCGTCAAGGTTGAAGGATGCGGCGTTTGCGGAACCGACGTGCATGAATGGAAGGGCGACCCCTTCGGCCTTATCCCCGTCGTTCTCGGACACGAGGGAACGGGTGAGGTTATTGCCCTCGGTAAAAACGTAAAATTCGATACGGCAGGCAATCCCTTGAAGGTGGGAGACAAAATCGTTACCTCGGTTATCTCCTGCGGCGAGTGCCAGATTTGCCGTAATCACCCCGCCAACACCAACCTTTGCGACAAGCAGGGCGTGTTCGGCCTTATCGGGCATAACGATGCACAGCCTCTCAACGGCTGGTTTGCATCGCATCTGCTCATTCGCGCCAAGGGCGCAACCTACTTCGTGGTAAACGATTTGGATTTGCAGGAGAGAATGCTGCTTGAGCTTGCCTGCGTTTGTGTGCACGCCTTGAAGCGCGCCTCTACCACGGGACTTATGAACTTTAACACGAAGGTCTTGATTCAGGGGCTCGGCCCTGTGGGTCTGGTGATGATCGCCGTTCTTCGCGCGGCAGGCATCAACCACATTATCGCCGTTGACGGAACGCCGATGCGCTTGGAAATGGCCAAGAAGCTCGGTGCAAAGACCATTGTGAACTTCCGCGAGCTGACGACACTTGATGAGAGAATCGCCAAGGTGAAATCGGTTACGAACGGCATCGGTGCGGATTTCGCATTTCAGTGCACGGGCGCACCCGCAGCAGCCGCAGACATTTATTCCTACATTCGCCGTGGCGGCGGACTGTGTGAGATGGGCTTCTTCGTAAACAACGGAGAATACACCGTCAACCCTCACTTCGCTATGTGCAATAAGGAAATCAATCTGGTCGGCTCTTGGGATTACAGCGCAGACGATTATCCCACGACGATGGCCTTCTTGCGTCAGGCAAGAGAAATGAATATTCCCATCAAGGACTTGATTACCCATTCCTTCCCCTTGGAGGAGCTGAACGAGGCTATGGAGGTCAACGTCGCACAGAAGGGAATTAAGATTTGTTACGTGAACCGTGACTGATAACGGAAAGGAAACCTTGGAAAATGGCACTGGGAATGATTGAAGTATACGGCTTTGCCACTTCCATCGTGGTTGCCGACAAGGCGGCCAAGGCCGCCAACGTTAAGGTTGTCGCGATTGACAAAAACAAGCCCGCCAACGGCGATAGTGCCGAGGTGCCGCTCGTGATGGTTGTCAAGGTTGAAGGAGACGTAGCCGCTGTCGAGTCTGCCGTAGAGGCAGGCACCGCAGAGGCCAAGCAGAGAGGTCTTTATATTACCTCTCGCATTATCTCCCGTCAATCTGAGGACGTTGAGTGGTTCGCGCATCTATCTGCGCTTGGCAAGGACAAACTGCGTTAATGAAAAAAATAAAATAAAAATACTTATTAAGGAGATTTAAAACAATGATGGAAGCACTTGGAATGGTAGAAACCAGAGGTCTGGTAGCAGCAATTGAGGCAGCTGATGCAATGGTAAAGGCTGCAAATGTCGTTCTTATCGGCTCTGAGAAGATTGGATCCGGCTTGGTATCCGTTATGGTTCGCGGCGACGTTGGCGCCGTAAAGGCAGCTGTTGAGGCAGGCTCCTCTGCCGCTGCAGGTCTTGGCGAGGTTGTTGCAACCCACGTAATCCCCAGACCCCATGCTGACGTGGAAAAGCTTCTTCCCAGCATTAAGTAATTTGACCCATGACGAAGCAAGCAATCGCCTTACTTGAGGTACAGTCTATGGTAGCCGCCATTGCAGGACTTGACGCAATGGTAAAAGCGGCCAACGTAGAGCTTATCCACGTTGAAAAGCGCTTGGGCGGGCGGCTTGTAACAGTTGTCATACAAGGAACCGTTTCCGACGTCACGGCGGCCTCTGAAGCTGGGGCTGCCGCGGCAGCGGAGGTGGGCAAGGTCAAGCTGTGTGAAGTCATCGCCCGACCTCATGAAGAGGTAATGAAATTTTTGACAACGGGTTAACCCCGCGTCCGAGGACGGACGCTTAAAAAAGTATTCTATTAAAACAGGAGGATATACAAATGGAAGCACTTGGAATGGTAGAAACCAGAGGTTTGGTTGCCGCAATTGAGGCAGCTGATGCAATGGTAAAGGCCGCAAACGTTGTCCTTATCGGCTCCGAGAAGATCGGTTCCGGTTTGGTATCCGTGATGGTTCGCGGAGACGTTGGTGCCGTTAAGGCTGCCGTTGAGGCAGGCTCTGCCGCTGCTGCAGGTCTTGGCGAGGTTATCGCAACCCACGTTATTCCCAGACCCCACGCAGACGTGGAAAAGCTGTTGCCCAGCATTAAGTAATTCTCAAGAGGAAACCCGACGGGATTGCGGCAAAAGCCGCAATCCCATCGCCTCGCTTTTTCTAAAGCGCGTGGGTTTTCGCGTATCGGGCCTTGTCGTTGCCTTGATTGCGCGCGAACGTATGCGCTTTAAGGGGTCTTTCCCAAAAGCAAAAGAAAAATCAGCTAAGGCGCCTGTCGCCCGAAGGCAGAACGGAGTATTGTATGGAATATACGCAGGAAGCGGTATCGAAGCTTGTTAAAAGAGTGTTAGACGAGATGGTTGGCGGCGGCGCTGCCAAGCAAGAAAAAAACGAGGGGGATATCCCCGTCGGTATCTCCAACCGCCACATTCATCTTTCGCGCGAGCACGTGGATGTTCTCTTTGGAAAGGGTTACGCCCTTCAGGTACATAAGGACTTGTCTCAGCCCGGGCAGTATGCCTGCAAGGAAACGCTGACCATCGTCGGCCCCTCCCTTCGTCCCATTGAGAACGTGCGTGTTCTCGGGCCCGAGCGGAAGGCTTCGCAGGTGGAAATCTCCAAAACCGATTCCTACGTTTTGAAGGTAAAGCCGCCCGTGCGTGAATCGGGCAAAATTGAGGGCTCTGCGCCCATCACCATCATCGGCCCCAAGGGCGTTGTTACCTTGAAGGAGGGCTGTATCATCGCAAACCGTCACATCCATATGTCCTTGGAGGATGGGGCGCGCTTTGGTGTGAAGGACGGCGAAACCGTTACGGTAGACGCCGTAGGCACGCGCCGCACGCGGTTTTACGACGTGCAGGTGCGCGTTTCGGATGCATTCCGTCTTGAAATGCATCTGGATACAGACGATGCCAACGCCGTTGGACTTGGCAACGGAAGCCTCGTTAAAATTGTCAAAGAGTAAAAACGCTATATAAAGTATAATAGATAGAAAGCCATATAGGCAAAGGAAGGAAAGCTATGTTAAAGGGAATCGTCGTTGGAAATATCGTATCCACCAGAAAGCAGGAGGCCTTGGTTGGATCCAAGTTTTTGGAGGTGGAAATTATCGAAAACGGAGCGAAAACGGGAAAATACATCATTGCTGTGGATAGCGTTGGCGCGGGCATCGGTGAAACGGTGCTGTTGACCACGGGATCCTCCGCCCGTCTCGCTTTACAGAATCACGATGCACCCACGGACGCGGTTGTAGTCGGTATCGTTGACTATACCGTCTGAGTCTTATAGAAAGGAACGGCAATGAACCAGCAAATCAAAGAGCTGATACAAAAGGGCGGTGTCGTCGGTAACGGCGGCGCGGGCTTTCCCGCGTATGCAAAGCTCGCAGAGGGCGCGGATACTATGCTTATCAACGCCTCGGAGTGCGAGCCCCTTTTGGAAACGGACTACGTTATCTTGCGCGAATATATGGAGCGCGTCTTAGACGGTGCCGCCTTGGTTATGGAGGCGGCGGGAATTCCAAGAACCCTGCTTTGCTTGAAAAAGCATAACGCCGAGCGTCTTGGTATTGCCGAGGGTGAGGAGCTTGCACCGCGCGTGTACGTCAAGGAATTGCCTGACGTATATCCCATCGGTGACGAGGTTGCGATGATTTATCAGGCAACGGGCAGAATCGTGCGCCCCGGCAATCTCCCTATCACCAAGGGCGTTATCGTGTTCAACGTTGAAACGCTGTATAACGTCTCTCTTGCCGTTAAGGACGGAAAGCCCGTAACGGAAAAATGGCTGACCATCGGCGGCGACGTGGAGAAAACCCTCGTTGTGCGCGCCCCTATCGGTATGCGCGTGCGCGACTTGTTTGCCCTTTACGGCATCAAGGTGCCCGAGGGATATAGCGTGATTGACGGCGGCCCCTCTATGGGCAAGGTTATTCATTACAGAACGGCAACCGTTCAGAAAACCACCAAGGGCCTTTTGATTTTGCCCGATTACATTCCTGCCGTGGCAGGCAAGGGCGGCGATATGAAAACCCAGATAAGCCGCGCATCCTCTATGTGCTGTCAATGCACCCGTTGCACCGATATGTGTCCGAGAAATCTCTTGGGCTATCCGCTCTATCCGCACAAAATGGTGCGCACGGCGGCCTCCGTTGTGGAATTAACGCCCGAAATGATTTTGTCAGCAAGCCTTTGCTGTAGCTGCGGTGTTTGCGAAACGGCCGCCTGCTGTCAGGGCATCTCGCCGAGAAACGTCATTCTGGAATACAAGAGCATTCTGGCCAAGAACCGTATGAAGTTCGTCGGCAATGAGGACGTGGAGCCGGATGAATACCGCGATAGCCGTATGATTCCCATTTCTCGCTGGAAGGGTATGCTTGGCGTTTTGCCGTATGACCGCGAGGGTGAGTATATCCCCGTGCCCGTTTCTGCCTCGGTTGTAGAGCTTGGCCTCTCTCAGCACATCGGCGCTCCCTCCGTCGCCTGCGTTTCGGTGGGAGATACCGTCAAGGTCGGCGACCTTGTGGCAAATGCAGGAAACGGACTCTCCGTTCCCACCTATGCCAGCATCAACGGTCGCGTCAGCTACGTTGACGAGAAGAAAATCATTCTTGAAGCTTGATAATTGCGTTTGAAAAACGAAAGGAATACACGTATGATATATGCAGTTGGCGTTGTGGAGCTGAAAAGCATTGCAAAGGGCATTGAGGCAACCGATGCCGCGCTGAAAAGCGCCGGCATTCGCTTGGTTTCGGCTCACCCTGCCTGCCCCGGAAAATATGAAATGATTTTTACAGGCTCTGTTGCCGATGTTACGGCGGCGCTTGATCACGTGCGCGGCCGTTATGAGCCCTACATTGTAGACTCCTCTGTGATGGGGCGTATTGATGAAGCCGTTATCAAGGCTCTTTTCGGTACCCAGAACGGCAAAAGGGAAGGGTCTCTTGGCTCGGTGGAAACCTATTCTGCCGCCTCCGCCATCAAGGTTGCTGACCTTGCCGTCAAAACCTCTCGCGTGGAGATTTACGATTTGCGCGTTTCTCGCGGTATGGGCGGAAAGGGCATCGTTTTGGTAACGGGCGAGGTGGGAGACGTTTCTGCCGCCGTTGAAGCCGGCGCCGCCTACGCCGAGAAGAACGGCATGCTGCACGCCAAGAGCGTCATCGCCGCACCGCACGCGGAGCTGTGGGAGCAGCTGTAAGCCTCCCGAATTATTTAGAATTTGTTAGAAAAGGAAGATTGCTTTTATGCAGGAAACCGTAACGGAGTTCACCCTTGAAAAAAGTGCGCGTATCCCCAAGCTGATTGCGGATCTTTATGACCATATGCCCGCGATTGAGTCGGATAGAGCCGTGCTTCTGACCGAAAGCTATCGGCAAACGGAGGGGCTTCCCATTATTCGCCGCCGTAGTGCCGCCTTTATGCATATCTGTCAAAACCTGCCCATCACCATTCGCCCGGGTGAGCTGATTGTCGGAAGCAACGCCAAGGTTGCAAGAGGCTGTCAGACCTTCCCCGAGTATTCGTATGAATGGTTAGAGGCAGAGTTTGATACGGTAGAGGGCCGCGAGGCAGACCCCTTCTTCATTTCCGAAGAGGATAAAAAGCGCCTTGCCGCCGTGCATCCCTACTGGAAGGGCAAGACCACGAGTGAGCTTGCCGCCTCCATTATGGATCCCAAGGTCTACGATGTCTTTATGAACCACGGTATCTTTACCGTTGGCAACTATTTCTATAACGGTGTCGGCCACATCTGCGTGGATTACGGCAAGGTTTTGAGAATCGGTTACGAGGGCATTCGCCGCGAGGCAGAGCTTGCGCTTGCCGCCCTTTCCGTCGGTGACGGTGAGCATCATCGCCGCTACCATTTCCTTCACGCCGTTATTGAGAGCTGTAACGCCGCCATTCTTTACGCCAATCGCTATGCCGACTTGGCCGAGAAAATGGCCAAGGAGGAAGGAGACCTCGTTCGCCGTGAGGAGCTTTTGGCGATTGCCGCCAACTGCCGCCGCGTGCCCGCCAAGGGTGCTGAAACCTTCTGGCAGGCCTGCCAGTCCTTCTGGTTCGTGCAAATGCTGCTGCAAACGGAGGGAAGCGGTCACTCCATTTCTCCCGGCCGCTTCGACCAATATATGTATCCTTATTATAAAAAGGATATAAATGCAGGAAAAATCACCCGTGAGGAAGCGCAGGAGCTTCTCGATTGTATCTGGGTCAAGCTCAACGATTTGAATAAGGTGCGTGACGCGGCCTCTGCCGAGGGCTTCGCGGGCTACGGCCTTTTCCAGAACCTCATCGTCGGCGGACAGGACGAGAACGGAGTGGACGCCACCAACGACCTCTCTTATATGTGTATTGAGGCCTCCATTCACGTGCGCCTCCCTCAGCCCTCGCTTTCCGTTCGCGTTTGGAACGGTTCTCCCCAGTCTCTGCTTTTGAAGGCCGCATATCTGACTCGCCTTGGAGACGGTGTTCCCGCCTTCTATAACGACGAGGTGATTATCCCCTCAATGATGTCGCGCGGCATTCCCTTGGAGGAGGCAAGAAACTATTGTATCATCGGTTGCGTTGAGCCGCAGGTGCCCAATCGCACGGATGGATGGCACGATGCCGCCTTCTTCAATATGTGTCGCCCTGTGGAGCTGGTGTTCTCCAACGGCGTCGATAAGGGCAAGCAGATTGGCCCCAAAACGGGTGAGCTGTATACGCTTGATACCTTTGAAAAGTTTTACGAGGCCTACAAGGCCCAGCAAACCCACTTCATCGAATATATGGTGAATGCCGATAACGCCGTTGACGCGGCGCATGCAACCCGTTGCCCCCTGCCCTTTGAGTCCTCGATGGTGGATGAATGCATCAATCGCGGTCTTGCGGTAGAGGAGGGAGGCACCGTCTATAACTTCACAGGCCCGCAGGGCTTCGGTATCGCCAATATGACGGATGCGCTTTCCGCAATCCGCACCCTTGTGTACGAGCAAAAGGCCTATACCCTTTGCGAGTTCAAGGAGGCAATGGAAAACAACTTCGGCTTTGGCCTGACGGGTAAGGCCGCCGCTCGCGCAACCGAGGAGGTTGCCACCGCCTTGGCCGAGGCAGGCGTCGCGCTTGACGAGGATAAGGTTCGCGCCATTTATACCTCCGTCACCACCGCAGATACCGTTCCCGCCGATAAGAAGGCCAAGTACCGCAAGCTTTACGAGGATATTCACGCGCTTGCCAAGTACGGCAATGACCTTGCAGACGTTGACGCCTTCGCGCGCGACGTTGCGTATACCTACACGCGCGTGGTAGAAAAATACAAAAATCCCCGTGGCGGTCAGTATCAGGCAGGTCTTTATCCTGTATCCGCCAACGTGCCGCTTGGCGCGCAGACGGGTGCAACACCTGACGGGCGCTTGGCCTACACGCCCATTGCCGACGGTGTCGGCCCTGCCTCCGGCAGAGATGTTAAGGGCCCCACGGCAACGGCCAACTCCGTTTCCAAGCTTGACCACGGTATCGCCTCCAACGGCACCCTCTTTAACCAGAAATTCCATCCTGCCGCACTGTCGGGAACGGCAGGCCTCATCAAGTTTGTCTCCTTGATTCGTGGCTTCTTCGACCAGAAGGGAATGCATATGCAGTTCAACGTGGTCAATAGAGAAACCCTCTTGGATGCACAGGCACATCCCGAAAATTATCGCAACCTCGTTGTGCGCGTAGCAGGCTACAGCGCATTGTTCACAACACTTTCCCGTTCCTTGCAGGACGATATTATCAACCGTACCGAGCAGGGCTTCTGAGAGGAAAGCAAAACTATGAAGGAGCGCGTCTATGACGGAAAATGAGCTTTCTCGCGTCCGAGGAAGAATATTCGATTTACAGCGGTTTTCCGTCCATGACGGGCCCGGCATTCGCACCATCGTCTTTTTAAAGGGCTGTATGTTCCGTTGCCGCTGGTGCTGTAACCCCGAGGGACAGGAATATGAGCCTGTCACCTTAAAGGAAAAAAGCGGAAGAGAACGCTTGGCCGGCGAGGACGTCACGGCAGGCGAGATTATGCAAATCGTTGCGCAGGATGCGCCCTATTACGCCCGTTCGGGCGGCGGGCTCACACTTTCGGGCGGTGAAATGCTCCTGCAACCCGATTTCGCCTATGCGCTTTTAAGCCTTGCGCAGCAAATGGGCATCAATACGGCCGTTGAAACCACGGGCTATGCCGATAAGGAAACGCTTGCGCGCCTGTTGCCCCTGATTGATTACGTGCTTCTTGACATCAAGCATATGGATCCCGAAAAGCACAAGAAGTTCATCGGCAAGGACAATCGGCGCGTGCTTGAAAACGCCGCCTTCATTGCCCAAAATGCCAAGCACGTGGTTGTCCGCGTGCCCACCATCCCCACCTTCAACGATACGGATGAGGAAATCCGCGCCATTGCGCGCTTTGCCGCAAGTCTTGACGGTGTAAAGGCGCTTCATCTTTTGCCCTATCACAGACTTGGGCAGGATAAATATACCGCCTTGGGAAGAAGCTACCCGATGGGAGACGTTCCCTTGCCTTCGGGCGAAAAAATGCGGCGGCTTCTTTCGGTTGCCGAGGAGTGCGGCTTGCCCTGCCAGATAGGCGGCTGATGCTTAAAAGCAGCTTGAAGGCTTATTTCTCCATTTCAACAGAAAAGGAACAGAACCATGGAATTACAGGATAAAATGCGTATAGTTCAAGAGCTTGTTCCGGGTAAGCAGGTAACCTTGGCGCACATCATCGCCAACCCTGACCCCGTGCTTTATAAAAAGCTTGGCCTTGACCCCAAAACCGATTACAGCAAATCCGCCATCGGCATTCTCACCGTTTCGCCTGCCGAAACCGCCGTGATTGCCGCCGATATTGCCATTAAGTCCTCTGGGGCTGACGTTGGCTTCGTGGATAGATTCACAGGAACGCTTATCATCACGGGCACCGTCTCCTCGGTGGATGCCGCCATGACGGCCATTATGGATTACGTGCAGGTTAAGCTCGGCTATACCGTGACGGAAAAGACTCGCACGTAAGATGAAAAGACTCATTTTAATAGGGCGCGTTGCCGCAGGAAAAACAACCCTGACCCAAGCCTTGCTGGGCGAGGATATTCATTATGCCAAAACCCAAAGCATTCGGTATCTTGACACCGTGATAGACACCCCCGGTGAATATACAGAGCTTCGTCAGACCAGCGGAGCCTTGGCGCTGTATGCGTACGAGGCAGACGTGGTGGGCTTGGTGCTTTCCGCCAACGAGCCTTATTCTATTTTCAGTCCCTGCCTCACCTCTATGGTAAACCGCGAGGTTGTCGGCATCGTCACGGGCATTGATAAGCCCGATGCGCGTCCCGATTTGGCAGAATCATGGCTTCGCTTGGCGGGCTGTAAGCGCGTTTTTCACGTCAGCTCCTATACGGGAGAGGGCCTTGACGAAATATTTGCATTTTTAAATGACGAACAGGAGAAAACCGATGAGTAAGACAAAGGTTATTTGCTTCGCCAACAATAAGGGCGGAAGCGGAAAATCCACCACCTGCGCCAACGTGGGCTACGCGATGTCGCTGCTAGGTAAGCGCGTGCTTTTGGTGGACGGCGATATGCAGCTCAATCTTTCGCTTTCCTATTTTGAGGAGGACGCCGTTTTGGAAATGGCCAAGGGCGAGAAGAACCTCTACCGTGCCATTCAGAAGCAGGAGGATTTGGCGGATTACATCATCCCCACCGCCTACGAAAACGTCGATTTGATTCCCTCGTCTACCTTGATGAGCTCCATCGAGTTTGAACTTTTTACCAAGTGGCAAAGAGAATTTATCCTGCGCAAGTGCCTTGAGCGCGTCAAGGCCTCGGGTAAGTACGATTACATTCTCTTGGATTCTCCCCCCACCCTTGGCGGTTGGGTGATGAATATCCTTTGCGCCTCGGATTACGTCTTAGTGCCTGTCGAAGCAAGCCCTTGGGGACTTTTCGGCCTTGCCAATCTCTTTGATTTTATGGACGAGGTCAGACAGATTTCTCCCACCCTGCAAACCCTCGGCATCGCCATCACCAAGGCAGACGAGCGCAAAAACTATTTCAAGCAAACGGTGGAAACGCTTTCGGAGCTTGAGAGCGTGCATTTGTTCCAAAACTACATCCGCGTGGATAGCACGGTGGAGTGGTCGCAGGACAAGTCTCAGCCCGTTTTGGCCTATAAGGGCGCCAGCAGAAGCGCCAAGGAATATTATGCATTAGCAAAGGAGATTTTGGATTATGTCAGTCGGTAAGGCAAGCATTCAGCGCGTTTCGGGTGCAAAGAAGGCGCCCGAGGCAGTAAACGAAGAAAAGGTAGCGGCTGTGGTAACCGAAACCAAGCCCGCCGCCAAGAAAGCGGAGGCACCCAAAGCGTCCGCGAAGAAAACCGCCGCCCCCAAGGCAACGGCCAAGAAGTCTGCGGCCAAGAAGCCCGCGGCCAAGAAGCCTGCGGCAAAGAAGCCCGCGGAAAAAGCACCCGTGGTGGAAACCCCCGCAGTTGAAATCGAAAAAAAGGAAGAGGCAAAAATCCCCGCCATTCGCTTGAATGAGGAGCTGCCTTATTATTTGCTCTGATGAAAAAAATCGTTAAAATTTCGTTGGCGTGGCTTTTGGCGCTGGCCGCGCTTTTCTCCCTTTGCGCCTGCGGAAGATTCGTAAACGATAGAAAATTTGACTATGTAACGTCGAATTTGTCGCGCTACGTTTCTTCGCTTGAAGCCTCTGATTTTGTCGGCAAGGAGCTTGCCCTTTCGGGTGAGTACGTCTTTTCCACCGATGCGGACGCGGAAAAGGAGTTTCTCCGCCTGCAGCTTTTGTACGGTGACTATAAAACCGAAACGGATCTCAACGGAAACGAAGCCTTAAAGTATTTCTATACGGGAACCCCCTCCTTGGGCGATGCCGTTTATATCTACTACGAGGTCGCTAAAACGGAAAGCGGCGAGTGCTTCGCCTCCAACCTCTATGCAAACAGCCAGCCCGTCGATATTGGGTATAGCGCGTTTCCGGAGGCTTGGCGCACGGACTCCTCCAAGCTTTTCTATCTGGAAAGCATCAGCGAATCCGTCAAGGCACATACGCCCGTTGTAAGAATTATGGATAGAGCCGTCGCGAAGGGTGACGTTGTTCGTATTTCCTACCAAAGAGAGTGGGAGGACGGCACGGTGGATGCCACCCGTGCGATTCATCTGCGCTACGATACGGTGCATAGTGACGCGATTGCGGGCCTTAAGGACGCCTTGGTGGGCAAAATGCCCGGTGACACCTTCGACCATACCATTCCCACCAAAAAAGGCGAGGTTGAGATGAATGTCACCTATCACGTGACGGTCAACTGGATTGCCGAGGAGGAGTACGTCGTTATTCCCGTTGAAATTCCCGAAAACTATTTTGAGGAAAAGGACGGCAAGGCGCTTTTTGAAACAAACGGCACCACCGTCTATCTGCGCTACTTCATCGAAAATTATCTGTACGCACAAGCCCCCGCGCAAAACCTCCGGTTTTACAAAAACGTGATTGGCGGCTTTACCACCGAAAAGACGGATGCTGAGCCTGAGGCGCTTCACGCTGAGGCGGTCGAAGCCATGAAAAAGCAGTTGGATGCGGATGTCTGGGAAGAGGTCAAGTCCGAAATGCTGGACTTGCTGATGGCCTCCTTGGAGGCGCGTGTTGTCCGCATTCCCTTGGCAGAGTACAATAGCTATTATAATGACGTCTATGCCGTGGAGCTGGAAAGCTTCCGCGCCGAGCTGGCAGACGCTGAGAATTACGGCTATACCGTGCCGTATTCCACGGTGGATGAATACATTGCCGCCGTGACCGATGGCGAATTTACAAGCCTGTCGGCCTTCTGCACCTACTATGCCGAAAAGCAGATAGCCAACCGTATTTTGCTCTTTGCCATGGCAGAGGCCATCGGTGAGAGATTGAACAAGGAAAAGAACGACGAGCTGTATCGCGAAAACATTGAGTATGCAACCAAGTATTACGGATGGACGGAGGAGGAGTACCTCATCAATTACGCCGCCGTAAATATTGACCCCGCGCTCTATCAGGACGCGAGTGGCAAAGCGGATAGAGAGCTTGCCAAGCGCCTTGCCGAAAAGGAGCTTCGCTGGCGCGTCAGCTATTCGTATCATTTGGATGTTGTTCTTGCTTACGTCTACGAAAATAATACCTACGTTCTTCCGAATGAATAAAAAAGAAAGCACATAGTGTCGAGTCCGGAGCGGACGCACTATGTGCTTTTCTCATTCAGTTTTGCTTTCTCACGTGCAAATATTCATCGTTGAACTGATAGTAGGGGCAGCTGCGGTTTTGGCGCAGGGAGTAAAGCAGGCGCTCATCCTCGTCCAAATTCACCTCGCAAACGTATTCGCCCCAGTCCTCATCATAAATGAAATGGTAGCAGGAGTCGCAGTTGACCTCTATTTTTTTGGTCGGCTGCGGCTTTTTGTGCTTGTTGTCCGTCACCGTAAAGCCCTCCTTTCGTGCCGCTTGCGGCGCAAAAAGGCGCGCAGGCGAAAGAAAAAGCGGCGAATGGGGTAGGAAAGGCGGCGGCGCCATAAATAAAAGCGGTAAGAGAAGGATTTTTCGCAGTCCTGATAGCGCCCCTTTCTGTAAAAGCCACAAACCAAGGCAATAACCGTCTCAGGCAAAACGCCCTTCTCGTCATAATATTGGTTGTCGCCGCGCATCGTCAGCGTGCCATCTCCCTCGGCGCGCACCACACGGTGTAAAACGAAAGCCCCATCCTTGCGCCTGTATAGTAGCATATCTCCCGTTTTAAAGGCCTTTAAGGTGGGGGAAACCAGCATCACCGAATCGCGCCCCTCGCAAAGAAGCGGAAGCATGCTTTTTCCCATCGGAAAAAGCCGAAAGGACTTGCCGCCTCCGATAACCTCTTCAATTAAAGGCAAAAGCTCCGAAAGGGTGATTTTTTCCTCCCTCGGCTCGCTTTCCGTGTTCGTAATCCATTCTTCCATAAAGCACCTCGCAGTAAAGCAAAAGGGGGCAAAACGCCCCCTTACACAAAAGCAATATGATAATTACTCGTGGATGAATTCATCCTCATCGGCTCCGGGATTATCTGCGGAAACCTCAATTCTCGGATTTTCGGCATCGTCATTGTTGAAGCCCTCGTTTACGTTCAAGCCGTCGCAGGAAGAAAAGAGCAACAGGCAAGAGGAAAGCAGGGAAGCGGCAGCCAAAAATGCAAACAAATTCTTTTTCATAATATACCTCACATATATGGGTGTGATTTTTAAAGTTTTACATCTAAAGTATATCATATATAACGAAATCTGTCAATAGAAAAAATAATTTTTGTCAAAAGAGACAAAAATAAGCCCCCGTTTCTGTTCACTTCGTCGAGAAATCCTCTTTTGAATTTCGTAAAAATCGGCGGTGATAAAAGAGGTAAGGGAAAAAGACGGTGAGAAGCGCAAAAAGCCATGCAATCGGCTCGGCCAAAAAAAGCGCGTCACTGCCGATGGCGTGTATCAAAAGCTTTGAGGTGAAAACCCTTGCAAGCAGCTCTGAAAAGCCCGAAATCATAGACCAAGAGGCTATCTGCATCGCTTGCAGCGCGTTGCGGAAAATGTGTATCAGATAGAGAATGGATAAAAGGAAAACCATATAGGTTAAGTAGCGCAAGGAAATGGCGAGCGCCCCTGCGCTGTCTGCATCCCCCGCCTTTAAAAAGAGGCTTAAAATCGGATAGCGGAAAAGATAGGTCAGGGCCGAAACGAGAACGGATAAAAGCAAAACAATGAAAATGGAGATCTTAAGGCCTGCCTTGAAGCGCGAAAATTTGCGCGCGCCGTAATTCTGCGCAAGAAAGGTGGAAACCGCAAGACCAACCGAAATGGCACTGCATTCAAGAAGTCCGTATATCTTGTTGGTTGCGGTGTAGCCCGCAATAAAAATACTGCCTTGTAAATTCACCTCGGATTGCAAAACAATGCCGCCAAGCGCGATAACGATGTATTCCATCGCCAAGGGAAGCCCAAAAAGCACCATCGAGCGAATGAGCGAAAAATCGGGGCGAAAGGCCGCCTTTGTCAAGGAAAAAACCGAATAGCCGCGCAAAACCAAAAGGCAGTAGGTAAAGGAAATAAGCTGGGAAAGAACCGAGGCAAGCGCCGCTCCGAAAATGCCAAAGCGGAAAACAAAAACGAAAAGCAAATCAAGCCCGATGTTCAAGATGGCGGCAATGACCATTGCAAATAGCGGCGAGCGCCCGTCGCCGAAGGCGCGCAGGACAGAGGCCGCCATATTGTAGGCCATAATGACGGGTGTACCGCAAATCATCGTTGTTAAATATAAGGCCGCACCGTCAAAAATATCGGTCGGGGTGTTTAAGAGCGAAAGAAGCGGCCGCACGGTTAAAAGCCCTATCCCCGTCAGAAGAAGGGCAAAAAATGCGCAAAGCAGTATAGAGGCGGCAATGGATTTATTCAAATCCTCCTCTCTCTTCTCGCCGAAAAAGCGGGCAACAAAGGTCGAAAAGCCCTGCGTCAGCCCCAAAACCGTCCAAAGAAAGAGGCAGTATGTCCAGTCCGTTGCGCCAACCGAGGCAAGCGCCTTAACGCCAACTCCCTGCCCCACGATAGCGGCATCCGCCATCAGATACAGCTGTTGGCCGAGATTGGTTAAAAGAAGAGGAAGCGTAAAGGTTAAAATCAATTTTAAGGGCGAGCCCTTCGTCATATCCGTTGCGCGTGACATAAGCTGCTTTTTCCTTCCTTTCTCTTTTCGCGATTCGAGGGCTATTGTACCATAAAAGCAGGAGAAAGTCAAGAAAAACGGCCCGATTTCGTCAAAATAGCGCGAGGGGCTCTGCCCTCGCGCTTCGTTGCTTTTAATTGGCTTTTATCAGAGTAAAGCGAATGTCGCCCGTGTCCGTTTTCACGGTGCATTTGCCGCCCGAGGTCGTTTCGGGAACGAAAATCCTGCCCGTGTCGCTTCGAGGAATGAATATCTTTTCGGAAAGTAAGGAGCCCGTAACGTCCCCCGTGTCCGTCACAATCTCAAGCTCGGCGGCATCCGATGCTGTAAGCAAAACGTCGCCCGTGTTTCTTTCAATAAAAAGCCTTTCGGCAATGAGAACGCCTTCAAGCGTAATGTCGCCCGTGTCACCCGTGCTTTGCAGATTCTTGGCCGTCACGCGCGTAAGGAATGCCTTGCCCGTGGAAACGGAAATCGTCAAATCTTCCGAAAGCGCCGTGTCCGTCAGAAAGACCTTACCCGTTGAAACGGAGAGGGAAAGGGAGGTGCCGCTTGCGCCTTCAACCGTGATTCTTCCCGTCGTAGTCTTAATTCCTGCCTCGCCCAAGGCCGAAGCGCCAAGCGAAACGTCGCCGGTGCTGGCGCTGATATCCGTTTTCGTAAAGGAGAATGCATCGGGAAGCGAAACGTCTCCCGTGGAAAGCTTGACAGAAAGAGTCTCATATTCGCCAAGAGGCAGATAAACGGTTATCTTCGGCGAGGTAAAGCCGATGCCGATATATTCAAACCATTTGCGTGTGTCCTCAAGCGTGATAGCCAAAGCCCCGTTTTCAACGGTCACCGCGTGCTTGGCGTTTCTTTCCTCAAAGCATTCGATAACGCATTTACCGTCCTCGGCAGGAAGGAAAATCACGCTTGCCGTGTCGCTCAGAACGGCAATGTCCGCAAACGCCTCTTCGATTTCATAGCGGTTCGTTTCAAATTTCTTGGTTGATAGCTTGGAAAAATCCCACTTTAACATCATCATTACCCCACAAAGAATCAAGCAACCCAAAAGAATGAGCGCCCCTGCGAAGAGCAGCATCCTTCTCGTTTTCGTGTTCATTCTTCCTTCTTCTCCTTTCTAAGCAAGAAAAGCCTCTTTATCCAAAGCACAAGCCGCTTCGTCAGAACAAAAATCCCCTTCGTTGCAGCACGGCAGCCGTAAAAGGCAAGCACCGAAAGACCAAAGGCGGCAAGTGCTGTGCCCAAAAGCGCAAGCCCGATAAGCCCCTTTTGGCCGAAAAGCAAGGCAACGAAAGCAATCGCGCAGCCAAAGCCCCCTGCAACGAGCGCGCCGAAAACGGCCCAAAGGAAAGCGATGACGGCAAAGACCGAAGCGTAAAGAGAAAGCAAAACGGCAACAGCCGCAGCGGCAAGTGAAAGCCAGATGGGCGAGCCAAGTATAAGAAGCACACTTGTAAGCGGCGAAGGGCGGCGGCGCGGCTTCATTCTCTCCTTGGCAATTTTCAAAAGCGGTGTCTCCGAAAGAATCTCCGAAACGATTTCGTCAATCGTGCCGAGCGAGGAAACCGCCTCCTCCTCCGAAAGCCCAGCCTCCATTTTGTCGTCAAGCATCTCGTCGTAAAAGGCAAGGCGCTCCTCTATGTCCGTCGGCGGCAGGCCGGATAGCGCCGCGCCGAGTGCGTCTAAAAACGCTTGCTTGTTCATCCTCTTTCCTCCTTGCTGACGAATTGGTAAATCGCCATCACCTCGCGCCATTCCTCCTTGAAGGCGGCAATGCGCAAAAGGCCGGCCTCTGTAATGCGGTAATATTTCCGTAGGCGGCCGTCATGCTCGGCCGTGCGTACGGTGAGTAGCCCCGCCGCCTCAAGTCGCTTCAGAATCGTGTAAAGCGTTGATTCCGGCAAGGTGATATAGGGCTCCATCGCCTTGATTATTCTGTAACCGTAGGACTCCTCGTCCTTGATGGCGGCAAGCACTGCCGCGTCAAGAAGCCCGCGCTTTAATTGAACGTCCATAAAATACTCCCCCTTGCGTAATACATCATATCACGAAGTATTGAACCTGTCAAGAGGAAAATGAAAAAACTGAAAAAGTAGATACAAAAGGGAAAAAACGGGAAAAATCAAAAAAGGGCGTGACAACGCGGAAGAAAAGATCTATAATTCTATTTATGATATGCTATATCGGCAAGCAAAGCGCGGCTTTGATTGTGAATGGCCTGGAAGACGACAAGTTAAAGGAAAGACTGACGAAAAAACTGAATAGAAAAGCACCCAAGACGGGCAAATTTTTTGAAAAAGCCGAACAGATTTTTTCAATTGTTTTGTGCGTCCTTTTGTGCGTTCTTTTCGTTTCCACGATAGTTTCCAGCGTGCGTGGCGACAACAAGGTAAAATCCTTGCCCGCCATCAAGGTTATTGCCTCGACCTCCATGTCTGAAAAATACGAAAACAACACCTATCTTTTCCAAAACGATCTGAATGATCAGCTTCAGATGTTTGACGTGGTTTTGCTTCACGAGCTTCCTCCCGAGGAGGAATTAGAGCTTTACAACATCGTTGTTTATGAGCATATAAGCGGCGCGCTTCTCATTCACCGTATTATCGGCATCGAGGAGCCGAACGCCGAGCATCCCGATGAATATCATTTTCTCTTGCAGGGAGATGCCGTGCACTATCCGGACTTCTTCCCCGTCAGATACTCTCAGATGAAGAGTATTTATCGTGGCGAGCGTGTGTCGGGCATTGGTAGCTTTGTTTACTTTGTGCAATTCCCTGCGGGCGTTATCTGCTTGATTTTGTTGGCTGTCAGCCTGGTTATGATGCCCATTGCCAACAACTACCTATTGAAGAAGGAATATGCGCGTGTTTTGCTGATGGTTGAAAATAACGAGCTTGACAGCGCAGCCCTTGCCCTTTATCAGAAGGGTAAAAAGAAAAAAGCGGCCGAAGACGCCACGGAAAACGGTGGCGCCGATGAGTAAGGTAAAAAACGTTTCTCTTCTCTTGGCGATTGCAACGCTGGTTGTATTTATCTTTGCCAACCCCTCTGTTTTAGCAGAGTGGAAATACAGCGAGGCAATTTCTGCCGATATTGATCTTGATATCAAGGTTGTCGTACTGCCTTGGGAGGGCGCCGATGAGCTTCCCAACCAGAGTGAGTACGGAAACAACCATAAAATTTGTATAGAAAAAGTTCTTGACGGAACCTATGTTTCGGGCGGACAAACCCAGAACATCGGCTTAAACTCGGAAAACTCCTATCTTCTGCAGGAAATACAGGCCCGTAAAAACATCTCCTACCGTGATGCCAATCAGCTTGGTAGCATGGATATCTGGCAGTCTGACAGAATTAACGAGCTATTTAGTCTCTCTGAGGGCTCTAACAAGGTGGAGTTTATTCTTGAATTCCCCGATGGGTCGGACGATACCTATTATCTCTATACCACGAGTGTTGATCTTGGTGACGGATGGAGCCCCGAAATTCCTGTTGGCACCTTTATTTTCCCCGTCCATAAAACGACGTTGCAAAGAAATGCAGAGGGCGTTTGGGAGGCCGTTTCCACCGAGGTCGGTGCCGCCAAATCCGCGCGCTATAAGAATCCCTATACCGGCTTGGCGCTTGGTAATGCGTTTGATACAAGCACTTGGGTCAAGGGCAGACTGGGAACGGATATGGATAACGCCGTATACACCAAGCTTGGCTTCGCTATGCCCGTTGAAACGCATAACCCCGAGGATGAAATTTACTATTATTACGACAGCTCCTCGACGAGTAACGCAACCGTTACCATTGGAAACAGCGATAAGGCAGTCGCTTACGTGTATGATAACAAGGGCAAGCTTGTGTCAACCCTGCAAAATACAAGTCAGGGTAGCCAGAAGGTCACCTTCAAGCCCAGCCGTAATGCCCGCTATTATATCAAAATCACGGGTGACGTCTACTGTACCTT
>JBGVMO010000016.1:0-7129 GCA_045124835.1 Eubacteriales bacterium
CCGAAGGCGGCGGCAACACCGAAGGCGGCGGCAACACCGAAGGCGGCGGCAACACCGAGGGCGGTGGCAACACCGAAGGCGGCGGTAACACCGAAGGCGGTGGCAACACCGAAGACGGTGGCAACACCGAAGGTGGCGGCAACACCGAAGGCGGTGGCAACACCGAAGGCGGTGGCAACACCGAGGGCGGCGGCAACACCGAAGGCGGCGACACCGTTACCTCCTTTGTTGTTTCCTTCGTTTCCAACGGCGGCTCTATCGTTCCTTCTCAAACGGTAGAAAGCGGCGCTTTGGCCATCTGCCCCGAAAAACCCACCTACAAAAATCATCGCTTTGTCGGTTGGTTTACGGATGCAAGCCTCACGACCCCTGCCGATTTTTCTAAGCCCATCACAAAGGCTACCACCTTCTACGCGGCATGGAACGAGACGGTGGATATCGTTTCTTATTTGAGAACCCTGCTTGCCGGGTACACCTTGAACCCCTACAAGTACATTCCCGAGGCAATGCGCCCCGATTATGCGGCCAACCTCGTCTCCCCTTCGACTCTTTCCCCGAATTATTCCAATTTCGTTTCCGTTTCCGACATCCGGAGCCACGGTTTCGGCGAGCAATGGAATATGGTTTTGGAAAATCTCACCCAATCGAGCGTTTTCTTTGATGCGCTCTCCGTCATTGAAACCATTTCCACAACGAGCGTCACCATTTTCAACAACTATATGGACAAAAACCCTGCCGATACGGCGCACCATTCCTTTGCCAACGGCATCTACAACGTCACAATTGATTTTGATGGCGCTGTCATCTATTACGTTTTGGATTACACGGCATCCTTCCCTGTCATTGGTGAAACCTCCGCACAAATTGCTCTTGCAATGAATGTCGCTACGGGTGTCAAGACCGTGCGCGTTCAGCTTGGTGACGCCAACGCACTTACCTATACAATGGACGGAAACAGCTATGAGTTTGCTATCAAGTATCTTGGTATCAGACGCGCCTATTTCTCCATTGAAGAGGACAGAAGCGGCAACGTGACCGGTCATATTTACGAATATCTCACCGTTTCCTCCGTAGAGGTTGCCAGTGCCGCCGATTTCTACATTACCGATTCCTACGTAACGGCCGTTGGCAACAAGGCAGACGGTATGCTTGGCTTTAAGGGCTACATCAGCGAGGTTTATAAAACCTCCACAGGCAAAATGCTCGGCTACGAGGTGCGCGAGGAGCTAACCGTTCTGGGTCTCACCGCCACCTACAACACCCTTTGGTTTGATTTGGATATGATTGGCGGCATCAACTCCATCAAATACATTCCTGCCACCACAACGGAGGGTGCAAACGGCGAAACCGAAACCACGCCGGCCCAGTTCTATCTTAACGGCTCTGCTACTGCATGGAAAACGGTTGATTTTGGAGGCATAAACCCCAAACGCTTCTCCCGCCGCTTTGACATTGAGTTCCGCACCCAATATTTCTATTCCTACGACAGCGCAAATGACACCTACGTCAAGCACGCAGTCGAAGTTCCGATGCTCTTTATCCAAGAGGAAAAGTATGACAGCTTCATTTCCGACGTCAAGTCCGCCAACGGCATTACCGCCACAATGCGTATTCCCACGGCAGATTTGAACAAGATAAAATCGGATTACGACACACTCGTTGACGTATTTATCGAAAATAAGAAGCTCTGCACCGTAGAGCTCATTCTCGCCCTCATCGGCGAAAAAATAGTCTTTTCGGCGCAGTAAATACCATAAAAGGCCGAAGCGCTTTAGCGTGATGTCCTTAACGGACAAATCACGCTAAACTATGATTGCCCCAAGGGGCAAGCTATGAGTTATAATATGCTTCGCATAGTTATGATTGGCTTAGCCAAGTTATAGGATAGGTGGGCAATCATATCATAACGCTTGCTGTGCAAGCTCATAACGGTGAGCGAAAGCGAACCCCATAACTCTAAGCTAAAAACCAACAGAAAAAAGAGATAACATTTCGGCTACAAAGCGATTTGTTATCTCTTTCTGTCGTTATAAGGGCTTGGGTTTAGACCCATAGAGTATTTGACCGGTCAAATGCGATGCTCGCACTTAGCGGTATTTTCAAATTCTCCGCTAAGAACCTCACCCATTGCGCTTCGGCCTTTTGTTTTTTAGTTACAGTCTTTTGTAAATATCTCTTTACATCAGTCCATGCCGAGAAATTCGCGGGCGGCGGGGTGGCCCTGCTCGGCGGCCTTTTGAAGAAATTCAAGGGCGGTGAAGGGGTCAGGGTCGGTGCCGACCCCCTGCATATAGCAAACGCCTGCGTTAAACTGCGCGTACATATCGCCCTGCTCAGCGGCAAGCAGATAGAGGCGGAGCGCCTCCTCGTCATTCTTTTCAACGCCGTAGCCGTTATAGTAGCAAACGCCGAGGTTATACTGCGCCTGCGCGTAGCCCTGCTCTGCGGCCTTGGTGTACCAATAGACCGCCTTTTCCAAATCCTGCTCCACGCCGTCTGCCGTTTCAAAGCAAACGCCAAGGTTATACTGTGCCATCGCGTTACCCTGTTCGGCATAGGAGAGGTACATTTTCACCTCGTTCGACATCTGCACCTCTTTTTTGGGCTCAAGCTGGAAGATGTTGGTGACCTCGTTGTCCTCGATTTCAAGGTAGACGCTATCGGGAATTTCGTACTTCTTCTCAACCGCATCGCTGTAATAGGGGCGCATTTTGCTGCGGCAGGCGTCGTACAGATAGTCAAAAAAGTCCTTCAGCTCGTCGCGCATAGCGGCCATTTGGAAGGAAAGCTCCTGCTTATCAAAGGCAAAAAGCGCGTGATTGTCCGCATTGGCCTTTTGCAAGCGCTTTTGAATGAAGGGGGGCAAAAAGGCGTGGCGCGTGATGAGAAAGTCGTTATCATGCGTATCGGTAAAGACGAAAACAATCTCGTCCACGGGTTTTTCCTCATCGTTCAGCCAAGAGAGGCAATGCGGCAGGGTGATATCAACGCCGCTGAGATACTTGCCAATGCGCAGGCTGATTTGCAGGCTCTCGTAGGGATGAAGGCCAACGGTGATTTTACCCGTCTCTACAAGCTCCATCTCCTCCTCCGTCATATCCGACCAGCGCGTGACAAGCAAAAGCTTGTTTCCAAAGAAATAGCCGTTCGTTCCGTCGGGAACGAGGTTCGGGTCCATTCCTCCGACGTCAAACAAAATTTCGCGGTCGTCTCCCATAGACGCCTGCATACAAAGACCTCTTTTCGGGGAAGAAACCAGCTCAAGTGTAACGTTACCAAAGATTTCCTGTTCCATTTCCGTGTCTCCTTTTGTATGTAAATGTTATTCCAATCCGTTTTGTGCAACCAGCGCATCCAGCTCGCCCGACAGCCGCTTGACCTCGCCGAACTCGCCCGACAGCTTGTAAAGAGAAATTAACGCGCGATAGCTCTCCGCCAAGCGCATAAAATCAATTCTTCTGCCCATCGCATAGGCCGCCGCCTTTATCTCCCCGTGGCCGCGCAACAAATAGGCCGCCGCCGTATCCACGTCCCACGCCTTCTTGTAAATCGAAGCGAGAGCGCCAAGCGTTACGGCAATATCAAAGCGGAAGGCAGGCTGGGGCGACCTTTCCAAAACCGCCTCATTCTGCGCAAGAGCCTCGTTAAAGAAGGCCTCTGCCGTTTTCCTGTCGCCTGCGGCTAAATACGCCTCGCCCGCACGGGTAAGGCAGGTATAAAAGGCCACGCACAAGGAAATGGGCGCGGCAAGAGACTGCGCCGTCCGATAACGCAAGGCGGCCTCCTTGTATGCCGCGAGGGCCGAATCCGTCTCCTTCAAAGCAAGGTAAACCGCGCCCTTGCGCGCCAAAAGCGCGGCCGACTCGGAAAGATATTCAAGCGAATCCTCGCGGCCGTCCGCATATTCCTGCAAAACCGCCTCGGCGCGCAGGTAGGACTCCAGCGCGGCGCGCTGATGATTTTCCACCTTGGAGGGCGCGTGAAAATCACCCTCGTTGCATAGCGCGCGGTAAAGCTCCTTTTGCGCGTCTCTGCTTTCGGCATACCCGACAAGCTTTTGCGCCAAAAGGCGCGTATTACCAACGCATCGCGCGGTCATATCCCAGATATTCCACGTGCCCGCCGCATTCAAGGGGAGCATATAATTCAGCATATGGCCTAAGGCATTATGAACGGAAATCAGGCGCTTTAAAAGCGGCGCACCGCCCTGTGCAAAACAATCCTCGGCACTCGTTTCACCAAGCAGATTGCGCAAAAGCACGATTTGCTGCTTCACGCCAACCACCTGCTCGCATTGCTCACAGCAGGTGGCAATGCGCACGTACACGTCCGCACAGTTCAAAAGAGAAAGCGCCGTTTTCTCCTCTTCGTAAAGCGCCTTGCGGATTTCCAGCGCCTTATCCAGATACACAAGCCGCGCCTCCATAAAGGCGCCCGTTTGCAAAAGCAGCTTGCCCGCCAGCTCAAAGGCCAAGGCGAGAGACGCGCGCCAAGCCGCTTCCTCTCCGATAAAGAAGATAATGGCGCGATATGCCTCCACAGCCGCCTCCGTCTCGCCGCCTTGTACAAGGCACTCGGCAAGCGCAAAGGAAACGCGCAAGACCTCCTCGCCGTTTTCCTTGGTTTTCTTGCTCTTGTACGCCTTCTCGCAAATAGCAAGGAGCCTTCTCCAAAGAGAAGCGGCGGTCGGGTAGCTTTGCGAAACGGCCTCGCCCACCGTATACATCTCGGCAAGCCGCTCGATTGCCGCAGGAACGCCCGAGGAGGCGGCGCCCTCAATCAACTCAACGGCGTAGGCATAATTTTTCTCCACGCAAACGCCCGAAAGATACGCAAGACCCATCAAAAAGCGCTTCTCCTCGGTGCTTTCCAAAAGCGAAACGCCCGCCGCCTGCAAGGCGGCAAGAATCGCCGCGCGCACCCGCTCCGTATCCGGTGCAGGAACGGGGCTTGGCATGGAGGGGAAGGCCGCCGCAAGTGCGCTTTCCTCCGTTTTTTCTACCTCAAAGGGCAAAATCGGCTTGCCAAGCGCGCTTGCCATCGGGTACTCGGTCAGCTTAATATAGTTGTTGCCGTCCGCGGCAAAGGGGGTTATCGCAAGAACAAACAGCGTGCTTTCCTCAAGCTCGGCCTTAATGCCCTCGTTAAAGTCCTCTCCCGGCACGAGAAACTCATCATACCAAAGCGCAATGCCGCGGCAATCGGGCGAGGCGTGAATCAACTCTATCAGCCGACGGGCCGCATATCTGTCACGCTTGCGGTAGCTTAAAAAGATGCTGGCAGAAAAGCTCTCCTTCAAGCGCGCCTTGTCAACGCCTGCGGCAAAGATAGCCGAAAAATACTTTTTCAGCTTTTCCTCGAAGGGCAAAACGGTTGCATCCACCCGCTCGAAAAGCGGAGAAAGGCATTGCAGATTGCCAAGGCGCTCGTTGACAACCTCCTCAAGCCCCTCCTCGATAAGAATGGGAAGCACGGGTATGTTGTGCGATTTGGCATACGAAAAGGGGAAATAGAGCGCCTCGCTTTCCGCAAAAAGATAGCGGGAGGAAACCAAGAGAATCAAAGCGCCGACCGAATCAAGCGCAAAGGTGAGCGCCTCGCCCTCTGCCTTTTCCTCAGCATAAAGAATTGCACAGTCAAAGGCAGACAGCATTTGCGCCGCTACCGAACGGAAGGCGGCCTCATCATCCCGATGATAGACGCAAAAGACCTTATGCCTTAAGGCATTCTCGGACTCCTTGCGCGCAAGATATTTGATTCCTTCGCTCTGTGTTTTTCCCTCAAAAAAGGGAAAAGCCGTGCTCTTCTCTGCCATTTTTCTCGTCCCCTCCGAAAATTGCCATTTTCTTTCATTTCTATGTTAGCACATTCTGCTTCTCTTTGCAAGACCTTTTTTTCGTATCGCCCAAACCCATCAAAATTCTTCCTTCCTCCAAAAATGCGGCGTTCCCCTCGGTGCGACCGTCATTCTGCTTTTAACGCACGGTCAGTTTGTTTTTTCTATTGACAAACCCTCGCATTTATGGTATCATAGCCTTGCCCGGCTATGCGGGCAGTTTTACAAAAACCAACGCGCGAGGCGAAGCTCTGCCTCGTCAAAAAAGGAGACGCTATGTGGAACATGGAGATTATCAAGCCGCTGGAGAAGCCCTGCTTTAAAACGGCCTTATTTGATTTTGACGGTACCGTCAGCCTGATTCGAAGCGGCTGGCAGGAAATTATGGTTCCTTACTTTATCGAGGTGCTGTCCGAGGTTGCCTCCCCCGAGGAGATGGACGATATTCCGCGTATCGTGCGCGATTTCGTTGACATTCTCACGGGCAAGCAAACCATTTTTCAGTGCATGCAGCTGACCGAGGAGGTCGTGAAGCGCGGCGGCGCCTATGTGGAGCCCATCGAATACAAGCGCGAATACCTGCGCCGTCTTTCCATTCATACCAAGGATAGAATTGAGGGTCTGAAAAGCGGCAAGTACGCCCCCGTGGATATGGTGGTGCCCGGCTGTATTGAGTTCGTGAACGCCTTGAAGGAGCGCGGTATTGCCTGCTACCTTGCCAGCGGAACGGACGAAAAGGACGTTTTGTACGAGGCAAGCCTGCTTGGACTTGACAAGGCCTTTGACGGCCACATTTACGGCGCACACGACTATATGACCGACTGCTCCAAGGAAATGGTTATCAACTCCCTGATTAACACGGGCAAGCTTCGCCCCGAGGAGCTGATTTCCTTTGGCGACGGATACGTGGAAATTGAGCTTGTTTCCAAGATTGGCGGCTACACCGTCGGCGTTGCCACGGACGAGGCCAACCGTAGCGGCGAGGTGGACGATTGGAAGAGAGGGCGTCTATTGCAGGCGGGCGCTTCCGTTATCATTCCTGACTTTTCCGAGTACGAAAAGCTGCTCGACTATATTTTCTAAGGCCTGCAATAAAGAGGGGAAGAACGGCGACCGGCGATAAAGCAGGTCGCCGAACGATGTTTGCCCTTGCGTGCAAGTGATGTCGGCTTCGCCTAATAATGTAGCCTTCGGCAATGATGTAGTGCCTACGGCACAGTGGGCAAACATCACATCATTGCGACCAACGGGCGCAACATCATTACGAACGAAGTGAGTAACATCACTTTTGCG
>JBGVMO010000017.1:0-7411 GCA_045124835.1 Eubacteriales bacterium
GCAGGTGGCGGAACCGCGCTTATCAACGTCATTGCAGACGTGGAGAAGGTGCTTGACGAGGTTGAGGGCGATGAAAAGACGGGCGTTCGCCTCGTTGTCAAGGCTCTTGAAATTCCTATGCGCCAAATCACCGAGAACGCAGGTCTTGACGGCTCCGTTATCGTGGACAAAATCAAGAACAGCGGTAAAATCGGCTATGGCTTCGATGCATATAAGGAAGAGTACGTCGATATGATGGAGGTAGGCATCGTAGATCCTGCCAAGGTAACGCGCAGTGCTTTGCAGAATGCAGCATCCGTTGCCGCAACCGTTCTGACCACCGAGGTCGTTGTCTCCGACAAGGAGGACGAGAAGGAGCCCGCGGCTCCCGGCGGCGCAGGCATGGGCGGCGGCATGGGCGGTATGTATTAATCTCTCCCCAAAAAACAAAACCCCCTTTGGCGAAGGCCAAAGGGGGCTTTTTTCATTAAATGTTTGCAAATTATACAAAAAAATATTTTAAAAACACTTTACATTGTGCAAAATGTATGATAGAATAAAGGTGGCGGAGAGAAATCTCGGTCGAAAACGCGAAAAGGAGAATTCACCATGAAGATGATTATGACGGGTAGACAAATGACCGTTTATGAAAGCACCAAGGAAATGGCGGCAAAAAAGCTTGCAAAATTCGACAAGTTTTTTGACGAAAACGCAGAGATGACCGTGTCCTTCAGTCAGAGGCACGGCTTGGATATGGTTGAAATCACCATTCGTGCAGGAGGCCTTTTGTTTCGCGGCGAGGAGGGAAGCGATAGCTTTGCCAACGCCATTGATGCGGCGGTAGAGTCCTTGGAGCGCCAGATTCGCAAAAACAAAACGCGCTTGGAAAAAAGATTGCGTGACGGGATTCACATTGAAGAGAGCGAGGAAGAGCCCGAGGAGTCGTTGCGTATCCGCACCAAAACCTTTGACGTAAAGCCTATGTCGGTGGAGGAGGCCATTTTGCAAATGCAGCTTCTTTCGCACCAGTTCTTCGTTTTTACGGACGCGGAAACCAACGAAACCTGCGTGGTCTATCAGAGAAAGGACGGCGATTTCGGCCTTATCGTGCCGCAGTAACGGCAGAAGAGCCGCGCAGTAAACGCAAAAGCCCCGAGGCACAGCGTTGGGGCACCTGCCGCAGAGCAGGCTAATATCGAGCGCAAAAAGGACGAGAATTTTCTCGTCCTTTTTCGCCTTTTCTTTTTTGCTTTCTCTGCGTATTTTTTTGGCAGAAAACCCAAAAAAGAAGCATTGACTTTTCTTTGCCGATAAGGTATACTTATTGTGTAATAGTATGTATTTTCGCAGGTCTGCGGGAAAGGAGCGCGCGATGAAGGAAGAGGGCTTCAAGCTGAAAAGTGAATATGCGCCAACAGGGGATCAGCCCGCCGCTATCGATGCGCTCGTGCGCGGCCTTGAGGCAGGCGAGCGTATGCAAACGCTGATGGGTGTCACAGGCTCGGGCAAAACCTTTACGATGGCAAACGTCATTGCAAAAATGAATAGGCCCACGCTCGTTTTGGCCCATAACAAGACCTTGGCCGCTCAGCTTTGCAGCGAATTTCGGGAGTTTTTCCCCGAAAACGCGGTCGAGTATTTTATTTCCTATTACGATTACTATCAGCCCGAGGCCTATATTCCGGGCAAGGATATGTATATCGAGAAGGACGCGCTTGTCAACGATGAAATCGATAAGCTGCGCCATTCGGCAACCTCCGCGCTCTTTGAGCGGCGGGATGTCATCGTGGTGTCGAGCGTTTCCTGTATCTACACGCTCGGTGACCCGCTTGAATACCAAAGCCTGCTTTTGTCCGTGCGACCGGGGCAGGAAATGCAGAGAGACGATTTTTTGCGCCGCCTCGTCGCCATTGGCTACGAGCGCAACGACCTCAACTTTGTGCGCGATAAATTCCGCGTGCGCGGTGACGTTGTGGAGGTGTTTCCTGCCTCCTCCACCGACACGGCCGTGCGCGTTGAGTTTTTTGGAGACGAGATTGATAGGGTCAGCCAAATCCGCGTTCTGACGGGCGAAATAGAAAAGGTGCTTTCCTACGCCGCCATTTTCCCTGCCACGCATTACGCCGTTTCGGACGGCAAGCGTGAGGCCGCCTTGCTTGAAATCGAGGCCGAAATGAAGGAAAGAGCCGCCTTTTTCAGAGCGGAGGGAAAGCTTTTGGAAGCGCAAAGAATCGAGGAGCGCACAAGATACGATATCGAAATGCTGCGCGAGGTGGGCTTCTGCTCGGGCGTTGAGAACTATTCGCGCGTCTTGGCGGGCCGAGAGCCCGGCTCAACGCCCTACACCCTTCTTGACTATTTTCCGGACGATTTTCTTTTGTTCGTTGACGAGTCGCACGTGACCTTGCCGCAGGTGCGCGGTATGAGCGGCGGCGACCGTGCCAGAAAAACCAACCTTGTGGAGTACGGCTTCCGCCTTCCCTCCGCCTACGATAACCGCCCTCTTTTCTTTGACGAGTTCGAGGAGAAAATCGGGCAAACCGTTTTTGTCAGCGCCACCCCCGGCGCCTACGAGCGCGAAAATTCCTCCACGGTTGCCGAGCAGATTATTCGCCCCACAGGGCTTTTGGACCCCGAAATTGATGTGCGCCCCATTGCAGGGCAGGTGGACGACCTGATAGGCGAAATCAAGGCCACCGCTGCCTGCGAGGAAAAGGTGCTGGTGACCACGCTGACCGTCAAGATGGCCGAGGAGCTGACTGATTATTTAAGCGGTCACGGCATCAAGGTCAAGTATATTCATCACACGGTGGAAACGATGGAGCGTCAGGAGATTATCCGCGATTTGCGCCTTGGCGTCTTTGACGTCTTGGTGGGTGTTAACCTTCTTCGTGAGGGCCTTGATATCCCTGAAGTCTCGCTCGTTGCGATACTTGACGCCGATAAGGAGGGCTTCTTGCGCTCCGCCTCCTCCCTCATACAAACAGTGGGGCGCGCCGCGCGCAACGAGCACGGCCGCGTCATTATGTACGCCGACAGAATCACCGATTCCATGAAAACGGCCATTGATGAAACGGCGCGCCGCCGCGCGATTCAGAAGGCCTACAACGAGGAAAACGGCATCACACCTGCCTCGGTAAAAAAGGCCGTGCGCGATTTGATAGAAATTGGCAAGAAGGAGGCCGCCGCGGAGTCGGCGCCCAAGGGTAAGAAGCTTTCGCCCAAGGATAAGGAAAAGCAAATAGCAGAGTGGACAGCTGAAATGAAGCGCGCCGCCTCGCGCTTGGAGTTTGAGCGCGCCGCCTATTTGCGAGATAAAATTAAAGAGCTGCGCGGATAAATCTGCCGTTGGGCTTAGAGCGGCCTCTGCGCGAAAGGAATCTATGAAAAAAGAACTGGTGATACGGGGTGCCAGAACCCACAACCTGAAAAATATTGACTTATCTATCCCGCGCGATACCTTAACGGTTATCACGGGGCTTTCGGGCTCGGGAAAATCCTCCTTGGCCTTTGATACCATATACGCGGAGGGACACAGGCGCTTCGTTGAGTCTCTTTCCTCCTATGCCAGAATGTTTTTAGGGCAGCTGGATAAGCCGGACGTTGACGTTTTGGAGGGTCTCTCTCCTGCCATCTCCATCGACCAGAAAACAACCTCCAAAAACCCCCGTTCCACCGTTGGAACGGTCACGGAAATATACGATTATCTGCGTCTCTTGTATGCCCGCATCGGCGTTCCGCATTGCCCCATCTGCGGTAAGGAAATCCGTCAGCAGACGACCGAGCAGATTTTAGAGCAGATTCTCGCCTTGCCCGAGGGAACGCGCTTTATGGTGCTTTCTCCCGTGGTGCGCGCCCAGAAGGGAACGCACGAAAAGGTGCTTGCTGAGGCAAGGCGGTCGGGCTATGTGCGCGTGCGTATCGACGGCGCGATGTACGAGCTTTCCGAGGATATTTCGCTTGACAAGAATATCAAGCACACGGTGGACGTCGTGCTTGACCGTCTGGTTATAAGAGAGGGAATTGCCTCCCGCCTTTCCGATTCCTTGCAAAGCGCCTTAAAGCTGTCGGATGGCCGTGTGCGTGTTTTAACCGTACCGCGTGACGGAGAAGAGGAAACGGAGTTAGAATTTTCGCAGAAGTATGCCTGCGAGGAGCACGGCGTTTCCTTTGGCGAGCTTGAGCCCCGTATGTTTTCCTTCAACAATCCCTTGGGCGCCTGCGAAAAATGCGGCGGTCTCGGGGTGGACAGAAGCCTCTCTCCCGAAAAAATCATTCCCGACAGGTCTCTCTCCTTGCGGCAGGGCGCCATTGCCGTCAATGGCTTCAAAACGATGGAGGAGGATGGCTGGGGCGGCCCGCTTTACGCCGCCGTCGGCGCGGAATACGGCTTTACCCTCGATACGCCCATTGCAGATTTCTCCCCCGAGGCCTTCAAGGCCCTGATGTACGGAACGGGAAGTAAAGCCTATCACGTGGTGCGCCATTTTGAGAACGTCAGGCGCGAGCAGATAATCACCTTTGAGGGCGTCTTGCACGCCATTGAGCGCCGTGCCGCGATGTTTGGCGCCGACTATTACGATTCCTTTATTGAGGAAACGCCCTGCCCTGCCTGCCATGGTGCAAGACTATCTCCAATGGTATTGGCGGTGACGGTCGGCGGCTTGAATATTGACGAGATTTGTCGCCTTTCCATCGGCAAAATGCTTGCCTTCGTTGAAAATCTGAAGCTGACACCCACCGAGGAAAAAATCGCCAAGGAGATTTTAAAGGAGGTCAAGGCAAGACTGCGCTTCCTTTCAAGCGTCGGTCTTGATTATCTGAATCTCGCGCGCAAGACGGGCACGCTTTCGGGCGGCGAGGCACAGCGCATACGGCTTGCCACGCAAATCGGCTCTGCCTTGGTTGGCGTCCTTTATATTCTGGACGAGCCCAGCATCGGCCTACATCAGCGGGATAACGATAAGCTGATTGCCACCCTGAAGGAGCTTCGCGACCTTGGCAATACGGTTCTTGTCGTTGAGCACGATGAGGATACGATGCGCGCGGCCGACTATCTGGTGGATATCGGCCCCGGAGCAGGTATCTGGGGCGGACAGGTGGTTGCCTCGGGCACGCCCGATGAGGTTGCTCAAAACGCGCGTTCGATTACGGGCGACTATCTCTCCGGGCGCAAGCAAATTGCCGTTCCTGCCGTGCGCCGTAAGGGCAACGGGCATTTTCTGCGTGTCTTGGGCGCCAGAGAGAATAACCTTAAAAACATCACGGTGGATTTTCCGCTCGGCACCTTCATTTGCGTGACGGGTGTGTCGGGATCGGGCAAATCCTCCCTCGTCAACGCCGTTTTGCTGCAAACTCTTTTGCGTGACCTTAACCGCGCGGGCGCTTTCCCGGGCAAGTCGGACGGGGTTTTGGGGCTTGAGCATCTGGATAAGGTTATCGCCATCGACCAATCGCCCATTGGGCGCACACCGCGCTCTAACCCGGCCACCTATACGGGTCTTTTCAACGATATCAGAGAGCTTTTTGCTATGGTGCCCGAATCCAAGGCGCGCGGCTATTCCGCAGGGCGCTTTTCCTTCAACGTGCGCGGCGGCAGATGCGAGGCCTGCGAGGGAGACGGCGTCAAGAAAATCGAAATGCACTTTTTGCCCGACGTTTATGTCACCTGTGACGCCTGCGGCGGCCGTCGCTACAACCGCGACACGCTGGAAATTCGCTATAAGGGCAAGAGCATAAACGACGTTTTGGAGATGACGGTTGAGGAGGGGCTTGCCTTCTTCGACGGGCTTCCCAAGCTGACCAAAAAGCTTGGAACGCTTTGCGACGTGGGGCTTGGCTATATCAAAATCGGCCAGTCCTCCACCACCCTTTCGGGCGGTGAGGCGCAAAGAGTCAAGCTTGCCACCGAGCTTGCCAAGCGATCCACGGGCAAGACCGTCTACGTGTTAGACGAGCCCACCACGGGCTTGCACTCGCACGATGTTGCCAAGCTGATAGACATTTTGCAGCGTTTGACGGACGCGGGCAATACCGTTATCGTCATTGAGCACAACCTTGACCTGATTAAAACCGCCGACTACGTGGTGGATTTGGGCAAGGAGGGGGGCGAAGGCGGCGGCACCGTTATCGCAACGGGAACGCCCGAGGAAATTGCCGCTTGCCCCGATTCGTATACGGGCCTTTTCCTTCGCGGAAAGCTTTGACCCCTGACAATTCAAAACAGAAAGGCTTGCCGTCAAAGCGGCAAGAAAGGGATTTTTTATGGAAATCGAGCTTCGCTTTCAGCGCCTGTCTCCCGATGCCGTTTTGCCTGCCTACGCCACCGAGGACGCCGCAGGCGCCGACCTTTACGCGCTTCCCAGCGAGGAGGTTTTGATTCCGGCAGGAGAGACGCGCCTTATCCATACGGGTATTGCGCTTGAAATTCCCAAGGGCTTTGGCGGCTTTATCTATGCCAGAAGCGGCCTTGCCACCAAAAGCGGTCTTGCCCCTGCCAACAAGGTTGGCGTGATAGATGCCGACTATCGCGGCGAGATTATGGTAGCGCTTCACAATCATTCGGATAAGGAAAGGACGGTCGCGGGCGGTGAGCGCATTGCACAGATAGTCTTTGCCCCCGTTGCGCGTGCCCTCTTTGCCGAGGCCGAAAGCCTTTCCGATACGGAAAGAGCCGCCGGCGGCTTTGGCTCTACGGGCAAGAAATAAAGCGTACAAAAAACAAGATTGTAAATAAATTAATCCCTGTATAAAGGAATGTAACTTATGAAAGACTTGGTTATATGTACCATATTTTTTTTGATAGCAATACCTATTTTACCGAATTTATTGCAACTCAAAAGTGAAGTGAATAATAGTGCATTTAGGCTTATCAAAATCAAACATTTATCATTTTTATTTCGTGCACCAAATGGTATGTCTGTGTCGAAAGACGGCATTGCTGCTCCAATACTTGTTTCGCAACTATTAGGTTATATTCTTTTTGTAATATTGACAACACTTAATTTGCTTTGCTATTTTATTTCAGAAAAAACATTTTTCATAATGGTCGGCATAACATGTTTGCTGTTTGTTATTGAAGCAGTGATGCTTGTAATATTCGATATCATATTGCTTAGATTAAGTCGATCAAAACAGTATTTCAAACGAGATAACTGCAAAAAGGAAAAAAAGTAATTTTCTCCGCGCTTGGAAACAGGTGCGGAGTTTTTTGCAGCAGTAGGATCAAGCAAAAAAGAAAGAAAAGAAGAGCGTCGCTTCTCGGGGGTGCCTGTTGCAGCACATCGGGGGCGACGCCTTGTTTTTTGCAGGCATTGGCGGAAATATTTTGAAAAACCTTGTAATTTTTTTAATTTTGTGCTAAAATACAAGGTATGATGGCTTTTTATGTGCCAAAAAGAGAAGGGAGGCGGAAAAATGGTTGAAATCACCA
>JBGVMO010000018.1:0-8520 GCA_045124835.1 Eubacteriales bacterium
GCGATTTAAAAAGAGCCGAGGAAATGCTGTATTCCTTCGCGCCGCTGGCGCGCGCAGCCGCCAAGGCAGACCCTGAAATTGCCGTGATGCTTTGGGCCGAGGCCGTTTATCTTGACGCGCTGGAGCTTTCCGCAGACACGCAGGTATATCTTGGCTCCATCGCACGAGAGACGGGGGCAATTCAAGTGATTGGCTCCTATTCTCTACACGAGGACAGCGACGGCAAAGAGGGCTTTTACAACTCTCTCTTCGTCTTTTATCCCGATGGCAGTATGAGCGAGGAGATTTATGACAAGCGCCGTCCTGTTCCCTTTGGCGAATATTTGCCTTGGGCTTCTTTTTTTAAAGCCTTAATTCCGCCATTGGCTGATATCAATATGCTTTCAAGAGACATTGCCAAGGGCGAGGGCGCTTCCCTTTTTTCTCTTCCGTTCGGGAAGGCAGGCGGCCTTATTTGCTTTGATTCTCTTTATCCTGCCTTAGCGCGAGAAAGCACGCAAGCAGGTGCTTCCATTCTGTTTTTAGCAACCAACGATTCTTGGTTTGACGGAAGCTTCGCAAAGCGCTTTCATTTTGCGCACGCAATTTTGCGCGCCGTAGAGTGCGGTCGTTCGGTTGCGCGCGCCGGAAACACGGGAATTTCGGGGTTCATTGATCCTTACGGAAACGTTCAAGGTGCGACCTTGCCCGACGTTCGCACTTATTCGGTGCAAGCGGCTTCTCTTTCTGAAGATATGACACTTTACGCCCGTATTGGCGATGCCTTTATGCTTTTACCCCTGCTTTATACCGTTGCTTTACCCTTGATTTATCATATCAAGCAAAGACGTGCAACACAAGAAAGGAGCAAATTATGAGTTTACCTCCTATTTTATCCTGCTTGCATCTTTCAAAGCACTATGATGCGCCTGTTTTTTCGGATTTCAATCTTGCCCTTCCTTGCGGAAAAATTATTGGCCTGCTTGGCCCAAACGGAAGCGGCAAGAGCACTCTTATTAAGCTGGCGGCAGGTCTTTTGACGCCTGATGGCGGTCAGATTCTCATTGGTGGTATTCCTCCTTGTGAAAGAAGCAAGAGCATCGTTGCTTATCTTCCCGAGCGCAACTCCCTGCCCGAATGGATGAACGTTCGCCAGCTTCTGCGCTTTTTTGCCGATTTCTTTGAGGATTTTGACACAGAAGCGGCCATCCATATGCTCTCTGATTTGCAAATCAGGCCCTCCGTCCCGATTCGCACGCTTTCCAAGGGCACGAAGGAAAAGGTTCAGCTGATTTTGGTCATGGCGCGCCGCGCGCGGCTTTATCTCCTGGATGAGCCAATCGGTGGCGTTGATCCTGCCACACGCGACTACATTCTGCGCACCATAATTCAGAATTATCATAAGGAATCTACCGTTCTCATTTCTACCCACCTGATTGCAGACGTTGAGCCGATTTTAGATGATTTCCTGTTTTTGAAAAACGGTGAGATTGTTCGCTCGGGCAATGTGAAGGAATTTTGCGCTGAAACGGGAACGAGCCTTGACGAAGCATTCAGGAGGGATTTCAGATGTTAAGGAAGCTATATCTTTACGATCTGCGCGCTTTGCGGCGCACCGTCCTTCCCTTTTTGATTTGTTCTCCTATTCTGGCACTCTTCTCCTTTGCACTGACACAGCTCAATATGCTTTTGGAAATAAAGAACACCGTCCTTTTCGTTACCCTCTTTCTTTTGCAATTCATTTGCAATTTGGGCGTTTTTCTTTTATACGTTGCGATTTTCTTCTTCGTTGTTTTCCGCTATTACAAAAATCTCTTTACGGACGAGGGATACTTAACACTGGTTTTGCCCGCAACCATCAAAGCACAGGTGACGGCAAAGATTCTCTCCGGCGTGACGGTGACGGCCATTGCCTCCTTGGTTTTAAGCGTTTCCTTCTTTTTATCCGTTGGACTGCCGCTTCTGCTTTCAGAAGAAGCCACCTATCTTTTCACCTCTATCCTTTCTCTTTTAAACGAGCTTGGATTTACACTTGGCGGCCTTAACGGAATTTTGGCGCTTGTGTCTGCGCTTACTTCACTTTTTGCGCAAATTATTTTGATTTATACCGCCATCACACTCGGCTCTCTTCTGATGCGAAGACATAAAATCTTCGGCTCCGTTCTGTTCTATTTTCTCATCAATTTGGTTGTCAGCACGGTAAACAGCCTTTTTTCCGGTGGCTTAGACCTGCTTTTATTTCTCAATACCGAAGGGGCGTTTGACCTCGCGCTTGCGGCAACGCTGAGCTATAGCGCAGGTATCGTCTTAAACGCGGCCTTGATTTTCGGCGGCTTCTTCTCCATTTGCTCGATGATGGAAAAAAGACTGAATCTTGAATGATAGAAAGAATAAATAAAAATCCGTTGGCTTTAGCGTGATACTCTTAACGGAGTATTCACGCTAAAGCCAACGGATTTTTTTATTTCAATAACATAAAGAGACCGTAAAGAAGCACCAGATGCAAGGGATAATACAGATAGAAAAAGTATTTCATCCGATATTTTCCCGTTTTTCCGTTATAGAGCATCAGAACAGGCACGGAAAGAAGGCAAAACCATTGCCATTCGCGCAAGGGCGCGTTCATTAAAGCCAAGCACATCAGGACGTTGCCGAGAGTAAACGAGGCAAGTCTTTCCCACTTGCTTCGGCCAACGTAAGCAAAAAGCGGAAGCAGAGCCCCGAAGAGCCCATAGCTGACCGAAAGCCCGTAAAAGCCCCCAAGCATATAAGAGAGCACTGTCGCCAAAAGCAACGCCAGAAAAAAGAGGGGGATTTTACGCTTATCCTTAGCGGAAAGCTCGTAAAGCCAAATAAAAAGCAGGGATAACGCGAGGGTGAAAAAGATATTCAGATCCAAGCTTTTAGCATAGATAAAATACCCAAGCTGTATCAAAACGGCGAAAATGACGAAGCGCAGGGCGTATTTTTTGCGGTTGCGCGTGTATCGAAAGCCCTCCGCGGTCAGATACGCGAAAATCGGAAAGGAGACTCTTCCGACGATGCGGAGCACACGGTAGACGGAATACGGAAAGAAGCCGTAAAAGATAAGGCCCACGTGGTCTACCGTCATTAAAATGAGCGCCAGCCATTTCAGCGCCGTTCCCGAAAGGAAAGAGACGCTTTTTTTCGTTTCCCCTATCATATATGCTTCAAAACAAAGTCAATAAGGGGCGTGTTGTCCTCAAGGCCGTGGGGATGGTGGTCAACCCCCTCCTTGCAGATACAAAGGAAGGGAATATCCGTTCCCTTATAGGCTTCGATAACCAAAAGGGCGTTTTCCTCCCATGCAACCGTCAAATCCGCATCTCCGTACACGAGAGCAAGCGGAATACGCTTTTCAATCAGGGTGGGCAGATGATCAAGCGGATGGTCGCGGTAGGAAAGAATGGTTTTGGCGTCAAGGCCAAGATTGCGGTACGCCTCCTCGGAAGGAATGGGCTGGGGAACGCCCGATAGAGCGCAAGGACAGGAAAGCAGGTTAACGACAGGCGCATCAATATACAAGACGGAAACCTTATCGGGATATAGTCCTGCCAGCTTGATAGCGAAAAGACCGCCGCAGCTCATACCAACGGGGATACAACGGCTATCTAAGTTATAGGTTTCGGAAATATAGTCAATAAAATTTGCCTTGCGCGCCAGATCCTTGCGGTGACCCCACCGTCCCTCATTGCGATTGAAGGCGAGGCAAAAGCCACGGTTGAGCATTTCAATTTCAAAGGAGGGGAAGGCGCCGAAATACTCGGTTTTCAAAAGCCATTTGCCGTTTCTTTCGCCGTGGGGAAAGACAATTTTGGCAGGCTGACCCTCAAATTCAAATTCCTCGCATTCAAAATCATTCCAAAGAGTTTTCGTAACGTTCATAGTGTTGGTCCTTTCTGTTATTTTGTTTTTTCCGTTGCCTTATTCTCTGCCAAGCCGAGAAGCACAACGGCCAAAAGTATCGCAGCAATGCCGACGGCGCTAAGCACCGTCAAATGCTCCTTCAAAAAGAGGATGCCAAAAACCGTTGCCGCCATAGGCTCAACGATGCCAAGCGCTGAAACCGTTCCCACGGGAAGCGCGCGCATAGCCATGGTGTAAAGCAGATAAGGCGCAACGAAGGAAACAAGGCCAATGGCAACCAGAAGCGGCAGGGTTTCACCAAGCGCCGAGGCCGCCGTCCTGACAAGCTCTACGGGATTTGAAAGAGCAAGCGACAAGGAGGAGGCGAAGAGAAATCCGTACAGCGTAACGGAAAGCGGTCGCATTCCCTTATCAACGGCAATTTTCGTAAGAATATTATAGGCGGCAAAGGAAACGCCCGAGAGAAGACCAATCAGAATACCCACAGGATTCGGCTTAAAGTCGCCCAAAATTCCCGAAACCAAAACACAGCCGAAAAGCATCGTGCAAAGGGAGACGAGCTTTAAGGGCGTGATTTTCTCCTTCAGGAAAAGCACGGAGAAAAGCATTACAAGTGCCGGCTCGGTATACATCAGAACAACGGCGGTTGAAATAGAGGTCAACTGTAAGGCGTAAAAATAGCAATTTCCCGTTCCAAAAAGAGCAACACCGATAAACAGGCAAAGCAAAAGCTCCCACCATCTGACACGAAACAGCGACCTATCAAAAAGGAGGGCAAAAAGCGCAACCGCCACAAAGGAAACACCGCCGCGCACGGCGGAAATTTGCAGAGTTGTAAAGCCGTAAGGCGCAAGCAGTTGTACGAAAAGCCCCGAGGTGCCCCAAAGGACGCCCGCAAGAATGACAAAGGCAAAGGACAGTTTTTTCATATGTACTCCAAGCAAAAAGGCAAGAATTTCTTCTTGCCTTTATTATAGCCCAGCTTGTTTGAAAAAGCAAGAGGATTTGTTGAAAAAGAGGGATTCCAAGCCCCAAGGCAAGCCTGTCGTCTTAAAGCCGGGCGTCAATCATATCTGCGTAAAAGGCGTTTTCCCGTTGCTTGATAACGTAGGCGTGAGGGCCATTTTCTAAGGGCTCAAAATAATTTGCGCCCGTCTCCTCATCAACGCGTGCTTTACCGTTTGCCAAGGCATAGCCTGCCATTTCTGCATCACCCAAGAGCGCCAACAACACGAGCATCGGATCCCAAGAGCTTCGCCCGTTTGCAGACCCGTGGTCAGAGAGCGCCTTGGCCAAATGATCCGCAGGGTCAAGGCGGCTCCCGCTTATCACGTCAAAGCCGACCTCCCACCCCAAGAAGACAACGGGAACAGGACACTTTCGACAGAAGGCCTCAGCGGCGCTTCGCGCGCGAGGATTGCGGCAGAAATTGTTTTCTCTTTCTCCGTCCTTATCCCACTTTCCTGCCATTACCCAGCACTTAGAAGCCTTCTCTCTAAGAAGCTCCAGCCCCGTTTTAGAGGAAATATCGTCGGCCTCGCTTTCCATTAAGGCAACGAAGGCCTGCAAGTACCCAATTTCGATAATTTCAAGCGGCTCCTTTGCTTTCTCAAGAAGCTCTCTATACAAGCGAACGGCATCCTTGGCATCTTCGTTTTTGCGATGGGCCTTGGAAAAGGGTGCAAGCCGCTTTTGATAAGGAGGATTGCCGCCAAAATCCGTTCCTGCGGCATCAAGCCCAAGGGGAATATTCTCTACTCCCTCCAAGGTCAGAAAGCCATCAAGAGAGGCGACAGAGTCCTCCATACAGGCGTTAATAATGATACCGTCAATGGCAATCTCGCCGCGCTTCGCCGCCCTTGCCAAAAGACGCATCGCGACCGCATCGTCACAATCCGTCCACCAGTCTGTTCCTACGATAAAGTGTCTCATCGTTCGTTTCCTTTTCTTTTCAAGCATTAAGGCTCTTTCAAAATCATAGCAATATGCGGAATCCCCTCCTCGTCAAAGACGGGAGAGGTAGGGATGAAGCCCTGCTTTTCGTAAAAGCCTTGGGCTTGTAGCTGTGCGTGCACAACAATTTCTTTTCCGGGCCAATTTTCTTTTATCATCGAAAGCGCGTTTTTCCAAAGGTCGCTTCCAAGCCCTGCTTTGTGAACCAGCGTAAGAACGCGACCAATTTTCACCGTATCCTCCTCGGTGAGATAAGCGCGAAGATACGCAACTACGCTTCCCTCGTTTTCAAAGAAGCAATGAAGGCTTTTATAATCTATCCTATCAAGATCCTGACAGATAATTTTTTGCTCCAGCAAGAAAATTTCCGTTCTCGAACGAGCGATTTCGTAAAGCTCATGCGTGGTTAATTCATCAAAATGCTTGGCTTGAAATTGCATACTGTCTCTCTTTCTTTGAAAAATGTTTTGCTCATCAACCTTTAAATGAGAAAAAAGGTTGCCCAGAGGGTATAGACGCCGTAGGAGAGGGTGTCGGGGTCTTCCTCGGAGGTTGGCACCTCGTAGCCCATTTCGTTGCGGCTCCAAGAGGCGATACGCGCATCGGAAAGGCCGAAGAGTTCCTTTAATTGATGGCCAACGGGCGTTCCCTTGATGATTTCAAAGGCGGCGATATGCCCAAGCTCGTGGAATAAAAGCTCCACGATGCGCTCCAAGTCGGGCAAAAGCTCTTCTCTAACGGTAATTTTCCCTTCCCAATGGGCAAGTGCGTCCACCGTGTTTCCGTTAAAGGTGAGATTGGGGGTATACTCCATGCGCACGGGTGCCACGCCTAACAGCTGACAAACGGCAGAAGCCAAGACCTCGCATTTTGCTTTGCGCTCCCCATCTGAAAGCGTTTCCCACGGAAAACGGCCAAGCCCTGTTAAGTGCCATTCGGCCAAAAGGGCGCACTTCATTTCAAGGGCGGTATAGCCATTGCCGTCAAAGGAGCAATAGGCAAGAATGCGGCTTACAATTGGGAGATTTTCAATGTCATAAAGCGCACCGCCGTCATTTTGCAGAATGGCGAGCTTCCAAAGGCGGAGCGCCTCGGGCAAAAACAGGTCACCGCAATGATGAAAATAATTGCGCGCAAGCTCGCACATACTCCACGCGTCACCGTCGGCAGCGCCACGGCGCAAAAGCGCCAGCTCGGCAGGAAGCTGATGCTGCAAGCCGTTTTCATCCTGCATCGTTCTGACAAGATTCCAATATTCTCGACCCTTCCCCTCGTGCAAGACGTGCTTCAAAAAAGGGAGGTGGGATTTTTTGAAAATGGTTTTCATAGTACGTCATCCTTTTCGGCATCGGATTCGTTTCCGGTTGGGTTCTTTCAGAAAGAGTGCTTGAGATATTATCCTCAGATAAACTTCCAATATTTCGCCATTATGGCTTCTTTTATTTTATCCTCAAGCAGTGCGGCGTGGTCATAATCTCGGCTCTCGTTCCATTCCTGCTCGCTGTAGCCTGCCGCCAATCTGCGATACTCTTCCCTTATTACTTCTCTTTGTGCATCCGTCAGATACTTCATAGGCGTTTTGCGGATAGTAGCCTCATCGCACCCAAGCTCCTCGCCTTTTGCGCGCATTTCCGTATAGTAAGCGTCAAGCAGAGGCGTTTCGTCTGCAGGAAGGTCCAAGCTTTTGAGCCTTTCGTTTTCGCAGGGGATCATATAATCAAAATAGTCCTCGCCAACCTTGTGGTTCACCGTAAATTTCTCGCCGCGGCGCAGCCTTCTGCTTGTATCCCCCTGCTTTACGTTCAGCGGAACAAAGCGAAAGCTGCCTTCATCCAAGCCGTGCTCCCCACGGCAGTAATAAGTAAAACGAAAATGCTGTATCGGCCACGCGGTGGTGCATGCATCCTCATCCTTCAGCATTTCAATAAAGAGCGCCTTTGCCTCAGGGCTTATAGCAACCCAGTTCACGCCGTTGACCTTTGTTTCCCCTACAAAGAGATCATGGCCGCCATAGCCCTGTTTCTTTTTTAACCCCGCAACGGTGAAATAGTATTTATTATCCTCTTTTGCGGAATCGAAAACGAGCATATCCTCGCCGTTTTCGTCCTTGTCAACCTATATTTTAACGTATACCATCGTAATTCCTTTCGTGGATATTGGCTTTAATCATTTTCCTTTGCGGTGGTGATGGAAGCGATGAGTCTTCGCCGTATTGAACCGCATTTGTTGCGTAAATCCTTGTAGGTTTTTTCTGTTATTTTGCCTTTTCTAAAAATCAGTTCAAGCCAATATTCAGTTTCAGAACACTCTTTTAAGGAGATTTCCAATTTATTTATAAAATCGGCTTTGCTCTGTGCGTATTTTGCTTCGTGGATATTTGCTCCAATCGATGATGAAGAACGGACTATTTGATTGATGTAAACAGAGCAGCCCTTGATTTCATCGCATAAATCGGATATTTGGATTGCAAATTCTATAGCGTCCTCTCGTAGTTGGTTCTTATTATCGGTCATTTGATAAAAGTCCTTTCTTTTTGTCGATATGTTGCTTCGCAACTCGATATTTGCTCGCGTTGCGAGCAATCGATATATGCTCACTTCGTTCGCATTCGATATGTTGCCTGCGGCAACGAGTGCCGCCATGCGGCTGACGCGCTTTCCACCAATCTCGTTTTGCCGTCAGGCAAAACATATCGAGTCC
>JBGVMO010000019.1:0-12450 GCA_045124835.1 Eubacteriales bacterium
TGTCCTTAATGGTGATAAGGCCCTTGAGAACGCCGTTCTCGTCTACCAAGGGCAGCTTCTCGATTTTGTGCTGGGCAAGGATGGTGCGCGCTTCCTCAAGCGTGGTGCCGACGGGCGCCGTAACCAAGGGCATCTTGGTCATATACTTCTCAATGGGGGCCGCATAATCCTCAGCCTGCAAAAAGCGCATATCACGGTTGGTGATAATGCCGATAAGGTGACGCTCCTCGTCACAAATCGGAATACCCGAAATACGAAGACGGTGCATCATCTCCTCTGCATCCATCACGGTATGATCCTTGGAAAGGAAAATGGGGTTGGTGATAACGCCGTTTTCGCTTCTCTTCACGCATTCAACCTCAGCCACCTGGCGCTCAATAGGCATATTCTTGTGAATAATACCGATGCCGCCCTCTCTTGCCATGGCGATGGCCATTTCGGATTCGGTAACCGTATCCATTGCGGCACTCATCATAGGCACGTTCAAGGTGATTTTTTCGGTCAGGCGCGTTTTCAGGCTAACGTCAGCCGGCAAAATCTCGCTCTTTTGCGGAATCAAAAGCACGTCGTCAAAGGTTAAGCCCTCGGACACAATTTTCTCATTCAACTGCATAGTATCTTCCCCCTTTTAACTTTTCCTTTTTGTTCTTTTCCTCGCTTCTCTTCTGCGCACGTTGCGCCGAAAAGCCGCATTTTTGTATTTCTATTATCATATCACATCTTTGCGATATTGTCAAGAAATATAGCCCATTTTTCATCAATTTTTTTGTCTTTTTATCTATCGAAAAAGCGAAAGAGCAAAACGGCAGCCGCTTGAAAAGACCGTTGCCATTTTGCTCTTTTTTATTACAGACCGATTCTGTCAACCGATTCGGCCAAGGAGGCGATAAGTGCGCTCTTTCTGTCGCAAACTGCCTTCATCGAGGCAATTTCCTCCTCGGAGAATCTATCCAAATCTCCGTCCTTCAATTTGCCCTTATACATTCTGTCCAGAATCAAGGCGTAGCCGATATCCATCGTCACGAGGCGGTTGCCCTGCTCGCAAACCACGATGTCGCTCTTGCCCTCGATAAGCTGCTCCACCGCGAAGGTGCCCATACGGGTACCGAGCAGACGGTCACGCATCGTGGGCGCACCGCCGCGCACAACGTGCGCAAAACGTGCAAAGCGGCTTTCAACGCCCGTCTCGTTAAAGATTCTTTCGGAAAGTGCAGGCGCGAAATCTGCGCCCATTCCCTCGGAAACAACCACGATGAAATTATGCTTGCCAAGGCGGCGGGAGGCACGGATTTTCTCCATCAGCTTCTCCTCGGAGAAGGGCACCTCAGGCAGAATAGCGGCCGTTGCGCCGGAGGCGACGGCGGCATATGCGGCAATATCGCCTGCATTGCGGCCCATAACCTCTACGACGTTGCAGCGAGAGTGAGACTCGCAGGTGTCGCGCAGGTAGTCAATCAGCTGAATGGTGGTATTGGTGGCGGTATCAAAGCCGATGGTGCTTTCCGTGGAGGTAATATCGTTGTCAATGGTGCAGGGAATGCCGACGCAGGGTATGCCGCGCACGGACAAATCCGTTGCACCGCGGAAGGTTCCGTCTCCACCAAGGGCCACGATGCCGTCAATGCCGAATTCGCGGCAGGTTGCAATGGCCTTTTGCATACCCTCCTCGGTCTTGAATTCAGGACAACGGTCAGAGTACAGCACCGTGCCGCCGTGATTGAGCATATTGGATACGTCGCGCAGGCCCAAGGGATGAATATCTCCGCGAATAAGGCCCGAATAGCCATAATAAATACCGACAGCCTCAATTCCGTGCGAAAGCGCCGTGCGCACGACGGAGCGAATTGCCGCGTTCATACCGGGGGCGTCTCCGCCCGAGGTCAATACACCGATTCTTTTAAATTGCTTTGCCATATGAGTTCTCCTCGTTTTTCCTTTTTTCCTTTATCTTTGCCGCCTTTGGCGGTTTGTTCACTCGTTTACTTATATAGGTATTATAATATAAGTTACCCGATTTTTCAAGTGGATAACGCAAAAAAAAGAAAATAAAATCGTTTTTTATAAAAAAAGTTTTTTTCAGCGATGAATATAGAAAAATGTTCCAAAAAACTTGACAAATAGCTGTGTTTTATTGTATAATAAAAATAACGAATAGACCTTATCCGTGGGCCTTTCTCTCCTTGGCGGAGGCGAAGCGCCCTTTTTGCCCCCCTGCCGAAAGGAGATGCTATGCAAAGGTGTATCGCGCTCTCTGCCGCCTTAGGCGGTGTGGGGCTTGGAACCTTGTCTGTGGCGCTTGCCGAGGCGCTTTCCGCGCGCGGCCTTCGCGTTGCTTTGATTGACGCCTTTGTTGACGCGCCCTTTGCCGACCTTGCCTTTGGTTTTGAAGAGGAGGTTCTTTACACCTTTTCGGACGTTGTGGAGGGAACAGCGCCGCAGCGCGCGGCCTTTGAGGTGAAAAAGGATCTTTTCGTTTTCCCCTCCTCCGTTGGCAGTCATCTAAACGGAGATTTGGCCGCGGCCGTTCTTGCCGTTCAAAAGGCGCTTTCGCCCGACGTTTTGCTGATTGCCTCGCCTATTTCTCTGCTCCACCGCTTTTTTTCGGTGCTTGACACCGCAATATTGGTTTCCTCCACAGAGGAGCGCGCAAGGCGCGCATCTGAGGCGGCGTCGGCCATTCTTGCCGACGGGCCCGTAAAAAGCAGTTATCTTTTACTGAACAAAAGCGCCGCTTACAAGGACGAGCTTGCAGAGGAGCCGCCGCTTTTGACAATGGTTGACAGCATCGGTCTTTCGCTTCTCGGCGTTTGTCCGCGCGAATATCAGAAGGATGCGCTCTTGCCCTTTGGCAAGGTGGCGCACTCCAATTTCAAAAAAGCCGTTGCCAACGTTGCGGCAAGACTGCTTGGCGAGCGTGTGCCGTTGCTTAACGGCGTGCGGCTTGACGGATTTTCCCGTCGTCACTATATTGAGCGCGCCGAAAAGGCGGCGCTTTGACCACGCGCGGGAAACCGCTCATTTATCACAAAGAAAGGATGCCTTCGCATAGCGAGGCGGTACAAAAATGGACATTGCTATTATTGCAGATGACGATAAAAAAGAATTAATGGCGCAGTTTTGTATGGCGTATTGTGGAATCCTCTCCCGTCACCATCTTTGCGCGACGAGCATTACGGGTAAATATATTTCGGACGCCACGGGTCTTGAAATCGAACAGTTCATGACGGGCATGGGCGGCGGCGGCGAGCAGATTGCCGCAAGAATCGCCTATAACGAAATTGACCTTTTCTTCTACTTCCGCAGCACCGAGCCCTCTATGGAGGACGATTCCTCTGCTCGCAATCTGCTTCGCCTTTGCGACATTCATAACGTCCCCGTTGCCACCAATATTGCAACGGCGGAGGCCTTGGTTCTGGCCTTGGATAAGGGCTACCTCGATTGGCGCGAGCTTGTGAATCCCAACGCCGCGCATCACAAAAAGCAATAAAGCTTGCTTATTTTAGCCCACTATGCTTCATAGCGGGCTTTCTTTATTCTCTTTCATGAAAAAGGAGGGGCGCTTCGTGGCAACGCCGATTTACGTTAAGCAGCATTCGCACATCACGCGCTTTGGCGGAGAATTTTCCTCGCTTGCAAAATTTCACGCCTCTCTTTCCTTTCCTGAGGACGAGGAGGACACGCGCACCGAGGGGCGCGGCAGCCTTAAGACAGGCAAAAGCGGCTATACGCTTACATTTACCGAAGAGGGAGAGGACGGGCTTCCCGTTGCGATTGCCTTTCGCGAGGACGAAGGCACGCTGACAATAAAGCGCGGCGAAACCGAAATGCGCTTTGCGCTTGGCAAGGCAACCGCCTTTCCCTATCATTTTGCGCTCGGCACACTGACGGCCGAGGCGTACACGCGGCGCTTGGAGAGCAAAACGAAGGATAACGCCCGTCTTTTGATTCTCGAATACGACCTGTGTCTTGGCTCTATTGCCCAGCAAAACCGCGTTCTCTTCCATATCACCGAATAAAAAGAAAGGGCTTTTTATGCAAATCAAGGATTTACGCGAGCGCATCAAGCAAGGCAATGCTTCGGGCCCCTTTCTGTTTTGCGGTGAGGAGAGCTACCTGATACGCCATTACACCAAGGAGCTTCGTTCTCTTTTGGTGCCCGATGAGGCACTTGCTCCCTTCTGTCATTTCATTTACTACGGCACGGCCGTGGATTTCGGGCAGATTATAGGTGCCTTGGAAACGCCCGCGATGATGAGCGACGTCAAGCTGATTGAATGGCACAACGCCGACTTTAACGCGATGAAGGAAAAGGATTTGCAAGCCTTAGCCGAGGCTTGTCGGCTTGCGCGCGAATGGGAGGGCAACACCCTGCTTTTCGTTTCGGATGAAACGATGGTGGATCTTGGCACGGAAAAGCGGCCAAGCAAGCTCCGAAAGGTGCTTTCGGATATGCTCGACGTTGTGGTTTTTGAAAAATCCACCGATGCACAACTTGCCTCATGGCTCGCCCGTCATTTTGAGGCAGAAGGTGTTTCCTTTGCGCCAACACTTCCCCACGCAATGCTTGCAAGAGTTGGGCACAGCATGGAGCTTCTCGCTATGGAGACGGACAAGCTGATTTGCTATGCCAAGGCAAACGGCCTTTCGCACTTAACCGAAAAGGAGCTTTCCTTCGTTACCGTCAGCACGGTAGAAAGCGACGCCTTCAGCCTTTCAAACGCCATTTTGAACCGCGACACCGCCTCAGCCCTTCGCTATCTCGGCGAAATGAAGCGCAACCGTGTTGACCCGATTTTGCTTGTCGGGCAAATCGGCAGGCTTTACGGCGATATGCTGACTGTGGCGCTTTTGGCCGAGGAGGGTATGACGCCCAAGGAAATTGCCAAAAAATGCGGTATGCACGAATACAAGGCGGGTCTTTACCATACCGCCGCTAAAAAATGCGGCGTTGCCTCCTTAAAGCGCGCCCTTTCCTTGTGCCAGGAGGCAGACAGCACCTTGAAAAGCGGCAATGCCTCGTACGTTGGCATTGAGGCCCTGATTGCCGCCTTTTCCAAGGGATAAGAAAAACAGACAATAAAAAGCAAAAAGCAATAAAAAAGCAAAAAAGAACGAAGCGAAATTTCGCTTCGTTCTTTGTTTTAGTAAGTATCTTATTTCAATCTGTTTGTGTAAAGGCTATACAAGCCATTAAGGGCCGACTGCAAGGCGTTAACGGCTGCTTTGTACTTGGTAGAGAACTGCGTACCGCCGGTCTGCGCATCCTGCGTCATGTAGCTGTACAAGCTGATATTGGAGGTATCGGTGCTTGCCTGATTGCAGATGTAGTTGGTAATCAAGGACTCAAAGGGAGAGTCGATGGTTTCATATATCTTGTCAATCATCAAGCGAACGCCGCCCTCAGAATCGCCTGCGGTGTTGTACTTAACCTTCAAGGAGTTCTCGTAGTACTCGGTCAGCACCTTGTGCGACTTCTCGTTCAAGGCCTGCATATAAGCAGATGCCATCGTGGGAGACTTTGCGGTAACCAGAATAGCACCAACCTCAGCCTGGTCGTGTACGATGGTCAGGAATTCCTCTTGGCTTTCGTTGTACTTGGGGAAGGGCAATACGCCACGGGTGAACTTCACCTCACGCATGGTGGGAGATTCCATCTCACCGAGAATGATGCCGGCAAAGATAGCCTTACCGTTGATAAACTGGTCGGTTGCCTCCTTAACGGCATTGGAGGTAGCAAGCGTTGCGGTAGGAAGCACGCCGGCGCCTCTATACAGCTTCTTATACTCGGTGACAACGTCAGTCAGCATATTCAGCGTGGCAGGGTTCGTTCCCATACCCTCAGCGCCCACGATAACGGGCGTTCCGTAGCCCTGAGAGGCCAGCGATCCGTCAGCGTTGTGCCACTCAATGCAGGAAAGGCCGCTACCGAAAATAGCAACGCGGTCAATAACAGAGTTGAGAAGGAAGCCGATTCTCTGGTCATCAAGGTCGGTCACGCCCTTGTTGGCAGAGTCGATGTGTGCCTTGCCGGAAAGCGTAATCAAATCGTCATACGTCCACTCGCCTGCAAAGTCGATGCGGCGCGCGGTGTAGTCATAATTCTGCCAATCCTGCAGCTCAGAGAAGGTTGCGTCAAACTCGGTTACGTTAACGAAGATACACCAAGCAAAACGAACCAGGTCGATAAAGTAGTCGCCTGCCATAATGTACTGCTTAGTGGCATCAAGCGTTGCACCCTTCATATAATCGGCATACCAGCCGTCATAGGTGAAATCAAAGAAGTTCTGCACGTCAGTTCCGTCGGGATTCTTGCCGAAGTTCAAAAGGTTCTGCAGATAGCCATTGAACATTGCGCGCAAAATACCGTAGATATCGTTGACGTAGATGTCAGGGCTGTTCGTTCCCTGCACAAGCTTCTCGATATCCTCCAGAACACCGCTGTAGGAAAGGTTGTTGGTTTCATACTTCACGTTGATGTTCAGCAGGTTGGCCACTTCTCTGTTGCGCTCGTATACGGCCTTCAATACGTTATCACTACTGGTAACGTCAGGGCCCTTGGTGTATACGACGGAGGCACCAAGCGTTGTTTCGTTGGGCTCGTTTGCCGAAACCATAACCTTCAGCTCTTTGTTGCCAAAATCGACGTCATCCCAGCTACCGTCCTCGCCTCTGTCACCCGTTTGCGTGTTTCCACCGCCGCCACCGTTACAGGAGGCAAGAATGCCAAGCGAAAGCACGAGAGCCAGCGCCAATGCCAAAAAACGAATGTACTTTTTCATTTTTTGTTCCTTTCAAGATATGTTTTTGATGCCGTATGCCGCCTTTTGCACAGCACGCACAAGCACGCGCTTGCACTTGCCGAAAAAACACCCGTTTTCTCAAGTGGGGCCGCCAAGCACAGCGTACAGCGATACAAATTGATTATAACTGATTTTTCCTTCTTTGTCAATGGCTTTCACAAAAAAAGGCAGGCAAAAAGCCCACCTGTTAGTTAAAGCAACGAACATTCCGCCCTTCTATTCTGACAAAATTCGGCAACCGTGCGCAAGAAAAAAACGTTTTTCTTTCCTTTGCAACAAAAAGCGCCTCGTCCAAAGGGGCGAGGCGCTGCACGTATGGATATTCAATTAATCATAGCTTGCGAAGGTATCGCACATCGTCTTCAGGTAGGCGGCCAGCGCGGGCACTGCCGCATCGTAGCTGGTGGAGAAATTGGTGCTGTTATTTCTCGCGTCCATACCCATATGATAGTAAGCGGCAACCTTGCCGATACCGCCGGCAGCATACCAATACAGGTAGTTGCCTACGATAAGAGACTCAAAGGGAGAGTCAACCGTATCGTGCACAAGGTCAATCATCAGGCGAACACCGCCCTCGGAATCACCTGCGGTGTTATACTTAACCTTCAAGGAGTTCTCGTAGTACTCGGTAAGAACGTCGGCAGAGGCCTCGTTGATAGCCTGCATATACGCAGAGGCCATCGTGGGCGACTGGGCATTCTTCAGAATAACGCCAACCTCAGCCTGGTCATGCACGAGCGTATGGAAGACCTCCTGTGCGGTGCTGTACTTCGGGAAGGGCAGTACACCTCGGGTGAACTTCACGTCACGCATGGACTCGGATTCCATCTCGCCGAGAACAACGGTGCTGAATATAGCCTTGCCGTCGATGAAGTAATCCACGCAATCCTTCTGTCCCGTGGTGTTATAGACACCCGCCGCACGGTACAAATCACCGTACTCCACGGAAAGATTGGACAGCATCGTCTTGGTGGCAGGGTTCGTTCCGAGCTCGCCAACGATTTTGGGCGTTCCCTTACCGATAACGCCGTCCTCCCATTCCACAACGGAAAGGCCCGTGCTCCAGGAGGCAATACGGCTGGACATAGAGGCGAAAAGGAAGCCAACACGCGTGTCCTCCATATCGGTTGTGCCCTTATTGGCAGAGTCGATGTGCGCCTTGCCGGAAAGGAAGGCCAAATCATCGTACGTCCATTCGCCTGCAAAGTCGATGCGGCGCGCGGTGTTGTCGTAGTTCTGCCAGTCGAGCAGCTCGGAGAATGTTGCGTCAAACTCGGTTACGTTGACGAAAAGCACCCAGGCAAAGCGAATCAAATCAACGAAATAGTCGCCCGCCATAATGTACTGCTTGGAGGTATCAAGGGTAAGCCCCTTCATATAGTCCTCATACCAGCCGTCATAGGAGAAATCAAAAAAGTTCTGCACCTCGCTGCCGTCGGCATTCTTGCCGAAGTTCAGCAGGTTGGTGAAATAGCCTTGGAACATACAGCGCGTCAAGCCGCAGATATCGTTGATGTAAACGTCAACGGGCGTGGTGCTTTGCACGAGCTTCTCAACGTCCTCGGAGATTCCATCCCAACGAAGATTGGTCGTGGTATACGCCACATTCAGATTCAACATATCGGCAACGTCTCTGTTGCGCTCGTACACCTTTTTCTGTACGTTGTCGCTACTGGTTTTGTCAGGCCCCTTGGTGTAAATGGAGCATTCGGGCATCGTGGTCTCGTCGGGCTGGTTAACAGACACACTGATTTTCAGCGTATTTCCGTCAAAATCAACGTTATCCCAGCTTCCGTTTTCTCCTCTGTCACCCGTTTGGGTGTTTCCGCCGCCGCCACCGTTACAGGAAGCGAGAAGGCCAAGAGAAAGCACCAAGGCCAAGGCCAAGGCCAAAAAACGAACGTGCTTTTTCATACTGTTTTTCCCTTTCATCACGCAAATTGTTTTTCTTACGAAGGGTGCAAAAGCGCCAAAGCTTCGGGGCAAGGCCCGTCTCTTAAGCGCTATGCATCATTCTAATTTAAATCCAATTTTAATCCAATCTTTCCTCGTACAGCTCCAAAAGCTTGTTCAAGCCCGAAATCAAGGCAGGAATAGCCTCCTGATACTTGGTGCCGAACATCGTGCTGTTGTTCTGCGCATCCTGCAGCATATACCAAGGCAGGCTGACGGAGCCGTCCTCAGCGGCAAAGTTAGCCACCTGTCTTGCCAAGAGGCACTCAAAGGGAGAGTCGATGGTATCGTGCACAAGGTCAATCATCAGGCGAACGCCGCCCTCGGAATCACCTGCAGTATTATACTTAACCTTCAAGGAGTTCTCATAGTATTCGGAAAGAACGTCGGCCGATTTCTCGTTGATAGCCTGCATATAAGCGGAGGCCATCGTGGGCGACTGGGCATTCTTCAGAATAACGCCAACCTCGGCCTGATCATGCACAACGGTGTGCAGGGATTCCTGCGCGGCAGAATACTTCGGAAAGGGCAGTACGCCACGGGTGAACTTCACGTCACGCATGGACTCGGACTCCATCTCACCGAGAACAACCGTGCTGAACACGGCCTTGCCGCTGATAAACAAATCCACGCACTCCTTGTTGGGAGACTTGGTATATACGCCTACGTGGCGATACAGATCGCCAAACTCGGTGGACATCGTGGAAAGCATAGCCTGCGTAGCAGGGTCAGTTCCCAAATCGCCCACTATCTTGGGCGTGCCAACGCCAAAGTCGCCCTCCCATTCCACAATGGAAAGACCGCTCTGCCAGTACACAATACGGTGCGTCATCGTGGTCATCAAAAAGCCGATGCGGGCGTCTTGAAGGTCGGTCGTACCCTTATTGGCGGAGTCAATGTGCGCCTTTTCGGAGAGGAGGGCCAAATCGTCATACGTCCACTCGCCTGCAAAGTCAATGCGGCGCGCGGTATAATCGTAGCTCTGCCAATCCTGAAGGCTTGCAAAGGTTGCGTCAAACTCGGTTACGTTGACGAAAAGCACCCATGCAAAACGAATCAGGTCAACGAAATAGTCACCTGCCATAATGTACTGCTTGGAGGAATCAAGCGTCAGCCCTGCCATGTAATCGGCATACCAGCCGTCGTAGGAGAAGTCAAAAAAGTTCTGCACGGCGGAGCCATCGGAGTTTTTACCAAAGTTAAGAAGGTTGGTAAAATATCCCTGCAGCATACTGGGAACGAGCGCGCAAACGTCATTGATATACACGTCGGGCGCCGTTTCACTCTGTACCAGCTTTTCTACGTCTGCGGAGATTTCACCGTAGGGAAGGTTGGTCGTGGAATACTCCACCTTCAAATTCAACATATTGGCAACGTCTCTGTTGCGCTCGTACACCTTTTTCTGTACGTTGTCACTACTGGTCTTATCAGGGCCCTTGGTGTAGCGGGAGCATTCGGGCATCGTGGTTTCGTTGGGCTGGTTAACGGAAACGCTTACCTTCAGCGTCTTGCCGTCAAAATCAACGTTATCCCAGCTGCCGTTTTCTCCTCTGTCGCCCGTCTGCGTGTTTCCGCCGCCGCCACCGTTACAGGAAGCGAGAAGGCCGAGAGAAAGCACCAGAGCCAGCGCCAATGCCAAAAAGCGAATATGCTTTTTCATGTGTCATCCTTTCCGATTCGGCGCACGGCCGAAGCAAAGTAGTTAGTAAATTAAACTTATTAACTGTCACATTATAACATATTTTTTCGTTTTCGTCAACTGTTTTTCATAAAAAGAGATTGTAAACTTTTATAAATTTGCTCCGAAAGAGCCTCTGCGCCGTCAAGGGAGGGGGTAAAGGAGTCTGAGGGGGCAAGAATGCGGTATGCTCTTTCCTGCATCACCTCGGGCGCCTTGCGCCGCAAAGTGTCCTCCAAGAGCATACCCGCGCCGCCCTCTCGGATGTTCTCTTCAAGGAAAAAGACGGGGGCCTTCGGGCAAGCGGCGTTCATAGCCGCCAAAACCGCCTCCGCCGCCGCCTCGTACGGCTTTAAGCATTCCAAAAGCACCATTCCGCAGGCAGTCCTCTCATCAAGAAGCGCCTTGACGCGAAGCGCAAGCGAGGCCGCCTTACCGTAGGAGACGAGAATAACCGAGGCCGAGGCCGTATCTCTTTCCCGCGCACCGAAGGCCGCATAATCGCCCTCGGGGTAGAAGGCCTTGCAAAGTGCCTCGTCCTCCTTATCATTGGGATAGCGAATGGCAAGGGGGGACTTTTCGTTCACGGAGGCCTTGAGCATTTCGCGCAAAACGCCGTAGCAGGATGGCTCCCACAGCTTTATATGCGGAATATGCGAAAGGAAGGCCACGTCAAAAATGCCGTGGTGCGTCGGGCCGTCGGCCTTGGCAAAGCCGGCCCTGTCAATCAGGAAGCGCACGGGAAGCCCCTGCAAGGCCACGTCGTGCAGAACGTTATCGTAGGCTCTTTGCAAAAAGGTTGAATATACAGCAAAATAGGGCTTCTTGCCCGCGGCGGCAAGGCCGGCCGAAAAGGTAACGGCGTGCGCCTCTGCGATGCCGACGTCAAAGAAGCGCTGCGGATGCTTCGCGGCAAAGGCGGCAAGCCCCGTTCCCTCCTCCATCGCGGCGGTCACCGCACAAAGCGATTCATCCGCATCGGCAAGTGACAGCAGCGTCTCACCTGCTACCGAATGGAAGGAATGGCAGGCCTCCTTGCCCGAAACGCCGTGAAAGGCCACGGGGTTTTCCTCGGCAGGCGCATAGCCCTTGCCCTTTTTCGTGATACAGTGGAGCAAAACGAGCCCCTCTCGTGCCTTGGCCTCGCGCAAGCATTTTTCAAGCTTTGCCTCATCGTGCCCGTCCACAGGGCCAAGATAGGTAAAGCCAAGCTCCTCAAAATAATTGTGTGCGTAAACGCGGCGCTTGATAAAATTCTTCACGCCGGCAAAAAAAGCGGCAAGCGGCCGACCCAAAAGCGGAAGCCTTGAAAGGAAGGCCTTGGCCTTCCGCTTCGTTCCGTTGTATTTTCTCGACACGCGAATACGCGAAAAATAGCGCGGCAAAAGGCCGATATTGCGAGAAATCGACATATCGTTATCATTTAATACGACGATGAGGCGCAAATCCCGCCGACAGTTGTTCATGGCCTCGTGAATCATTCCGCCCGTGAAGGCGCCATCACCGACAACGGCAACGGTATAATCCTTTTTCCCCTCCAAGCGCATTGCCTCGGCAAAGCCAAGAGCGGCGGAAAGCGAGGTTGAGCTATGGCCCGTTCCAAAGGCATCGTGCGCGCTTTCGCTGCGCGAGGGAAATCCCGAAATGCCGTTTTCGCGGCGCAATCCGTCAAAATCCTTGGCGCGTCCCGTCAGAATTTTATGGGTATAGCATTGATGGCCAACGTCGAAAATCAAGACGTCCTTCGGCGTTTCAAACACGCGATGCAAGGCCACCGTCAGCTCCACAACGCCGAGGTTGGAGGCTAAATGTCCCCCGTTTTGCAGAGTTTTTTCCACCAAAAAGGCGCGCACGTCCGCGCAAAAGGCGGGAATATCCCTTTGCGGAATTGCTTTTACGTCCTCGGGAGAGCGTATCTCTTCTATGCTTTTATAAGCGTCTTCCATCGGCGCTCCTTTCTGTCGGGTTGGCTCTTCGGTAAAAATCAAAGCGCAAAGGGAGAGTTTTCCCCTGCCTTTA
>JBGVMO010000020.1:0-17326 GCA_045124835.1 Eubacteriales bacterium
CTGGCAGGAGGCAATGGACTTCGGCGCGCCCGATTTGGTAGAAAAGGAGGCCGAGTATCTCTCTGTCGCCCTGCTTAGCGCCATCAACCTCTTTGATTTGCAAACGGTTGTTCTCGGCGGCGATTTGGTTTATAAGGGCGAGGCGCTTGCCGCCGCCGTTTCTCAAAAATTGAAGGACAAGGTTATCACCAAGCAAGAGGTCGAGGTTTTGCTTTCCCGTATGGATAGCGCCGTTCTGGCCGCAGGAAGCCTTGTCGTCGAGCATTTCTTTAAAACCGAAGAAGAATGAAAGACAATGCACTGCGATAGTGCAAAATCTTCTTTCAGTCGGGAAATAGACCGCAGGTCTATTTCCCGAAAAAAACAGCATATTCATTCACGGTCTTGCGCGGCGGCGCAAGACCTCCGTTTTGCCTTGAAAGGAGCGCCATGTATACACAAAATCTGCACGTGCACACCACCTATTGCGACGGCAAGAACACGCCCGAGGAGCTTGTTCAAAAGGCAATTTCGCTCGGCATGCACTCTATCGGCTTTTCGAGCCATTCCTATATGAGCTTTTCCAACGTTCCCTCGCTGAAGCCCGAAGACACCGAGAGATACCAAAAGGAAATTGCGCAATTGAAGGAGACCTACCGCGAAAAAATCGAAATTTTCTGCGGCTTGGAAATGGAAATGTACTCTGAATGCTCTCTTGAGGGCTTCGATTATCTCATCGGCTCAGTGCATTATTTCAACTTCAACGGTGAAAAGGTCGGTATGGACAGAGGGGCCGACGAGGTCAAGCGCATCATCGACGTGTATTTTGGCGGCGACGGCATGGCCTATGCCGAGGAATTTTACCGTCAGGCCTCCCTTCTTTCAAATTACGGCAAGTTCGACATCATCGGCCATTTTGATTTGCTCACCAAGCACAGCGAAAAGGCCTCCTTCTTTGACACCGATTCTCTGCGTTACCGCACGGCCGCCATCGACGCCTTGCGCGAGGTTGCCAAGGGCATCCCGCTTTTTGAGGTAAACTCCGGCGCCATTGCGCGCGGCTACCGCACAACCCCCTATCCCGCCCCCTTCCTGCTTGACGAATGCAAGAGACTCGGCCTTGGCGCCGTCATCTCCTCCGACTGTCACAACAAGGAGGACCTTCTCTGTTACTTCAAGGAAAGCGCCGCCTATCTTGAGGCGCACGGCTTCCGCTACGTTTACGTCTTAACCCAAGAGGGCTTCAAGCCTGTTAAAATAGAGGAATTTATATGAACGCTTTAACCGTCGTTATGCTCGCATTCTCCGTTCTCGGTGCCATTGACCGTATCATCGGCAACAAATTCGGCTTAGGCAAGGAATTTGAAAAGGGCTTTATGTTACTCGGCGTGATGGCACTCTCCATGATTGGTATGATAGTCGTCTCTCCCTTCCTTGCAGAGCTGCTTTCCCCCTTCTTTGACGTTTTTTATACCGTATTCCGCATTGACCCCTCCGTTATTCCGGCCTCCCTCTTTGCCAACGATATGGGCGGCGCCGCCCTCTCCGAAAGCATTGCCAAAAGCGAAGCACTTGGCGGCTTCAACGGTCTTGTGGTCTCCTCTATGATGGGCTGCACCATCTCCTTCACCATTCCCGTGGCCTTGACGGTGGTTGAAAGGACGCACCACAAGGATATGCTGACAGGCTTCCTCTGCGGCATCGTTACCATTCCCTTCGGCTGCTTTATCGCAGGGCTTTTCTGCGAAATCCCCGTCCTTTCCCTTCTCTTTAACCTTCTGCCCCTCTTTCTCTTTGCGGCGCTGGTGGCACTTGGTCTTTGCCTTTGCCCCAACGTCTGCGTTAAAATATTTGAGTGGCTGGGTGTTTTGATGAGAGCACTCATCACCGCAGGCTTAGTTCTTGGCGTTATAGAATATCTCACCAAGTGGGAGATTGTTCCCGCCTTCGCCTCCTTGGAGGAGGCCAGCATGATTTGCGTCAACGCCTCGGCGGTGATGTCGGGCGCATTTCCCCTGCTCTTCCTTTTAGGAAAGCTGCTCACCCGCCCCATTCGCTTCGCCAGCCGCAAGATGCAAATCAACGAAACGTCCGCGCTTGGCTTCGTCTCCACGCTTGCCACCAGTATGACCACCTTTGAAATGATGGGTAAGATGGACAAAAAGGGAACGGTATACAACGCGGCCTTTCTGATTTCCGCCGCCTTCACGTTCGCAGGGCATTTGGCATTCACCATGGCCTTTGACGCCGCCTTCATCTTCCCCGTTATCATCGGCAAGCTGACCGCAGGGGTTCTTGCGCTTCTCGTCGCCCACTTTCTCTACAAGAGGATGAGCGCCAAGGAGAGCGCCACCCCTCTTCAAGAGGTAGCATAAAAAGCAAAAAGCACTTATGATGTAAACAATTCTTGTCATAAGTGCTTTTCTTTTTTGTTTCTTACGGCAGGGTGTCCGTCGTGATAATGGCGGTTGCGTCCTCCTTGCGACAAAGGGTGTATAGCAGCTTCTTGTTGCGCTTGTGTCCCTCGAAAAGAAACACGTTTTGCTTGGCGTTTTGCATCAGAAGCTTTCGTATCGCCGTTTGCCTGATATCAAAATCCGAGATAACGCCGTCCTCCGAATAAGCAGCGGTGGTAAAGAAGGCGATATCCACGTTCAAATCGCGCACGTATTCCTCGGCTATCGAGCCAACGAGGCACATATCCTGCTCGTAATATTCGCCCCCGATTAAAATACAGGGCACGTGCAGGCTTCCTGCGCTGAGCAGCGCCTTGACCGAATTGGTCACGATAGTCATATTCTTATGCTTGGCAACCAAGGGGATGACGTATTGGCAGGTCGAGGAGCTGTCGATAAAAACGGTCATTCCGTCGTGCAAGAAGGGGTCGCACTTGGAGGAAAGCTCCTCCTTTTCGCTCTTGTCAAGCAAAAAACGCTGTGAAATGGGCATTTCTCCCGCATTGTTCTTTAAAACCGCGCCGCCCCTGTACCGCCGCAAAAAGCCGCCCTTCTCCATTTCGGCCAAATCGCGCCGCACCGTCATCTCCGAAACGAAGAGCGCCCCTGCAAGCTCCGAGACCGAGACCTTTCCCCTCTCGTAAAGCAAATCCAAAATATCCTTTTTTCTTCCTTCCAGCGTCATTGTTCTGTTCCTTTTGTTCGAAAAATCGTTTATTTGCAAACATTTCAAACAGATCTTGATTTCGTAATGTTTGAATGCTATAATTATAACAGGACATTTTAAAAATGTCAATAACAATGAAATTTTGGAGGAACACAGTATGTTGGTTTCTATGAAGGAAATGCTGGCACATGCCAAGGAGAATCACTATGCTATCCCCGCGTTTGACGTAAGCAACTATGAAATGATGCGCGCGGTGCTTGACGTTTGTGAGGAGGAGCGCTCCCCCGCCCTTTTGATGATGCTTGGCGTTGACCTTGCCGGCAAGGGTCTTCCCCTGCTTTCCTCGATGGTAAAGGCCGCTTCCGAATACTACACCGTTCCCGTTTGTCTGCACCTTGACCACGCCACCAATATGGAGGACATCAAGGCCGCTGTGGAAGCAGGCTTCAGCTCGGTTATGTATGACGGCTCCGCTCTGCCCTTTGAGGAAAACGCAAGCATGACCGAAAAGGTCGTTGCCTACGCGCACGCGCACGGCGTAACCGTTGAGGCTGAGCTTGGCCACGTTGGCAATGCCATGGTTGGCAACGAGAACGACTCGGTTGAAAACGAGGATCCCGACGATACCCTGACGCTTCCCTCCGAGGTTGTCGAATTCGTTAAGCGCACGGACGTTGACGCCCTTGCCGTTGCCATCGGTACGGCGCACGGCGTTTATAAGAAGACGCCCACCCTTCGCATTGACCGCTTGGACGAAATCACGGCCGTTTGCGACAGACCCCTCGTGCTTCACGGCGGAAGCGGCACGCCCGATGACCAGATGAAGACCGCCATTTACCACGGCATCACCAAAATCAATATTTATTCCGACGTTGTCGGCGCAATGAACGCAGGCCTTAAGAACAAGCTCAATTCCATCAAGAATCCTTCCACCTGGCCCGCATTCGTCTTTGAGGAGGCGCGTATCGGTATGAAGGCCGCCATCCGCGAGAAAATCCGCACCTTCGGCAGCAACGGAAAAGTGCAGTGATAGGAAAAAGTGAAGAGTGAAGAGGTAAAAGGAAAAATGATGAAAACGAAAGCAGTCCGTCTTTACGGTGAAAAGGATTTGCGCTTGGAGGAGTTTACGCTTCCTGCCATCCAAAAAGGCGAAATCCTCATCAAAATCATTTCCGACAGCGTTTGTATGTCCACCTACAAGACCGCCATGCAGGGCGCTAAGCACCTGCGCGTACCCAATGACGTGGCAGAAAACCCCATCATCATCGGTCACGAATTCTGCGGCGAAATCGTTGAGGTTGGCGAGACTTGGAAGGACGAATACGCAGTTGGCGAGAAGGTTATCATCCCTCCCGTTTTGAGCTATCTTGGCGGTCACCAGACCATCGGCTACTCCTTCCGCGAAATTGGCGGTGTTTCCACCTATTCTATCGTTTACGAGCACATCATCAAGAACGGCTTTTTGATTAAGCTGCAAAGTGACGCCTTCTTCAAGGGCTCCCTGATTGAGCCTGCCTCCTGCGTTTTGCGCGGCTACAAGGCAAACAACCATTTAGACGAGGCGCTTCTTCCCTACACCAACATCAAGAAGGGCGGCAAGGTTGCCATTCTCGCAGGCTGTGGCCCGATGGGCTTGGTTGCCATTGACATTGCCTTACACGGTGACGTGAAGCCCTCTCTTGTAGTTGTAACCGACCTTGATGACGCAAGACTGAAAAGAGCCGAGGAGATTTTCAGTCCCGCCGAGGCTGAAAAGAACGGCACGAGGCTCGTGTTCGTCAACACCTCCGACAAGGAGGCGCTTTTGGCGCTTACCGACGGGGAGGGCTACGATGACGTATTCGTTTACGCGCCCGTTCCTGCCGTTGTCACGCTTGGTGACGCGATTCTGGCCTTTGACGGCTGTCTCAATTTCTTCGCAGGCCCGATGGACAAGGCCTTCAGCGCCCCCATCAACTTCTACAACGTGCATTACGCCCAGCACCACTATGCAGGCACCAGCGGAAGCACGCCTGACGATATGAAGGACATTGTTCGTCTTATCGGTGAGGGCCGCATTGACCCTGCCGTTATGGTGACCCACGTTGGCGGTATTGACGCGGCCATCGACACCACGCTGAATCTGCCCAAGATCCCCGGCGGCAAGAAGCTGATTTATACGGGCGTGAATATGCCCTTGACGGCCATTGCTGACTTCGCCGCACTTGGCGAAAAGGACGCGCGCTTTAAGACCCTTGCAGAGCTTGTTGCCAAGAACAACGGTCTTTGGAGCGCCGAGGCCGAGAACTTTGTTCTGGAAAGCTTCTAACATCCTTTTATATACGAAGAAAGCGCCGCTTGCATTCGCAAGCGGCGCTTTTATTTTCATTTATTCCCGTTTCAGAGAGCCGGGATGGAACAACACCAGAATAGGAAAGAACTCCAAGCGGCCTGCCAGCATATCGAAAATCAGAACGCACTTGGAAAAAATACCAAAGCCTGCGTAATTGCAGGTGGCACCAACGGCCTCAAAGCCGGGGCCCGTATTGTTGATGGTGGCAAACACCGCGGAGATATTGGTCAGCATGCTTTTGCCGTCAATGGAAATCAAAAGGAAGCTGACGAAGAAAACGGCAATATACAAAATGAAATATGCCGAAACGCCCGAAAGAAGCTTTTCGTCTACCGCTTTGCCGTTCACACGGATGGTTTTCACCCGATTGGGATGCATTCTTTGGTAAACGTTGCGGAACAAAACCTTGAAGAGCAAAAGAACGCGCATGGCCTTGAAGCCGCCGCCCGTACTGCCCGCACAAGCGCCCATACACATTAAGAAGAACAAAATTGCCTTCGAGAAGGAGGGCCAAAGCTCAAAGTCCGCAGAGACGAAGCCCGTGCTTGAGCCGATGCTGCCAACCTGGAAAAAGGCGTGCCGCAGGGTTTCTCCAAAGGAGGAAAAGAGGGGCGTTTCCATCGTCATCAGGTTCAGCGTTATCAGCGCAACGGAGGCAAGCACCACCGCGCCGAACATCCGCAGCTCCTCGTCCTTCAAGACGTCGCGCACACGGCGCAGCATCAACAAATAATAGCAGGTAAAGTTTACGCTGAAAAGCAGCATAAACACCGTTGTAACGATTTGCGTATAGGCGCTATATTCCATCATGCTGGTGTTTTTGATGCCGAAGCCGCCCGTTCCCGCCGTACCGAAGGCAGTAAGCAAGGCGTCAAAGGCAGGCAAATCCACAAGCAAAAGCAAGAAGTTCAGCACCGTCAGGCCAATATAGGTCAAATACAAAACCGTTGCCGTTTGGCGTATGCGCGGCGTCAGCTTGCCAACGCTCGGCCCGGGGCTCTCTGCGCGAAGCAGATGCATCGTGAAGCCCTCGCTCTTACTGCTGACGGGTGCCACCGCCAGAACGAACACCAGAACGCCCATACCGCCAATCCAATGGCTGAAGCTTCGCCAGTAGAGCATTCCCGCCGACAAGGCCTCAACGTTCGACAGAATAGAGGCGCCCGTCGTGGTAAAGCCCGAGACGGTTTCAAAAAACGCGTCGATAAAATGGGGGATTTCTCCCGAAATAACAAAGGGAAGCGACCCGAAAAGACTCATCAGAATCCAACCGAGGCCGACACAGGCCAAGCCCTCACCCGCAAAAAAGTCCTTTTTGGCGCCGCGAGAAAGAAGGCCGAGAAGCACAGCCACCACGGCCGTTATCCCGATGCTGACACCAAAGCCAAGCACCGCCGACATTGCCCCAACCCCAAGACTGATAAAGAAGGCAGGGAGCATAAAAATGGCGCAAAAGCCTAAAATGAGAGCAAGTATCTTGCCTATCATCTTATAATTCATAAAATTGCTCCTTCAAGTGCCCTGCGCTCACCGCAAGGCCAAAGCATCAATGCTTGAAAATATCGTTCAGCTGCACAACGTCCGTGTCGCGCCCCGCAACGACAACGATGCTATCTCCCACCGCAAAGGTGGAGTCACCGTTGGGAATTTCGATTTCCTTGCCGTGCGAAATGCTGACAAGCAGGGTATTCTTGCGGAAGTGTATGCTGCGAAGCGGCTCGCCAACGTGAAGGGTAGATTCCTCCACGATAAATTCCATTGCCTCCGCCTCACCCTCAGCCAAGCTGTGAATGGCAACGGCCGCGCCCGTCTGGTTTTCCATCGCGCGCACGTGACGCACGATGTTCTCGCTGCAAAGATTGCGCGGGCAAACAACGCTGCCAAGCTCCATCGCGTCAATCAATCTGCCGTCATCCATCCGCTTCACCTTGGTGATAACCTGCGGTACACCGCGCCCTTGGGCATAAAGAGAAAGAATCATATTGCGCTCATCCGTTCCCGTCAGGGTTACGAAAGCGTCAACCGAGTCAATTCCCTCGCCCTCCAAAAGATTCTGCTTTGCCGCGTTTCCAAAGGCAATAGAGGCCTGCGGCAAAAGCTCCGAAAGCTTGGCACAGCGCTCCTCGTCCTGCTCAATAATGCAAACGTCAATATGGCTCTTCAAAAGCTCCTCGGCGAGATAATACGCAACCGTTCCGCCGCCTGCCAGCATCACGCGGCGATTCTTGCGGCTGACGATACCGAGGTTTTTGAGCAGCAGTGACAGCTGCTCGGTGGGGGCGGTAACGAAAACCTTATCCCCCTCGGTCAAAACGAACTGACCGTCGGGAATAATGGCCACGCCCTCACGCAAAACGGTACAAACCAGAACGCGACACTTGACAATATCGTACAGCTTCAAAAGAGAAGCGCCGTTCAGCTTGCTTTTCTTATCAATCGCCAGCTCCACGATTTCCACGCGGCCCTTGACAAAGGAATCTCTTTTCAAAAAGCCGGGGAATTTCAGAAGGCGCTCAATTTCCTTGGCGGTCTGCTTTTCGGGATTGAATACCATCGAAAGACCGAAGGCCTCGCGCATACGGAAGGCCTGCTCCAGATATTCGGGGTTGCGGATGCGCGCCATGGTATGCACGGCGGGGTTGAGCCTGTGCGCCGTCATACAGGAAAGAAGGTTAATCTCATCCTTTCCCGTTGCGGCTATCAGTAAATCCGCCGTCTCCACGCCTGCCTCTAAAAGTGTTTCCATCGAGGCGCAGTTGCCCTCAATGCTCATCACGTCGTAAGACTCAATGTTTGCGCCCAGAACCTCGCTGGCCACGTCTATCAGCGTAACGTCGTGCCCGTCGGCAGTTAAATCCTGCACAAGCGTTTCACCAACGGTGCCGATGCCTGCAATCAAAATCTTCAAGAGTTTTCTCCTTTTTGCTCAAAGCCTTCTATGATATAGGGGGGCTTCCCCCCTGCGTGCTTTTTTTCTCGCGTCCATCAGGACGCTTAGCCGTATGGGGCTATTGTAGCACATTTTATTGAATATGTCAACCTTATCGCGCTTTTTTCGCGCGTTTTCCTTGGACAGTGCGCGCTTGACAGGCGGCCCTTTTTGGTGTATAATCGGGATATCCTGTTATAAATTTCATCAAAAGGAAGCAACTATGAAAACCAAGGCAGACCGATTTGTTCTCGTTTTATTGCTTTTTTGCCTCGCGGCCTTTTTCGTTCCCTCCTCCGTTTCCAAGGAGCCGCCCACGCTGCGCCTGTATTCTCTCGGCACGCCGTATGCCGAAAGCGAGGCGCGTAATCCTTGGGATATGATAGCCTACGAGGGCTATCTGTATCTCGGCGCGGGCGACTACGATAAAAACGTTTCCACGGAAACCGTTAAGCGTCTTTCCCTGCAAACGCACGAATGGGAAACCCTGCCCGGCTACAATGACGAGCAGCTTGAGCGCTTTACCCTGCTTGACGGCAAGCTGGCCATTCCGGGAATTGACGCGCGAGAGGACTGGTCGCTCGGCAACTATTACACCGTTGAGGAGGACGCGCTTGTAAAGCACCGCGTTTTGACGGGCGGTGTGCACGTTTGGGATATGGCCTACCTTGATGGCAAGACCTTCGCCGCGCTCGGCACGGTGGACGGAAACTCTCCCCTTCTCGTTTCCGAGGACGGCGCGCATTTTTCTCCCCTCTCCTTCGTTGAAGCGGACGGAAGCGAGACCCTTCTTTCCAAGCCGAGCTACACCCTGCGTATTTACGACTTACTGACGGTGGACGAAACGCTGTACGCCATCGTTACGCGCTACGAAACGCAAAACGACCCACCCCAGCGCCTTGTTTACTGCTATGCGCAGGACGGTGCGATGCATTACGTGGCGCCTCTTTCCGATGAAATCACCTACGTGCGCCTGCACTTTTTCCCTATTATCGCCGAGGAAAATGCGGGAGATTCTCTTTTATTCACAACGGGAAAGCTCTATGAAACCAAGGATATGCAAACATTTGTTGACATTACCCCCGAGGGCTCCCTGTATATCACCGACATCATAAAAGCAGAGGGAACGCTGTACGCGCTCGGCTTTGATAGATTGCAAGACGGCGTTTCCCTGCAAAACACCCTCTATCGCTACGAACGCGGCGCCTTTCTTCCCATTGCGCGCTTCGTGTCTTTCGTTCCGCCCCTTTCCTTTACGGTTGCAGAGGGCCGCTTTTACGTGGCCTTTGGCAAGATGAACGGCATTTTGGACTATCAAGGAGAGGTCTATTACGGATTTCTTGAATAAACGAGGTGCATTTTATCCACAGAGAGCAAAAAAACTGTTCTCACACATTGACAAGCCCTTATCAATATGCTATAATATAGCATTATAGCGCTTTTTCGGGCGCCCAGCAAAAACACTGTATCAATCGAACGATTCGTTCGGGAAAGGATTTACCGTGGAAATATTAAAGAGCACCGACAAGCTCGTTCCCGTACATTCTGACATTCGTGGCCCCATCTTCTTGGAAGCCCTTCGGATGCAAGAGGCGGGAGAGCAGGTTTTGAAACTCAACACCGGAAACCCCGGCACCTTCGGCTTCACTATGCCCGAAAGTGTCAAAAAAGCATTGATGGAGAACATGGATAAGGCGGTGCCCTACTGCGATTACCGCGGTATGCCTGCCGCGCGCGAGGCCATTTGCGCCTATCATCGCTCTCGCGGCTTCAAGAACATCTCTCCCGACGATATTTTTATCGGCAACGGCGTCAGCGAGCTTGTGCAAATGATTCTGACCGCCCTTCTCAATCACGGCGACGAAATTCTTTTGCCCTGCCCCAACTATTCCCTCTGGTCCAACTGCACTTACATTGCAGGCGCTAAGCCCGTTTACTATACCTGCGACGAAGCAAGTGAATGGAATCCCGATATTGCCGATATCGAAAAGAAAATCACGGACAAGACGCGCGCCATCGTCGTCATCAACCCCAATAACCCCACGGGCGCCGTTTATTCCAAGGAAACCATTGAGGCCATCATCCGCATTGCCGCAAAGCACAATCTGGTTGTTTTGTCCGATGAGATTTACGACCGCTTGGTGATGGATGAGGAGCCCTATTACTCCGTTGCCGCCTTGGCTCCCGATTCCTTGACGGTTATCACCACCAACGGTCTTTCCAAATCCCATTGCATCTGCGGCTTCCGTTGCGGATGGATGGTTATTTCCGGCCCCAAGGAGCGCAACCGCGGCTTCGTTGAGGGTATCACCAAGCTTGCCACGATGCGCCTTTGCGCAGGTGCCTTGACCCAGCTTGTCATTCCCGCGGCGCTTGAGGACTCCCAAAGCACGCGCGCAATGCTCGTTCCGGGTGGGCGTCTTTACGAGCAAAGAGAGGCCGCCTTCCGCGCCATTTCCAAAATCGAGGGTCTTTCCTGCGTCAAGAACAAGGCCGCCTTCTACATCTTCCCGAAGCTTGACGTTGCCCGCTTCGGCATCACGGACGATAAGAAATTTGCCCTTGACCTGCTTCATGCCAAGAAAATTCTTCTCGTTCCCGGTAGTGGCTTTGACTGGCAAGAGCCCGACCACTTCCGTGTGGTTATGCTGCCCGAGGCCGCCGAAATGGAAAAAGCCATGCTCGACATTGGCGATTTCCTTGCCGATTATCACCAATAAGCCCTGCTTTATATGCAAAGAGCCGATACGGAAAACCGTATCGGCTCTTTTTTCTTTTCGTTTTTTAACTGTTCAAAAATCAGGGCTATGCAGGGGAGAAGGAATCCGCCAGGACAAGTCACTACTTTTCTCTATACCGGAAAAGGAAACGAAGGAGCCTGCGCGCATCACAGCCACAAGCCGTCCCGAAAGCGCGCCGCCATCCTTGGCCGAAATAAAGACGTTATCTTTATTCTGATTGGCGTCGTAATTGATTTGATAGGGGCTTTTGTAATATCCCTTTTCCTCCACGTAAAGCGTGCCCTGCGCGGAGACACGGATGCTCAGGGCGCTGTCAAGGCAACGCTTGATGGCCGCCAGTTGCCCCTCGGTGTAAGGGCTATACGTTACAAGACCGTTCTCCCAAACCACGTTCTTGTAGCCCGCGTTTCTATCGTCATACGCGTTCAAAAGGACGGTATACGTCTCCGCCGAAGCAAACTGACGGTACACCGTATTTCCGCTTTTATCAATCACGGCGGCATCCAAGTATACGCGCGCCTCTTGCCCGTTTGCGTAGCGCAGAGTAAGATAACCAATGGCCGTATAGGTGCGCGACATATTTTCGGCCTTCAAGCCCGAAACGGATCCGGCCCATTCCTCGTAGGAGGCCGTCTTTTTATAAATTTTGTCGGTTTCTATCTCGATATAATCGTAGCCCTTTTGTGAAAGCAGCTCGGCTGTCAGTCTCCCGCCGATTTTGGCCGTGTAATCCTTGGTGGCAATCAGCGTGCCAAAGGTAAAGCCGTCCTCTCCGAAAAGGGAGAGAAGCTTTGTATAGTCGGCCTTGTCCATTTGCGAGGTAAAGCGCAAGCCAATGCTCTCGCCCACAGCGTATACGGAGGCAGCGCCGTTGGTATGAGCGCGCACCGTAAGAGCATCCACAAGGGCATCGCCCGCAACCGTGCAGGTCGCCCCTGCGGGAAGAATAACCTCTTCTCCGTTCTGTATCAGGCGCCAGCCGATAAACACCCTTCCTCTTTCAAGCGCGGGGGCTTCGGGCAGGGTGATTTCTCCTGCCTGTGCGGTGCTGATAATTTCACCGTCAAGACGGAAGGCAACCGAATCGCCTTCTGCAAGGACAGGAACTGCTGCAAAGCAAAGTACCAGAAAAAGCAAAAAAGCAAGCCATCTTTTTTTCATCGTTTCCCATTCCCTTGGCCTGCAAGGGTTCCTTTCGTATCGCGCAAGGCCAAAAGCCTGTCAACCAAGCGCAAGCTAAAGAAAAAAGGGGAATGCCGTTTCTGCGGCACTCCCCTTCATCAGACGTTATTCTGCTGCGCCGGCCTTCTTCTTCTTCAGAACGAGGACAACGGCAACTGCGGCCGCGGCAACTACAACCACCGCGCCCGCTGCGATACCGATAACGGCACCGATGGGCATGCCCGTGCTACCGAGCGTCTCTGCACCAACCGCACCCTCAACGCCAACGGCGAATACGGAGAAATGGCTGGTTTCAAAGGTAATATAACCGTCCTCAACAGAAAGAACCGTTACTTCGGTCGCCTTGCCGCTTTCGTCAATGTGGTAAACCTTGAGGTCTTCCTTATCAAACTTCACGGCAGACTTGTTGAGAAGCATCTTTACCTGCAAGGTACCGTTGGGCTGGTAAGCCTCGTCCTCTGCATCGTAAAGCGTGATATCGGCAACCTGCAAAAGCTTGTAGCTTCCAAGATTCACAGAGGAATAGTTGGCAACCTTCAAGGCCTTCATAGAAAGATAAGACTGCAAGGAAAGCTGAGCCGTTCCGCCAACCGTGCTTGCCTTGGAATCGCCCGAGGCAACTCTGTTGGTAAAGTGGCAAAGAATCTGCTCGTCGCAGTTTGCGCAGGTTACGAGGCATTCGCCAAAGCCGCCTGCTGCAGAGGGCTCCTTCACAACCTCACCGGCACCGGAAAAATCATGCTCACCCGTTGCATTCGCCAAAAGGGCGCTGCACTCGGTGCACCACTGTGCGTGACCGCAGTCGGCAGCCGCGCCGGCAGTATGACCCTTGGCAGCCTCTACAATGCGCTTGCAGAAGGTACAGGTGATAGGATCCGTGCAGGTGGGCTCTTCTCTGTCATAGTTGGCAGGGTCATGGGGAAGTTTCTTTCCCTCGGTATCGCCACAGGTACGGCAGGTCTTGGGAGCGGCACAGGTGGCCTCATCCCACGCGTGACCTGCTGCGGGCTGCAGCTCCTGATAGCACTTAATGCAGACCTGACCGCTGGTACAGGTCGGAGGAAGACCGGGATTGTGCGAACCGCCCTCGGGGCATTCGTCTGCACTGACAGATAAAATAGTAAGAGAAGCGAGAAGCAACATTGCCACAAGCAGCAACGAAAGCCAAACTTTTTTCTTCATAATTCTTTCTCCTTGGTGTTTGGGAATTCTCTCTCGAGTCAAATAGGGTATACACCTTCTACTATGCATTGTACCATATTATTTTTCGTTTGTCAATAAAGTACAAAAAAAATCTGCTCTTTTTTCCCGTATTTATATAATTTTTAGCACTTTGCCCATAGAAGCATAAAAAAACCGAGAAAAAAAGTGTTTTTTTCCTTTTTCCTTCCTTTATATTATATATAAGATATGTCAAAACCTCTCTCTCCTTCTCCGAAAATCCGTCAGAAACGCGTTTTCTTCGCACACGTCGCGCACCTAAGGGCAAAAAAGGAGGGTAGCGAGACCTCTGCTTCTTTCTCCTTCTTGAAGTTTTCGGGGCAGCTTGTCCAAAAACGGCTTTTCTTTTTGTGCATTTTTCCTAAAAAGGAAAAAATGTTTATATTTTTTTCCAAAAAGTATTTACTTTTTTGTTTTTATGTGCTACAATAGCGTCACGATATTCCAAAAATGGATTTCGTCCCACCAAAATCATTTTGCCATAAAATCTGTCATAAAAAAGGAAAGGTCAGGAACCGTCTTATGCGTTTTTCCGAAAAAATCCGTTCTATCAAAAGCAAGCAGGGGCTCACCACGCAGGAGCTGAGCCAAAAAAGCGGCGTTCCGCTTGGCACGCTGAACAAGCTTCTTTCGGGCGTTATCGAGGAGCCGAAGCTTTCGGTCGCCGTTGCGCTCTGTGATGCGCTCGGCGTTTGCCTTGGCGCCTTGCTCGACGAAAAGAGCGTTTCGCTTTCGCGCGACGAGCAGAAGCTGCTCAACGATTATCGCAACAGCGATGCATACGGCAAGGCCGCCGTTCGCGCCGTTGCCGAAATGGAAAGCAGCAGAACGGCCGACAACGCAGGAGCAGAGGCCGAAAAGGGCCAGTCTCTTTCGCACGTTGACGCCGCCGCCGTTGCTAAAATCAAGCTTCCGCTTTACCTTTTGCCCGTTTCCGCAGGCACGGGCACCTTCCTTGATAGCGCGGACAAGGAAACCATTGAGGTGGAGGCAAACGCCTTTAGCGAATCGGCCGATTTTGCCCTGCGCGTCAGCGGCAACAGTATGGAGCCGCGCTTCCGCAACGGAGACATTGTTTTGGTGCATCAGCAGCCCTCCGTCAACTTCGGTGAGCTTGGCATCTTTATTGCCAACGGCAAGGGCTATTTCAAGCGCTATATGGGCGACAGGCTTCACTCCCTGAACCCCGAATACCCCGACATTCCTCTCTGCCGCTTCGATGATTTTCTGTGCTGCGGCAAGGTTGTTGGCCATCTGCGCAAAAAAATTGCGTCGTAAACATTTGTTTGCATTTCGGCGTCTTGCGCTCTAAAAAAGAGCGCAAGACCTGCTTTTTAAAAGCCTTTAGGGTGCTTTGCCGCGCCCCAAAAGCAGAAAGGTTGTTTTAAAATTCCCATGACAGAAAAGCTTTTTCGCATCGAAGGAATGCATTGCGCGGCCTGTAGTGCGGCCGTGGAAAAGGCCGTCTCGCGTCAGGCGGGCGTGCTTTCCTGCTCCGTCAATCTCGTAACGGAAAAGATGCGTGTTTCCTTTGACGAGAGTCTCTGTACCCCCGCAGACATTGCCGCGCGCGTCAAGCGAGCAGGCTTCGCCGCCATTCTGATAGAAGCGGCCGCGCCCACGGCGATGCCCGCGCCTCCTTCCTTCCTTCTTCGGCATTGGCCGCTCCTTTTTTCTCTCCTCCTTTCACTCATTCTGCTCTATCTCTCCGCAGGGCATATGCTCCTCGGCGCGCCCCTTCCGCATTTTCTTGCACCCGCCGCGTCTCCCCTTGCCTATGCACTCTTGCAGATGACCTTGGCGCTTTCGGTCATGCTTTTGAACCTTCCGCGCTATAAAAGCGGTCTTTCCTCTCTTTTTCGCGCCGCACCGAATATGGATTCGCTCGTGGCGCTCGGCAGCCTTGCCTCCTTTCTTTACAGCCTCGTTCTGACCTTCCTTTTATCCAAGGACAGAGGCCTCGTAAGCGGGCTCTTTTACGAATCGGCCGCCATCGTTTTAACCTTGGTTTCGCTTGGCAAAACCTTGGAGGAAAACGGCAAAAAGAAAACGGCAGACGCCATCCGAGCGCTCTCCTCTCTTCTGCCCGACACAGCGCGGCGGCAAAGGGCTGATGGCTTTTTGGAGGAAATTCCGCTTTCCGCGCTTGCTCTTTCGGACGTGCTTCTCATCCGCACGGGAGAGCGCATCCCTGCGGACGCTTCCGTTATCGGCGGCGAGGGCGGGGTTGATGAGTCTATGCTGACGGGTGAAAGCCTTCCCGTCTTTAAAAAAGAGGGTGATGCGGTTGTCGCAGGCTCTGTTCTTTCCTCCGGCGCTTTGACGGTCAGGGTGGAGCGGCTCGGTGAGGATACCGCGCTTTCCGCCATCGTTCGCTTTGTTGAAAGCGCGCAGGAGCAAAAGCCGCCCATCGCCAAAGCGGCAGACAAAATTTCGGGCATCTTCGTTCCCGCCGTTTTGGCTGTTGCGCTTCTTTCGGGCCTTTTGTGGTGGATTTTCTCTCAAAATATCGGTCTTTCTCTTCGCATCTTCACCTCGGTGCTTGTTATCGCCTGTCCTTGTGCTATGGGGCTTGCAACCCCCACCGCCGTTGCGGTCGGAACGGGGCTTGGCGCTAAAAACGGCATTCTTGTCCGTAGCGGTGAGGCCTTGGAAACGGCCGCCTCCGTCACGGCCGCCGTCTTTGATAAAACGGGTACCTTGACCGAGGGAAAGCCCACCGTTCACCGCTTTTTCGTGGATGCGCCCTACGAGGCCTCCGCCGAGGCGCTTTTGCTTCGCGCCGCCGCGGCCGAGGAAACCTCAACGCATCCGCTCTCTCTCGCCATCAAGGCCTTTTCCGCGCAAAAAACGCAAAAGGCATCCTTCCCCCTTCCCCAAAGGGTAACCTCCTTTGGCGGTCGCGGCCTTTTGGCCGAATGGGAGGGCGCGCAGGCACTTCTCGTGGGCAGTAGCCGCCTTTTGCTTGAAAACGGCATCACCCCCTCGCCCCTGCTTATGCAAGTGGCCGAGGAGGAATCGGCGCTTGGCGCCGCCCTCGTTTTTTTGGCAGAGGAGGGGCTTGCCAAGGCCGTTTTCGCCATACGGGATACCGTCAAGCCCGAGGCAAAGGCCGCCCTTGCCGCGCTGAAAAGCGCGGGAATTTCCCTTCATCTGCTTTCAGGTGACAGCCTTTCTGCTGTCTCTCATACGGCAAAGACGCTTGGCATTGATGCCTTTCGTGCCGAGGCGCTTCCCGAAGAAAAAACTTTTTATATAAAAGACTTGCAAAACCGCGGCGAGTGTGTTATAATGGTCGGCGATGGCGTGAACGACGCACCCTCCTTGGCCTCTGCCGACGTTGGCTGTGCTATGGGCAACGGTACGGATATCGCCATGCAAAGTGCCGATGTTGTTTTGCTCAAGGGCTCGCTTTTCGGCGTTGCCGAGGCGCTTCGTCTTTCTCGGCTGACGGTCAGAAACATCCGTCAAAATCTCTTTTGGGCCTTCTTTTATAACGCTCTTTGCATTCCTGTCGCGGCAGGTGCGCTATACCCCTTCGGTATTTTGCTCTCTCCGATGATAGGTGCGGCCGCCATGTGTGCAAGCTCGCTTTTCGTTGTGGGAAACGCGCTTTCCCTTCGCCGCCGCTCCCTCTCCCCCCGTTTAAAATAACATTATATACAGTAAGGTTGGTTTTCAGTTTATGCACATTTTTAAGGTTGAGGGCATGCATTGCGAAATGTGTGTCAAGCGCATCGAAGCCGCTTTTGAGGCGGAAAGGATGCACCCCTTCATTAACCTGAAGGAAAAAACCGTTGCCGTGGAAAGCGGCGCGGA
>JBGVMO010000021.1:0-1881 GCA_045124835.1 Eubacteriales bacterium
TCAAGTGCCTCGGTGTAATCCCAAACGGCTTCCAGCATACCATCTATTTGCGGCATATTTTCCTTGATGGAAAAATGAAGCTCCAAGTGAACACCGTTTGGCGCATACAGAGAAACATCGTGATAGTTGTGCTTTTCCGCCGCCCTATACCCTCGCGCTTCCAGATGAGAGATGGCCTCATCCAAGCGCTCTCTTTGAATCAGAATATCAATATCACAGCTGGTCCGCATCCAAGGCTCCGGATAATAGGCACGCAGAACAGCACCCTTCAAGGAGATAAAGGGGATTTGGGCCTCCTCTAAGACTTCCTTGATTTCGTTATAGGCAAAGAGGATGGTTTCGGCGCGATAAATCGCCAGCATTTGTGCGGATTTAAAGGCCTCGCCAAGCTTGCCTGTGGGCAAAAGCCCTGCCCTATCAAGCACGTAGGACACCAGATGCGCAAGGTCGTGCCTTTTTGAAAGCAGGTATAGCGCCCGAAGGTTTTCCTCGGTCAGCACGTCCTTGGAAACGGAAAAGGGCTCACCCAAGACGGCAGAGCGAAGCACGGCAAAGAAAATTTCAGCAGGTCGCATTGTTTCGCTCTCTTTCAAGCTTAATTTTTTCTCCAAACCATTTTGTTGACAACGCCCGTATAGGATTGGATAATTTTAACCACCTTGGTGGAGACGTTTTCCTCGATATAATCGGGAACAGGAATGCCGTAATCGCCGTTTCTGTTCATTTCCACGGCCGTTTCCACAGACTGCAGAAGTCCCTTCTCGTCAATGCCCGACAGAATGAAGCAGGCCTTATCAAGCGCTTCGGGGCGCTCGGTAGAGGTACGGATGCAAATGGCAGGAAAGGGCTTGCCAATAGAGGTAAAGAAGGAGCTTTCCTCGGGAAGCGTTCCGCTATCGGAGACAACGGCAAAGGCGTTCATTTGCAGGCAGTTATAATCGTGGAAGCCGAGAGGCTCGTGCTGAATAACGCGAGAGTCAAGCACAAAGCCGCTGGCGGCAAGACGGTTACGGGAACGGGGGTGGCAGGAATAGAGAATGGGCATATCGTACTTCTCTGCCATTTTGTTGATGGCGGTAAAGAGGCTTGTAAAGTTTGCCTCGGTATCGATATTCTCTTCTCTATGCGCGGAAAGCAGAATGTACTTGCCCTTTTCCAAGCCAAGACGGGCGTGAATATCGCTTGCTTCGATTTCGGCAAGGTTGTTGTGAAGTACCTCGGCCATGGGAGATCCCGTTACGTAGGTGCGCTCCTTGGGCAGTCCGCAATCGGCAAGATAGCGGCGCGCATGCTCGGAATACGCCATATTGACATCCGAAATGATGTCAACGATACGGCGGTTGGTTTCCTCGGGCAAGCACTCGTCCTTACAGCGATTGCCTGCTTCCATATGAAAGATGGGAATATGCAGGCGCTTGGCGCCGATAACCGAGAGGCAGGAGTTGGTGTCGCCAAGAACCAATACGGCGTCCGGCTTAATTTCCGCCATCAGCTTGTAGGATTTGGCGATGATATTGCCGCAGGTTTCACCAAGGTCGGCGCCGACGGCATCAAGATACACCTCGGGGTCGGCAAGCTTCAAATCCTTGAAGAATACGCCGTTGAGATTGTAATCGTAGTTCTGGCCCGTATGGGCAAGGATTGTATCAAAATAGGTGCGGCACTTATTGATAACCGCCGCCAAGCGAATGATTTCGGGGCGCGTGCCAACGATGATCAAAAGCTTCAGTTTTCCGTTTTCTTTCCATTTTACGTTTTCAAACATTACTCTACCACCTCAAAAAAAGTATCGGGTCTTGTCGGGTCGAAGGGCTCGTTTGCCCACATCACCGTGACGAGATTTTCCGTTTCGGACAGGTTGATGATATTGTGCGTATAGCC
>JBGVMO010000022.1:0-19150 GCA_045124835.1 Eubacteriales bacterium
GCCCTGCCTCCGCCGTTACCAAGGAAAAGCAACGCAATCTGATGCAGGCGGCTGCCGCCTTTGCCGCACGGCATAGAAACGAGGGCAAGCGCTTTCGTTTTGACGTGATAGAGGTTTATCTTGCAAAGGACGAAACAGTTACGCACGTTCACCACATACCTAACGCGTTTACGCGATAATTAAATGAACTTTTTTTGAAAGGATATATCCCCATGAAGTACAAAAGCACCCGAAGCACCGACGAGGTTTTGATTAGCTCTGCTGAGGCCATAAAGAACGGTCTTGCCGCCGATGGCGGTCTTTATATGCCCGAGACCATCCCCACGTTGACGGAAGAGGAAATCGAGTCCTTGATAGATTGCCCCTATGCGCACAGAGCCGCCTATATTTTCTCTAAATATCTGACCGACTACTCCATTAACGAGGTTATGATTGACACAACGGCCGCTTACAGCGAAAAGCGTTTTCCCGGCGGCGCGGCTCCCATTCACGACATTGACGGCCGCGTGACCTCCTTGGAGCTTTGGCACGGCCCCACCTCCGCCTTTAAGGATATGGCCTTGCAGATTATGCCGAGACTTCTCTCCCGCGCGCTTTCCAAGACCGAAGAAAAAAGAACTGCCTTTATTCTGGTTGCTACCTCGGGAGATACGGGCAAGGCCGCACTTGAGGGCTATCGCGATATTCCCCAAATCAAAATCAAGGTATTTTACCCTATTGACGGCGTTTCGCGCGTACAAAAGCTTCAAATGCAGACCCAGCTTGGCGCCAACGTTGACGTTGTGGGTATTTATGGCAACTTTGACGACGCGCAAAGCGGCGTAAAACGCATTTTCGGCGACAAGGACGTCGCCGCAGAGCTTGATGAAAACGGCGTTTTCCTTTCCAGCGCAAACTCGATTAACTGGGGCCGTCTGGCACCGCAAATCGTTTATTACGTTTCCGCCTACTGCGATATGGTGGCGGCCGGACAAATCCGCCTCGGCGACAAAATTGACGTTTGTGTTCCCACGGGCAACTTTGGTAACATTTTTGCGGCATATCTGGCTAAGCGCATGGGTCTTCCCATCGGCAAGCTGATTTGTGCCTCTAACTGCAATAACGTTTTGACCGATTTCATCACGACGGGTACCTACGACAGAAACAGAGCCTTCCACACCACCGCCTCTCCCTCTATGGATATTTTGATTTCCAGCAACCTTGAAAGACTTCTCTATCTGATTGCCGGAAGCGAAAAGACGGCCGCCTATATGGCCGAGCTTGCCAAGACGGGTCGGTACACGGTTTCTGCCGAGGAGCTGGCCGAAATTCAAGAAAGCTTCTCTGCCTACTATGCCTCGGAGGAGGATTGCTTCGCCGCTTTGAAGAACGCCTATGATAACCACGGTTATCTGATGGATACGCATACGGCAGTAGGCTATCACGCTGCCCTTGCCTATGCTGAAAGCGCCAAGGACGGCAACCGCATTCTTCTGGCCTCTACGGCTAGCCCCTATAAGTTTGCTTCCTCCGTGCTTTACGCCTTGACAGGCAAGAACGAAAGCGGCGAGCTTGAGGCATTAAACGAGCTTTCCCGTCTTACAGGCACCGAAATTCCCGCGCCCTTGGCAAACCTTGATCAAAAAGAGATTCGCTTCCCCTCTGCTATTCCCGCTGATGAAATGAAAGCCTCCGTGCTTTCCTTTGCAAAGGCTTAAAGAATATCATCAAAAAATAACACCGCAGATTTCTCTGCGGTGTTATCCAAAAGAAAATCTTTATTCCTCGCGAGGCTTAAAGGTTGCGCAAATGGTTTCGGCACTGGAGCTTGCATAGCTGGGACCAACGGCAATCTCAGGTGCGTGGCAGCTGCACCCTTCTGCGTTATATACGCAATTCGACACGTCGCAGGTAATCCCCTTCAATGCTTTGTTGCATCCGCATACGTTCTTTTGTTCCATATTTATCACCTTTTCCTTTAAAAACTCGGGCTTTGCCCTTATCTCTTATTTTACCCAACATTACGCTGACTATACGGGAGACGAAAGATGTCCGTTTTTGTTATATCGGATTTACATCTTTCCTTGGACGCCACCACGAACAAGTCGATGGAGGTCTTTGGAAGCAGATGGAAAAATTACATAACAAAGCTGGAAAAGAACTGGCGCGCCGTTGTTACGGAAAACGACACCGTGGTTCTGCCGGGAGATATATCCTGGGGATTGACAACCGACGAGGCGCTATGCGATCTTCGCTTTATAGATTCCCTTCCCGGAAAAAAGATTCTCGGCAAGGGAAATCACGATTTCTGGTGGCAAACCATACGCAAGCTTACCCTTTTTTGCGAGTCAAATAAGCTTTTCACTCTTTCCTTTCTCTTTAACAACGCCTTTGAGGCCGAAAACCTCATTCTTTGCGGCAGTCGCGGCTGGTTTTACGATCCTTCCTCCGACAACGTCCCGAAGGAAACGGATTTCGCCAAAATTATGGCGCGCGAGGCAGGGCGCTTGGAGATGAGTATTCTTGCAGGCAAGAAGTTAAAGGAGGCTTCGCCCGAAAAGGAGCTTGTTGCCTTTATGCACTTTCCTGTTGCTTTTGGCGGAAAGACCTCTGAGGAGCTTCTTGCCGTTTTAAAGAAACACGGGATAAAGCGCTGTTACTACGGTCACATTCACGGCACGTACGATATCCCCGCTTCCTTTGTGGAAGAAGACGTTACCTTTACGCTGGTCTCTGCGGATTTTCTGGATTTCGTGCCAAAAATCGTAAATTAAGCCCAAAAAAGAAAAACTTTCCCATATTTTTTTCAAAAGTCTATTGACAGTTTTTTCATTATGGAATATAATATATAGGATTGAATTATTAATCATTCTGTGGAGGAATAAAAACCATGAGTCTGACGAAAAAGACCGAAACTGAAAAGAATTGCTACGAGTTGGAATTCACCATTTCCAAGGAAGCCTTTGAGGCGGCTATGAACGACGCTTACCGTAAGAACGTTAAGAAAATGAACGTTCCCGGCTTCCGCAAGGGAAAGGCTCCCCGTTCCATCATCGAAAAAATGTACGGCAAGGGCGTTTTCTATGAGGATGCGCTGAATGCTTGCATCGGCCCCGCTTACGAGGAGGCCGCAAAGGAATCCGAGCTTTCTATCGTTGGCCGTCCTGAGTTCGACGTTGTTTCCATTGAGGACAACGCGCCCGTTATGAAGGCCACCGTTTACGTAAAGCCCGAGGTTACCGTTGAGAACTATCTCGGCATTGAGGTGCAGAGAGAAGAAAAGGTTGCCGACGAGGCCGCCGTTAACGCAGAGCTTGACAGAGTTCGCGAGCGCAATGCAAGAATGCTTGACGTGACTGACAGAGCTGCCGCTATGGACGATACCGTAAAAATCGACTACGTTGGCACCATCGACGGTGTTGCCTTTGAGGGCGGTAGCGCAAACGACCACAATCTGAAGCTCGGCAGCGGCACGTTCATCCCCGGCTTTGAGGAGCAAATCGTTGGTAAGAGCATCGGCGAGACCTTCGACGTTACTGTTTCCTTCCCCGAGGATTATCACGCAACCGACTTGGCAGGCAAGCCTGCTGTATTCGCCGTTACCCTGAAGGAAATCAAGGCAACCGAGCTTGCAACGCTTGATGATGAGTTTGCTAAGGACGTTTCCGAATTTGACACGCTTGATGCTTACAAGGCTGACATTCAGGCCAAGCTTCAGGAGCGCTACAACAAGGAAATGGACGGCGAGGTTTCCGACAAGCTGATGGACGCCCTTTTGGAAAGAATGCAGGCTGACATCCCCGAGGTTATGTTCGAGATGGAAACCGAGAACGAGCTGCGCGACCTTGACAACAACCTCAGAATGCAGGGTCTTGACCTTTCCACCTACTGCAAGTACTGCGGTATGGATTTGGATATGCTCCGCGCACAGATGCGCCCCCGTGCTGAAAAGCAGGTTAAGGTTCGCCTGACCCTTGAAAAGATTGCCGCCCTTGAGGGCTTGAGTGCAAGCGCTGAGGCAATTGAGGATGAATACAAGCGCATTTCCGAGGCATATAATGTACCCGTAGATCAGGTTAAGGCTATGATTGATGAAAAGGATCTGGCTGAGGACCTGAAGGTTAAGGCCGCTATGGACCTTGTGAAAGAGAAAGCAGTTGTTACTGCCGCCTAAATAAAACCGACTGCGTGCTTTCTTCTTTTGGGAAGCACGCGGTTTTTATCAAAAACAAAAAAGGAGATACCGTTATGCCACTTGTTCCTACCGTTATTGAACAAACCAGCAGAGGCGAGCGTGCTTACGACATTTTTTCTCGCCTTCTGAACGACCGTATCGTCATTCTCTCCGATGAAGTCAACGATGCTACCGCTTCCCTTATCGTTGCGCAGATGCTTTTCTTAGAGGCACAGGACCCTGACAAGGACATCTACTTTTATATCAATAGCCCCGGCGGCTCTGTTTCCGCAGGCTTTGCGATTTACGACACGATGAATTTCATCAAATGCGACGTGTCCACCATCTGCATCGGTATGGCCGCAAGCATGGGCGCTTTCCTGCTTTCCGCAGGCACGAAGGGCAAGCGTTTGGCGCTTCCCAACAGCGAAATTATGATTCATCAGCCCTTGGGTGGTATGCAGGGTCAGGCCAGCGATATCAAGATTCACGCTGACCATATTTTGAGAACCCGCGAGAAGCTGAACGCCATTTTAGCCGAAAACACGGGCAAGTCGATTGAAACCATTCGTCTTGATACCGAAAGAGACAACTTTATGACCGCTGAGGTTGCCGCAGAATACGGCTTGATAGACAAAGTCATTGCACACAGACCCTAATTAGCCAAGAAAGGTAAGCAAACTATGGCAAAGAACCCTACTCATACGTTAAAATGCGCCTTCTGCGGCAGAGATGAAAGCAGTATTGACTTTTTGATTCCCTCCCCCTCGGGAGTTTGCATTTGCAATGAATGTGTGGACGCTTGTCAGCACATCATTGATGAATACGTGCATGAGGAGCGCGGCGCATCCTCGCCGTTAGAGACGGGCGAGCTGACTTACGAAACGCTTCCGCGCCCTCAGCAAATCAAGGCAACGCTTGACGAATTCGTTATCGGCCAGGATGATGCCAAGCGCGTCCTTTCCGTTGCTGTTTACAACCATTACAAGCGCATTCTTTCCTTGGACAAGAAGTCCTCAAAGAAGAAAGCGGCCTCTGCCGATGAAGCGGCAGAGGAAAAGGTTGAAATTCAAAAGAGCAACGTATTGCTTTTGGGCCCTACGGGTGTTGGTAAAACCTACCTTGCGCAGACGCTTGCCAAGGCCTTAAAGGTTCCCTTCGCAATTGCAGACGCAACCACCTTGACCGAAGCCGGCTATGTTGGTGAGGATGTTGAGAACATTCTTCTTCGTTTGATTCAGGCCGCCGACTACAACATCGAGCTTGCTGAAAAGGGCATCATCTATATTGACGAGATTGACAAAATTTCTCGCCGCGGTGAAAACCGTTCTATTACGCGAGACGTTTCGGGCGAGGGCGTTCAGCAGGCGCTCTTGAAAATCCTGGAGGGCACGGTCTCCAACGTACCTCCGCAGGGCGGCAGAAAGCATCCGAATCAGGAATTCATCCAAATCAATACAGAGAACATTCTCTTTATCTGCGGCGGTGCCTTTGACGGCCTTTCCGACATTATCGAACAAAGACGCGGCAATCAGACCATTGGATTTGGCGGAGAAATTCTCAGCAAGAAGGAAAAGCTTCAAAAGGGCTGCTATGCCGATGCCGGTGCGCACGATATTATCAAATATGGCTTAATTCCCGAGCTTGTGGGCAGATTGCCCGTTATGGTTGCCTTGGAAAACTTGGATGAAAAGGCGCTTGTTCGCATTTTGAAAGAGCCTAAGAATTCCCTTTCCAAGCAATATGCAAAGCTTTTTGAGATTGACGGTGTTGAGCTTGTCTTTGAAGAGGAGGCACTTGCCGCCATTGCCAAGCTTGCTATGGAGCGAGAAATCGGTGCGCGCGGCTTGCGCTCTATTTTAGAGGGCATTATGATGCCCTTGATGTACGAAATTCCTTCCCGTGAGGGTGTTTCTCGCGTTACCATTACGGCAGACTACGTAAAGGGTCTGGCAGACGCCAAAATCGCATAAAAGAAAAAAGCGGGAGTTGCTTTCGCAACTCCCTACCTTTTAATTACTTGTACTTGCGCTTTCTTGCGGCTTCGGACTTCTTCTTGCGCTTTACGCTGGGTTTTTCGTAATGCTCTCTTTTGCGAAGTTCGGTCAATACACCCGATTTTACGCATTGACGCTTAAAGCGGCGCAGTGCGCTATCCAAAGACTCATTTTCCTTAACTCTGATTTCAGCCATCTTTTGTCCCTCCCCTCGCATTTCAGAATATAACATATATATTATACATAAGAAATCCCCCTTTGTCAATACTTTTTTGATTTTTCAGCAATTTTTTCCTGAAAATCGAACAGTTTTTTTGCGACAAAGAAAAAATATCAGGAAGGAGCCTTCCTTTTTGGAAGGAAAATCATGGAAGAAGAAAAAAAGCAAAAAAAGCGATTCAGGCTTTTTGATACACAACGCGAAGGAAAAGGGGTTACCAAGGAAGAAGCCAATCTTCCTCCCAATCTCAAAAAGTTCTTTATTCTTTACAAAAGAGATTTTGCAAGGCTTTTGTCCGTTAACATTTTAATGGTGCTTGGAAACTTTCCCCTGCTCTTCCTCGTCCTTGCTTTCAGCGGTGTTTTCAGCTTCGACTTTGTAACACCCACCAAGGACATTTTCTCAGTCTTTCAAGGTCTTGTTACGCAGAACGGCTTTTCGGCGTCGCTTTTGGCTCTAAACGGTATTCTCGGCGCGCAGAGCCCCGCCTCTGCCTTTCAGCCTTGGGCATACGTCTTTATGGGGCTTGGGCTTCTCGTTTTCTTTACATGGGGTCTTGTGAACGTGGGAACCGCCTATATTTTGAGAAATATGGTCAAGGGCGAGCCCGTCTTTTTAATGAGCGACTTCTGGTATGCCGTTAAGCGCAACTTCAAGCAGGCCTTCCCCTTCGGTATTTTAGACCTTGCGCTGATTGCACTCTTCCCTATCAACGTTGTTATTTTAAGTCAGTACAGCGGCTTTTTTAACGGGATGCTCTTCTGGGCGAACATATTTATCGGTATTCTCTATCTGGTTATGCGCTTTTATATCTATATCCAGATGGTTACCTTTAATTTGTCCGTTCGAAAGATACTGAAAAACTCCCTGATTTTTGCCATTGTTGGATTTAAGCGCAATTTTATGGCAGTTCTCGGTATTCTCGTTCTTTGTTTTCTCTTGCTCGCCTTGGCCTATTCGGGCGTCTTTATGGGGCTTGCCATTGTGCTTCCTCTTGTTTTCCTCTTCTCAAATTGCGCCTATATGACAACCTACGCCGCTTTCTTCAAAATCAAAGAGCTGATGATAGACCCTTATCATGAGGATGAAGAAGGCGAAGAAGACGAAGAGAGCGCTTCTGCCGAGGCTTAAAGACCGAGCAGCTCTGAAACCGTCACAAATTCATAACCGCTTTTTTGCAGTCTGGGAATCAGCTGCTCTAAGGCGGTTATTGTTGTATTGGGCGAAGTAACGAAATCGTGAAACAAAAGAATGTCGCCACCAATAACACTTGAAAGGACGGTTTTGCAAATGACAGAGGGGGCGTTATGCGCCCAATCGCGCGTATCGATGCTCCAAAGGACCGTTCTGTATCCCATTTGTTCCAAAAGCGCCGCTTGCTCGGCGCTTTTTTTGCCCTCGGGCGGTCTGAAAATCCGAGACGCCTTTCCTCCGTGCGCGAAAATAACCGTCTCCGTTTTTAAAATTTCCTCTTTTAATATCTCTTCCGTAATTTCTGCCATATGCGGATGAGAATAGGTGTGTATTCCTATCTCGTGCGCCGAGCAAAACAGCTGATGTGCGGCATCTTGGTATAGCTCTACGTTCTCGCCTACCACAAAGAAGGTTGCCGAGACGCCATATTTATCAAGAATCCGTAAAATTTCCTTGGTGTATCTTGGATGAGGGCCGTCGTCGAAGGTAAGCGCCACTTTCTTTTCTTCTCTGCTTCCGTGGTAAAACGTGCCCTTCTCTAATGCCGCTGTGGCCGAAACGACGAAGAAAAAACAAAAAAGGAGGGCAATGAAAAAAAAGAAGAATCTTTTTGCAAACATAAGCCCTCCCACGTTTTGTTTTTTCTTTTTACCTTGTCTTTTGAGTCAGCTCGTGCAACGTGCCAAAGCGATACCCCATAGCCTTCCATGCATTTATGAGATCTCCCAAGATTTCGGCGTTAACCGCTGAGGTGGGATGCAGAAGAATGACAGCACCGTTATGCGTGTTGGACAGGATTTTCTCCTTGGCAGCCTCGGCAGAGGGCTGTCTTTCGTTGTCCCAGTCCATATATGCGAAGCTCCAGAATATTGTTTTATACCCCATATCCGCAACGGTTTTTAAAGACTGCTCCGTAAAGCGCCCCTCAGGCGCACGATAATAGCGCGCAAGCTCCTTGCCGGTCAAGGCAAGGTATTCCTCCTCCAAGGTTGTCAATTCCTTTTTCAGCGTCTCTTCGTCTATTTTCGTGTTATCCTTGTGATGCGCGGTGTGGTTGCAGACAAGATGCCCCGCATCCGACATTCTTTTCACCAACGCAGCTTCTCTTTTAACCACGTTGGAAAGAACAAAGAAGGCGCCGCTTACCCCTTCTTGTTCCAGAACGTCCAGAATTTTTGCCACGTTTCCGTTTTCATAGCCTACGTCGAAGGTCAGATAAATAACCTTGTTTTCGTCCTCGGGAGTCACGTGTTTATCTAAATAAAAGGCTTCGTATTTTTCTATCCAAGCCAAATCCTGTGCAAGCCTTGGTTGCTTATTATCCTTTTCTCGTCTGACGTACCACCCATAGCCCTCCTTGGCAGAAACGCCGAGCGAAGAAAAGAAAGAAAGCAACAAGAAAAAAGAAAGACAAAGCCAAAGCGCTCTTTTCATACCGAACCATTCCTTTTCTTTTTTGCTATTCATATTTTGGCGCGTTTCGCTTTGAATAAACAAGGAAAACTCTTGGGATTTTTCTTAATTTCTCCTGAAACAAAAAAATCGACTTGCCGATGCAGTCCGTCCCTTAAAGGCGCGACTTTGCAAGTCGATTTTCTGTTTTAGAGATTTTTTGTTAAAATATCGCCAACGTCATTTAAGACAAACTTAGGCTGATAGGGGTATTGCGAAAGCATTTCCCTCGTTGTACAACCTGAAAGCACCAAAACGGTATCAAGCTCGGACTCAATACCGGCAATGATATCGGTATCCATTCGGTCGCCGATAATAACGGCATCGCGACGGTGCGCATCAAGCTTCTTCAGACCGTGACGCATCATCAAGGGGTTGGGCTTACCGACGAAATATGCCTGCTTTCCCGTTGTCATTTCAATGGGGGAAATCATCGCGCGGCAGGCAGGAATGATGCCCGTTTCAACGGGCGCTGTCAGGTCAGGGTTTGTTCCGATGAGCTTGGCGCCATTTTGCACCAGCTTGACGGCCTTTTCTATTTTTTCATAGCTCAGGCTACGGGTCTCGCCAAACACAACGTAATCCGGGTCACAATCGTTCATCGAAAAGCCTGCCTCATACAAGGCGTTGAAAAGGCCGGGCTCACCAATGACGTAAACAGACCCCCCGGGGCATTGGCTTTGCAAAAAGGAGGCCGTTGCCAAAGCGCTGGTATAAAAATGATCCTCCGTAACGTGTAAGCCCATGCGCGCCAGCTTTTGCGCCAGCTCTCGCGGAGAACGCTCCGAGCTGTTGGTCAGAAAGAGAAATTTTTATCCTCCTTCACGAGCCAAGAGACAAACTCCTCAACGTGCGGAATGATTTGGTTTCCGTGATAGATAACACCATCCATATCACATATGAAGGCTTTTTTGCTTGCTATTTCCTCAATCATTTGTCTTTTTTCTTCTTTAAAGAATGCAACCTAAAGTAAAATACCTTAGGTTGCACTTACTATGTTGTCTTAATCCTTGGGATATCCTTCAGGATTCATCTTCTGCCATCTGGCAGCGTCCTCACACATCTTGGCAAGGTCGCGCTCGGCACGCCAAGAAAGCATTTTATAGGCCAAAGAGGGATCTGCGTAGCACTCTGCAACGTCTCCTTCTCTTCTTTCGGCAATTTTGTATGCAACGGGGCCGCCCCACGCTTTTTCAAACGCGGAAATCATTTCAAGAACGGAATAACCGTTACCCGTGCCGATGTTGTAATACTCAATGCCCGTGGTCTTGCCCGTGCGCTCCAAGGCGCAAAGGTGAGCCAGCGCCAAATCCACAACGTGAATATAGTCGCGAACGCCCGTTCCGTCCTTGGTGTTGTAATCGTTACCAAAAACGCGCAGATAATCAAGCTTACCGGCCGCAACCTTGGAGATATAAGGAAGCAGATTGTTGGGAATACCGCAAGGGTCCTCGCCAATCAAGCCGCTTTCGTGCGCGCCGATGGGATTGAAATAACGCAAAACGCAGGCAGAAAGCGAAGAGTTTGCATAGCAGGCATCCTTCAGAATGCGCTCAATCATCAGCTTAGTTTCGCCGTAGGGATTGGTGGTGGAAAGGGGGAAATCCTCCGAAATCGGAACAGTCTTGGGAACGCCGTAAACGGTCGCAGAAGAGCTGAACACGATACGGTTAACGCCGTGCTTCTGCATCAGGGTCAGAAGATTAAAGGTACCGGTCAGATTGTTGTGATAATACCAAAGGGGCTTTTGCACGGATTCGCCAACAGCCTTGAGGCCGGCAAAGTGAATGACGGATTCAATGTCCTTGTGCGCCGCAAAAACAGCATCCAAAGCATCGTAATCAAGCAAATCAACCTTATAGAAGGTGGGACGGCGACCCGTGATGGTTTCCACTCTGTCCAACACGCAAAGCTTGCTGTTGGAGAGGTTATCCACGATAACAACGTCCTTCCCTGCATTCAAAAGCTCAACGCAAGTATGAGAACCGATAAATCCGGTTCCACCGGTTACCAAAATCGACATTCGTTTTCTCCTTTTCTCAGTTCCAAAGACCACTCTTGGGGTATACGCCCTTTTCGCACATTTCCTCAAGACCTGCTACTACCTTGGGTCTATCCTCGCGGTAGGTAACGCCGAGCCAGCTATCCTCCGTAACAAGAACGCGCATATCGCACTCGCCGGAAGCCAAGGCTTCACTTGCAACGGTGGGCAGATAATATTCGTCCTTGAGAAGATTGGTGGCGGGGTTGCGCAGGAATGCGGCAAATCCGCGCTCTGCATATTCAAAAATCTTATCGGTAAAGCCGAAGAAGTTCATCGATGCAATGGAATCGCCCTTAAGAGCCACCCATTTGTCATCACCCTCAGTATATTCAGCATCGGCGCCTGCCTTGCGAATTTTCGTGCGCTCTGTAATGGAAGCAAGCATTCCGGCTTCATCAGCCACGCAAATGCCGCGGGAGACGGTGCCGTTTTCGGTCAAGGTGTTGGCGAGCTTATAGCCAACCATGCAGAAATGAGAGTTCTCGCTCTGGTTATTGGCGGTTAAATACTCGGCAGCAAGACGGTATGCCTCACTTCCATAATAATCGTCCGCATTAATAACGGAGAAAGCGCCCTTTACGTAGGGACGGGCGCAAAGCAAGGCGTGCGCCGTGCCCAAGGGCTTGGTGCGCTCTGCGGGAACAAGAGCGGCCTCCTCCTCGGAAAGCTCCTGGAAGGCATACGCCACTTCAATATGTTTTTCCAAACGCTGTCCGATGGTGGAACGGAACAGGTCATAATTCTCTCTCTTAATGATAAACACAACCTTATCGTATCCTGCGCGAATCGCATCAAATACGGAAAAGTCGATGATGAATTCCCCGTTTTGTCCAACGGGATCAAGCTGCTTCAATCCGCCGTAGCGGGAGCCCATACCGGCTGCAAGTACAACCAACGTCATTTTTTTGTCCTTCCTTTTCTGGTCAAGGTAATATACCGCAGGGGCAGCCAATACTGCCCCGCACGGTTTTACGTGCCTACACCTCAAAATGAGGTATAGCACCAAGTAAACGGAAATAAATACGAAAAAAGAGCAGAATTATCTACTCTTTTTTATGAACGTTTTAATCAACCGCTTCAACGCTTACGCACTTCTTACCCTTTGCGGCATAGCCAAACTTAACCTTGCCGTCGATAAGAGCGAACAGCGTGTCATCAGAGCCGATACCAACATTCTGTCCGGGACGAATCTTGGTTCCGCGCTGTCTTACGATGATGTTGCCTGCCAGAACGTATGCTCCGTCAGCCTTCTTAACGCCAAGGCGCTTGGATTCGCTGTCACGGCCGTTCTTGGTAGAACCTACACCTTTTTTATGTGCAAAAAATTGCAAACTGAGTTTCAGCATTGTGTTAACCTCCGTATAAATTTGGGCGCTTACTCTTCTATCGGCTTCTCAACAACGTCAACAGTCAGGAAATCGTAATATTCCTCCGTCAAGTCGTTCAGCTGATAGTAATAAGCCATAATAAGTCCTGCAATAGCGTATCTCTTCTTTTCGTCCTTCTCATAAGGCGCAAGAGCGCTCTTGGCAACCAAGGTAATATCCGTGGTCTCCTCGTCAATGGTGTAGTCCGCATCGGACTCGTAAGCCACCATAATGGCGTTGATGAGAAGCATCGTCATCGCAGAAATAGCCGCACACAAAACATCATTGCCCTCGTCGGCATAACCCGTGTGCCCTGTTTCCTTAAAGCCGTAAAAGACGCCTTCAGACTTAAAAAAAGTAATGCGAGTCATAAAATCAACCTACGATTTTGTTGATTTGAACCTTGGAGTAGCTCTGTCTGTGGCCAATCTTCTTCTTCTCGTTCTTCTTTGCCTTGTACTTGAAGACGTAGATCTTTTTGCCACGGCCGGATTCTACTACCGTTGCGCTAACGGAAGCACCGTCAACATAGGGAGCGCCGACCTTAAGCTCGTCTGCTCCAACAGCCAAAACCTTGTCAAAGGTATACTCGGAACCGTTTTCAACGTTGAGCTTTTCAACGTAGATTACGTCACCCTCGCTTACCTTGTACTGCTTTCCACCCGTTTCGATAACTGCAAACACGAAAAGCACCTCTCTTTCTCAAAAATTCGCTACCTTGGGGGGACGGCATACGCCGACACTTATACCCCACTATAAGCGTTATTACTATAATAACACGACAAAGCAAGTTTGTCAATAGTTAAACAAAGTTTTTTGCGGTTTTTTTGTGATTTTTTAAAGATTTTACCTATCTTTTCGCCCGATTTAGCGAATAACAATATTCACAATGCGGTTGGGCACCACAATTTCCTTCACAACGGTCTTTCCGTCAAGCAACGAGGCAATACGCGCGTCTGCTTTGGCGGCCAAAAGCGCGGTATCCTTATCGGTGTTCAAGGGCAAAACGATAGTTGCACGGAGCTTGCCGTTTACCTGTACTGCCATCTCTACCGTGCTGTCTACCGTCTTGGCCTCATCGTAGGTGGGCCATTCTGCCATCGAGCAGAAGCCCTCCTGACCCATAGCGGCCCACATTTCCTCAGCCAAGTGAGGTGCAAAGGGAGAAAGCAGGCGAACAAAGGCGAGCAGCTCCTCTTCGGTAATGGAGCCTGCCTCGGCAACCTCGTTGAGATAGCCCATCATCGCGGCAATGGCGGTGTTGAACTTCATAGCCTCAATATCGGAGGAAACCTTTTTGATAAGCTTATGGGTTGCAGAGGTCAGCTTGCCTTCCCCGCCCTTCAGCATATCCGTCAAGGCGGCGGCACGCTCCAAGAAGCGCTTGCAGCCCTTAACACCGTTTTCGGACCAAGGGGCAGCCTTTTCGTATTCACCCATAAAGAGAATGTAAAGGCGCAATACGTCCGCACCGTACTCGTCCACAACCACGTTGGGATCGATAACGTTTCCGCGAGACTTGCTCATCTTTTCGCCATCTGTGCCGAGAATCAAGCCCTGTGCCGTTCTCTTGGCATAAGGCTCGTCGCACGGAACGGCACCGATGTCATAAAGGAACTTGTGCCAGAAGCGAGAATAAATCATGTGACGGGTTACGTGCTCCATACCGCCGTTATACCAGTCAACCGGCATCCAATATTTCAGCTTTTCGGCACTTGCCAAGGCGCTGTCGTTAGAGGGATCGATATAGCGCAGGAAGTACCAAGAGGAGCCTGCCCACTGCGGCATCGTATCCGTTTCTCTGCGCGCGGGCTTGCCGCACTTGGGGCAAGAGCAATTTACAAAGTCCGTCAAAGCGGCCAAGGGGCTTTCGCCTCCCTCACCCGGCTTGAAGTCTTGCATCTTGGGCAGACGCAAAGGAAGCTCCTCGTAAGGAACGGGAACCATACCGCAATCATCGCAATATACAATCGGAATAGGCTCACCCCAGTATCTCTGGCGGTTGAAGGCCCAGTCCTTCATTTTGTACTGCACGCCGGCTTCGCCGATTCCCTTTTCCTCCAAGAAAGCAATAACCTTAGCAATAGAATCCTTTTTGTTGGTCATACCGTCAAGGAAGTCGGAGTTCATCATCTCACCGTCTCCCGTGTATGCGCCCTCATCCATATTACCGCCCTTGATAACGGGGATAATATCAATGCCAAACTTCTTTGCAAAGTCATAGTCGCGCTCGTCATGTGCAGGAACGGCCATAATGGCGCCCGTACCGTAGCCCATCATAACGTAGTCGGAAATGTAAATCGGAATTTCCTTATTATTCAGGGGGTTGATGGCACGAATGCCCTCAATGCGAACACCCGTTTTTTCCTTGACAAGCTGGGTTCTTTCAAACTCGGTCTTCTTGGCACACTCATCCTTATATGCGGTAAGCGCATCCATATTTGCGATTTTATCGCTGTATTTTTCAATCAGGGGATGCTCGGGCGCGATAACCATAAAGGTAACGCCAAAGAGCGTGTCAGGACGGGTGGTATAAATGCGAAGCTTTTCATCGCATCCGGTCAGGGAGAAGTTCACAAAGGCACCCGTAGACTTGCCGACCCAGTTGCGCTGCTGCAGCTTGACGTTGGGCAGATAATCTACTCTGTCCAAGCCCTCAAGAAGCTTGTCGGCGTATTCGGTGATACGGAGATACCAAACGTCCTTAGACTTCTGGATAACGTCACTCTTACAGATGTCACACTTTCCGCCCTGCGAATCCTCGTTGGACAAAACAACCTTACAAGAGGGGCAATAGTTTACAAGCGTGGTATCGCGGAAGGCCAAGCCGTGCTCGAACATCTGCAGGAAAATCCACTGCGTCCACTTGTAGTAGTCCTCCTGCGTGGTATCAATCACGCGAGACCAGTCAAACGAAAAGCCGACGCGCTTCAACTGCTCGGTAAATCTTTCGATATTCTTATCCGTTACCTCGCGGGGATGAATACCCGTCTTAATGGCGTAGTTCTCGGTGGGCAGACCGTATGCATCAAAGCCGATGGGGAAAAGGACGTTATAGCCCTGCATTCTTCTCTTTCTGCTGATGACCTCCATGCCCGAATAGGCCTTGATATGACCAACGTGCATACCTGCGCCGCTGGGGTAAGGAAACTCAACCAAGGCGTAAAACTTGGGCTTAGAAAAATCGTCCTGCGCCTCGAAGATGTGGGCCTCCTCCCATTTCTTTTGCCATTTGAGTTCAATCAGTTTGCTCTCGTATTTCATTGCAATATACCTTATATCCTTATTTATTTACTGTCTTAATCGTTTTCTTCGTCAAGCAGCTCCGCGATATCAAGGAAGCTGTCCTCAGAAAAGAGCTTGTCCATATGATAAAACTGGCTTGCTTCTCTGCTGAAAATATGCACGATGACCGAATCGAAATCCACGAGAATCCATTCTGCGCTGTTTTTTCCTTCGGTTCTGCGCGCGTAAACACCCGCCTTGGCCATATCGTCCTCCAAGGATGAGGCGAGGGCCTGCATATGCGCCGAGGAGCGACCGAGACAAAGAATATAGTAATCGGTCAGAACGGTTTTCTCGGCCACGTACACAAGCTTGATATCCTGCCCTAAATGCTTGGCTAAGGATTTGACGGCTAAATTTGCGGCTTCTCTTTCTTGGTTGACAGCCATACTGCCCTCCTTGCGCTAACGGCGCCTGATATGAATTTCTTTTATATCCTCACGGGTGTAGACCCGATAAGAAGCGTTTTTATCCTCGTAAACGTGAAGCATCGTATCGTCGCCCTCGCGGACAAGCCTGCGCTTTTCATCAAAGGCGCCGCTTTGCAGGGAGGAAAAACGTTCCCTTAAAAGCCTTTCATTTGCTTGCTTATTAACAACGAAATAAGAGATGCCCTCGCTATCGCGATAGCCCTCCCCTGCCAGTCGCGCAAAGAAAAGCGTCGGCGCGTTTTTCGCGCCAAGATACTCTGTCACAAAGAATATTATATCTTTTTCAGTAAGATTAGTCAAGACCTTTGGGGCTATTTTTTGATAAATTGTCAAACATTCCTTGAATTTTGGCGGTGTTTCCAATCTTTCCGCCAAGGCGGAAAGAAAAATCATCTGCGTGTCAAGCCGCCCAAGGTCGCCGTCAAGGTAGCCCTGACGGAATCGTAAAAACCCAACGGCCTCTTCTCCTGACAGCGTTTGCTGTCCCTCCTTTAACGAAATCGTAAGTCCCTGCGCCTCGTCCTTATATTCCATGGGAAACGGAACAGGGACAGAAACGCCGCCCAAGATATCAACGAGCGAGGCCGTTGCTTCGGCGTCAAAAACAGCATATCTGTCAATAGAAAGGCCGAGCAAGGAGGAAAGCGAGGCCGTTAAGGCTTCAGCCGCTGCCCTTTCTCCTCTTTTCGCCGCCTCTCTTGCATAGATACCGTTTATTTTTCCTTCTTGTCCTTCATGAAAAACGAACGTGTCGCGCGGAATCTGCAAAAGACTCAGCGTATTCGTCCTTTCGTTCATCCAAAGCAACAGCAAAGTGTCAGTGTTTTGGGCCACCTCGTCCGTTCCAATGAGAAGAATGCTTCGCCCTCCCTCTGTTCTCTCCTTTGCAAGCGCGCCGTTGCGCGCGATACCAAGATACAAAAAAGCGGTCAGAACCAGTGCCAAAGCCATAGCAACAGTAAAGACCGTCCATATTCTATTTCGTTTTTGCATATATTTTTCCTTTGCCTTCCTTATTTTTCTAAAAGCAAAACCGCCTATACCGTTATTTTTCGGCAAGCGGCGGTTTGCTATGCGGTTTTGCTTTTTTCTAATTTAAGGCAAAGAAAAATTCATCGCGCCTCAAGCGCCTTTTCGATAACCGCCTTGGCCAAAAGCGTTTCGGGCGAAATTGTGGCATTTATACGCGCAAGCGCCTCAAGGGAAAGTGTATAGGCCTTAAGAAGCATCTCGTTCAAAAAACGAGACTTGTCAGGAGCAGCGGCAATACCGCCCCAAAATTCAGCCCTTAACATTCGGCAGGAATCATACTTGCGTCCTTCTTCGATAAAATCGGCAATATAAAGCATTTTATCAAGGGTTGTCATTTCGGCACTTCCCGTCGTATGCTTGAGAATGGCGGAAAGCAGGGATTTTTCTGCAAATTGCGGCATATGTCTTTCGACGTAGTGCGCGGCAGTTTTAGCGTGCAATATCTGCGGCGCCGCCTTCTCCTCGGGCGAAAGGGGGATACCGTTTTCAGCGCAGTACGCAAGCTGCTGCTCTTCCGACCAAGCCTTCGTTACATCGTGTAAAAGGCCGGCGGCACGCGCAAGCGCCACCTTGCCCGGCATATAGATTTCGGCCATTTTTTGCATCTCAGCTTCAACGCCAAGGGTGTGCAAAAAGCGTTTTTCTGACATTTTGGTGCGTACCGTTTCCTTTAAGCAGGAAAGCATTTCTTCGTTTATCACCGATACAGCCCCTTTTCCTCAATATAAGCCAAAACGGACGCAGGCACCCAAGAGGTGCAGTCCTCGCCGTTTTTACATTTTTCGCGAACGAGGCTTGAGGACATTTCAATCGCCTCAACGGGCAGCACCACTGTTCTGGCACCAAACCTTTCACGGTAAGACGCGGCAGCGGCAGAGAGGCTTTCTATGACCTCCGCTTCGCATTCGCGGGTCAGAGCGACAATGGTTGCCAGCTTAAATATTGCCTGTGGCTCGCGCCAGTTGGGCAAGCTTAAAAACATATCCGATCCCGTGAGAAAATAAAGCTCGTTATCTTCCGTTTTGAGTGCGCGAAGCGTTTCAGCCGTATAGCTTTTTCCGCCGCGCGCGATTTCTATATCGGAAACCTCGATTTTGTCGGAAAAGTCAAAGGCGCGCCGACACATCTCAAGTCTATCCTTTCCGCTTGCTGTGTCCTTTTTTTCCTTATGCGGCGGCAAGCAGGTGGGAATTATCAGAAGCTTATCGACAAGCCCCGCTGCCAAAAAGGATTTTACGGCGTGTATATGCCCAACGTGCGGCGGCGAAAAGGTGCCACCGTATACGCCGATTTTGGTTTTCATGGCAGCTCTATCCTCTTTTTGTTCTCCGATTCACGATAAAGAACAAACTTGGTGCCAAGCACGGAAACAACCTCGGCGCCCGTTTTTTCGGCAATTTCGGCCGCGGCCTCCTTGGCGCTGTATCCGCTGTTTTCCAAGACGCGCACCTTCATCAGCTCACGCGCCTCAAGGCAATTTTCTATTTGATGGCAAAGCTCCTCGGTGATACCGCCCTTTCCGATTTGAAAGACGGGCGAGAGGGTATTCGCCAGCGAGCGCAAAAACGCTCTTTCCTTACTGTTTAACAAGTCTTTTTCTCCTTTTAGAGCATTTGAGATAATTTTTCAGCCAAGAGGCGCAAGGCCTTGCCTCTATGACTGATGGCATTCTTCTCATCGGGGGTGATGGAGGCCATTGTTTTTGCGTATTCCTCGGTATAAAAATAGGGGTCATAGCCGAAGCCGCCCTCCCCTTCCGGCGCAAAGGTGATTTTACCCTCGCAAGCGCCTCTGACGGTAAAGGCCTCTCCGTTTGGCAATACGCAAGCAATGGCGGCAACGTACCGCGCCGTTCTTTTCTCAAAGGGTACGCCCTCCAAATTTTTCAAGAGCAGCTGATTGTTCGCCTCGTCGTCTCCGTGTCTGCCGCAATAACGGGCGGAATAAACGCCGGGGGCTCCGTCAAGCGCGTCTA
>JBGVMO010000023.1:0-45775 GCA_045124835.1 Eubacteriales bacterium
GCGCCCTTCTCGGCCTATCTGACGCCCGGCCGCTTTTAACTGAAGCTTCAAAAAACGAAGAGCAAGAACGGAGGAACGTCCTCGTGTTCTTGCTCTTTTATGTTTTTGCTTGATTGATGCCGCTTCGAAAGCCAACGTCAAATCAGCGGAAGCTCCGTTATACGAAGCTTGGCACAGCCATACGGATACAGCTCTACCGTCTTTTCCTCAGAAAGCGGCAGGCGGCTTTCGGGCACCTTGGCGCAAACGGTATCAAAGCCGTCCTCAAGGCCCCACGCGATTTTTCTGACCGCCGCCTTTATAACAACGGGCGGTGTTTGCGAGCTGAAGGGGCAATCGGAGATTTCCCGTTGCTCCACCGAGAAAAAGGGAGAGGCGAGGGCATAGCTCCATTCGGACGTCGGGATATATTCATAATCGCAATAGGGGTATTTTCTTTCCACGCCGTTTCGCTCGTATTCGTGTATTTTCTTTTCGTAGGAAATCGGTAACGAGAAAACGAGAGAGCCGCACTTAACGCTCTTCAAGCCATAGGGCCTATCAACGAGCGTTGGCTCGACGTTAAAGGTTATCTCGATTTTTCTTTGCTCATTGGCCGCAATGGCGAAGGAAAGCTCCTTGCAAGCGGCAACGGGCGCGCCGTCAACGCAAAGGCCTTGGGCAAAGGAGGGGATTCTGACCTTAAAGCAAATAGGCCTTTGTGCCTTTACCGTATACGAAAGATGATTTTTAAAGGGGTACTCTGTTTGTAGCGTAATTTCCACGCCCTCTGCTTTCAGGGCGGCAGGAATGGGCAGAGCAGAAAGCACGGTGTCGCCCTTATGCATAAAGGCAGAAAGCGCAAGCTTGGGCCAGCCCTGATTGAAGTTTGCCGTACAGCAGCCATAGTTTGGCTCTAAGCCGAAAAGGTGCGCTTCTCCGTTATTCGTGCGGAAAACGGGCTTATTGGGGAAGCTTTGGCAGGCTATCTGGTTGCTCATCTGCACGTACTGGTGCGCCCACATATCGTCGCTGATGGTGGCAGGAAGGGCGTTAAAGGCAAGCATTTCCAAGCGCTCAGCCCATTTGCTATCTCCCGTATAGGCATAGAGAAGCTCATAGGAATACATTTGCTCGACAACGGCGCAAAGCTCCGTTCCCTGTATGGCGCTCAGTCCGGAAAGGCACTCGTCTCCCGTGAAAAGCCCAACGGGCGTGCCGTTATATTTTTCTAAAACCGTCAAAAGCCGCTCGGCCGCGTCCGTATAGGGTTGGCCAAGCAAATCACAGCTGACTGCCTCGTGCTTAAGCATCATCGCGATATTGACGATGTGCGTTTCCTGCGACCATTTATTCAAGGGGCGCTTCCATTTCGGCATCAGGCTCTCATAGTCCGTTCCCTCGGCCTTTACGATAACCGCAAGCTCCGAAATCCAAGGCTCATCGTACCTTTCGCGAAGAAAATTGAGGGAAATAAAAAGCTCGAACCAACGCGCGCGCCCCCACTCAAAGAGAGAAATTCTCCCACTTTTAAGCAAGGCGTGATAGTTTTTCAGCACCCGATACACAGCCTCGGGGATTCTTTCGTCTCTTGCGCACTCGTAATAGACAACCAAGACCTTGGCTATCAGCTGCACGGCCCAAGTATCGTATCCTTCAATTTCCTCTTCCGCGCAGGGACAAATCCAACCGCTTGGCTTCTGATAAGAAAGAATGGCGTTAACGTACCGCTTGGCCCTTGCTATCAAATCCTCGTTTTCCAATAGATACGCAAGCGGGATAAAGCCGTCAAGCCAATAGGGCACTCTTTCCCAGCCCTCTGCCTCGCCGCCTATCCACGCGCTGTCTCTGACGTCGCGCCAAACCTTATCCAGATTGCCGCTAAGCCCCTCTGCCTGTATTTCAAGCTGGCGGCGAAGCCACCCACTTGGGCAAATTTCCCTTGCGGTATATAAATCCCATTTTCCCATTGCTTTTTCCTTTCCTTAGCGTCTCTTACGCCATAAATTCCGTGCGACTGATAATGTGGTTCTGAAATTCCGTATCCAGATCAACAAAGTAGCCGCTCCAGCCCCATACTCTGACTATCAGATTTTTGTGCGCCTCGGGATGCTTTTGCGCGTCAAGCAAAGCCTCTCTGTTGATGGCGTTCAGCTGTAGCTGATGGCCACCAAGCGTTATAAACGCCTTGACAAGCGCGGCGACCTTCTTGACCCCCTCCTCGTTTCTGAAAACGGAATCGTGGATTTCCATAGTAAGAGGGCCACCGTTAATCACCCTTGTAAAATCCTGCTTTGTAAAGGATTGTATACAGGACAAGGGGCCGCTTAGTCTTGCCGTTGGTGAGGGCGAAAAGCTCGAACCGAAGGGCTCACCCTTGCGTCTTCCGTCTGCCGTGGCACCGACCTTGGCACCCTGATAGAGATATTCCATGGCGCTTCCCGTTCCGGCGCGCAAGACGCCGCCGTGAAGATTTTTGTACTGTGCAAAGACGTCTGCAAAAATTTGCATCAGCATATCGGCATAAACGTCTGCCTCGTCATCGTTATTGCCCATTTTGGAGCAGGAAAGAAGATACTGTCGAAGCGCGCTATGCCCTTCAAAATTATCCTTGATGGCCAAAATAAGCTCCTCGGGGGTGCATCTTTTTTCGTCAAAAACTGCCTTCTTTAGCGCCGCAATGGCATCTGCGGCGGAGGAAATGCCCACGCCGTGCGCGCCGTAATTGTTGTATTTGGCGCCGCCCTCGGAAACGTCAAGCCCGCGCTCGATACAGCCGTCAACAAACACCGAAAGATAGGGAGAGAGCCCTTGCGTTTTGTTTATCATTCCCTCGGCAACACATCTGCACTCCGCTTCAACGGAGGCCTTTACCTCCTCCAAAAACGCCGCAAAGTCGGTGCAAGCAGAAAGGCAGCCGTTGACAACCCGTTCTACCGCAAGCGGAAAGTTGACTGCGGAAAAATTGGGAATATCGAAGGCGTTTCCCGGAACGATAAATTCCCAGCAAGCAGCGACCGTATAATCGTAGGCGTCCTTAGGCTCATATCCAAGTCCAAGCAGACCGGGGATAACGACGTCATCGTTATTATACTGCGGAAAGCCAAGTCCCTTGGCCGTCAGGGCGGAGGCGAGAATCAGCCGCTCAAGCGGCGTTTCCTTATCCACACGAAGATTGATTTTCGGGTCTATCAGGCAAAGCTCAGTGGAGGCGCGAAGGCACAGCTCGGAAAGGAGATTGTATCTATCCCTCCCGTCAAGGTCGCGTCCGCCAAGCACCATACTCATTCCGTTATCGCCCTTTTGAATACCGAAATAGGTATCCGAATCCAAATTGAGCGTGATAAAAAAGTCCTCAAGCAATTCAAAGAGCGCCTCCTCGCTGACGCCGCGCGCAAGGTCGGCCTCAAAATACGGAAGCATATATTTATCAAAGCCACCAAGGGTGACGTGCGCGTTACGGTTGCTGCGCAGGGTGAACTGAATGAATTTTAAAAATATCAGCGCCTGATGAAAGCTTTCGGCCGGGCGACGCGGAACGGTTAAAAGCGCTTGGTAAAGCTGCTCGTTCCCCTCGGCCTTGGCCCTCTCGCGATATTTATCCGCAAGAGCAAGGCTTCCCTCTATGCCGTCAAGCATAGCTGCGTATAGCTCCTTTTTTCTTTCATCCTTGCACACTGCAAGCTTATCCTTGACGCGCAAAAGAACGGCGTCCATCCCGACGGAAAGAATATAGGGATAATCGGGTGTAATATTGCCCGTTGAATTTTTGAAGGTGCGCGCACCGCATTCGCCCTCGGGCGTGCTTGCCACACTTCTGTTAAAGCCAAAGCTGTCATCCTCAAACAGAACGGGCTCCTCCGCATCCAGCATATAACGCAAAAGATATTGATGAATATATATTTCACTCGTTCCCTCAGGAAAGGTGATAAGAGGCTTGTCAATTGGCTTTCTTTTGGCCTTGTAGGCACCGTTTTTGAGAAAGGCAAGCTTTTTTTGTATTCGTTCTGTCATAAGAAGGCCTCCTTAAAGGATTTTAACTTGTATGCCGTACGCACCAAAGAGCGCTTCGCGACTTTCTACGGGCGCTGACCCATCAAACGAAGGGGCGTACTCCCTTCCTACAAGCTTGTATTTGGCACCTGCCAGCCTGTTATACGGCAAAAGCTCCGCATAATAAACGCCGTTTTCGGCAAGAAGCGAGGCGAGAAGGCGAAGGTTCTCCTCCGTATCCGTCACGCGCGGAATCAGCGGCACGCGGATAACGAAGGCTCTTTCGCTTTTGGCAAGCGTTTTGAAATTTTCAAGAATGGGGACTACCGAAGCACCCGTATATTTTTGGTGCAAGGCCTCGTTAATAAGCTTCAGGTCGAAAAGCATATAGTCACAGTTATCAAGCACCGCTTGAAACACCGCAGAATCGCAATACCCCGAGGTTTGCACCGCGCGATGCGTTTTTCCTTCTAAAAGGGCAAGGCTGTCAAGCAGAAAGTCGGGGCTTGCCGTCGGCTCGCCGCCCGAAAAGGTGACGCCGCCGCCCGAAGCATTGAGTATCGGAAGATTTTTTTGCAGCTTATCCAAAAGTGCTTGGGGCGTATATTCCACAGCGGCATAACGGAGCAAGCCCTGCGGACACGCCTCTATGCTCGCTTGGGTGAAGAGAAGGCGACCGTTTTCGTTTTTGGCCTCCCGCTCACAAGCACCGCAGGAAAGGCAGCCGTTCGGTGCGCGAAGCACCTGATTTTGAAACGCTTGCCCCTCGGGATTGTGACACCACTCACAGCGCAAGGGACAGCCCTTCAAAAAGACCGTGGTTCGTATACCCGGGCCATCGAAAACCGAAAACTCCTCAATGGCAAACACAAGACCCTTCTTCATTTCCCTCTCCCTTCCTTTTATTTTCATTTTATCACAACCCCATTGACAGATACAAGTGTTTTGTTGTATAATTATGGCAGTAATTTGTCTTTTCGGAGGAAAATATGCCTGTTTTTCACCAACCGCACAACTCTATGGGAAACCACGCCTACAATGTTTACATATACGAGGGTGTAGATTACGACCTGCATTTTCACAAAAACCACGAGGTAATTTACGTGATAAAGGGCGAGGCACTTTGCACCGTGAACGGTCAAACGAAGCGCTTATGCGAGGGTGACTTTGCCTTTTGCCTCTCCAACGAGGTACACGCCATCAAATCCGAGAGCGGCCGCGTTTGGATAGGTGTTTTTTCGGAGGATTTCATTCACGAATTCAAAAAGCACCGAGGCGGAAGAACAGGCAGCGACTTTTCCTTCCGCTGTGAAGAGAGCATCATGCGCTTTCTTTCAGAGAATCTGATTAAAGAGACCCTTTCGGACGTTTTTATCATTAAGGCCTGCCTTTACGCCTTGTGCAGTGAGTATCTGCGACAAATAACGCTGAAAGAAAAAACAGACCGCCATACAGCCTTAATGGGCGACATCGTCTCTTATATTGAAGAAAATTACAAGCGCGATATTGCTCTTGCGGAGCTTGCCGAGGCGCTTGGATACGAATACTTTTATTTTTCAAAAATTTTCAACCGTCTTTTTTCCATGAGCTTTAACGATTATATCAATTTATACCGCTTTAACGAGGCCTGTCTTTTGCTGACCGAAACGGATTTAACGGTTGCAAAAATAGCGAGCACGAGCGGCTTTAAGAGCATTCGTAGCTTCAACTATATATTCAAGAAGCTTGCAGGCACCTCTCCGCGCGAGTACAAAAGAGGACGTTTTTCCACGCAAAGCAGAAGCTGAGGGGAGAGCCTTGCCCTGCCCTAACGCCGAGATTGCCGCGCGCCTTTTCTTTTGTTTTTCCTTTTGATTAAATTCCAAAAAGGCCTTGCTTTTTATGGGCTTATATGCTATGATAGGTATGCTGAGCTTTATCCTGTAAAACGGATGGCAAAGGCAAATAAGGCAAAAGAAAAGGGCCTTCGGAAATTGAAGGCTGGGTGGCAGTTATGAAGGTTTTGGTGGCCTCCTTCCAATGTGAATCCAACAGTCGCGCCTCTTACCATCCGCAAAAAGAGGATTTTGAATATTTCAAGGGCGAGGATATTTTTAAAAAGCTTGCCGTTAAAGATATTTTCCTGCAAAACGGTATTACGCCCATTCCCACCGTTTACGCGGTGGCGCTTCCCTCGGGAACGGTGGAAAGAGACATTTACGAGGGCTACAAGGAAGAGATTATGGAGATTGTCCGTCAGCATCCCGATGCAGACGGCGTATATATTTTCTTTCACGGCAGTATGGAGGTTGACGAAATTGGCTCGGGCGAGCTGTATCTTTTGAAGGAAATCAAAAGGGTCGTATCAAAGGACTGCCTGATTTCCGTCAGTCTTGACGCACACGCCAACATTACCGACGAATTGACTGATTACGCCGATATTATCAGCGGCTTCAAGACGGTGCCGCACACCGATCAGGTGGCCTGTCAGGAGCGCGCGGCACGCGCACTTTGCACCTGCCTGAAGGAGAAAATCCGTCCTTATTCCTACACACAAAGAGTGCCCTTCCTTTTGAAAAACGATACGCTGCTTACAGCCTATGAGCCGCTGAAATCCCTGATTGCCGAAACCTATTCCCTTGAGGAAAGGGAGGACGTTTTTACCGCCAACCTGTTTTTAGGCCACTGCTGGATTGACGCGCCCAACACCGCCGCATCGACCGTTGTGACGGCGAAAAGCAAGGCAGAGGCAGAAAAAATTGCCAAGCACCTTGCAAACGAGCTTTGGGCAACCAGACGCGACTATAAGTTTTTAATTGAGGCCGAAGCCCCCGAGGAATGCGTCAACCGCGCCATTCTGGGCAAAGAGGGCCGCATCTTTATTACCGACAGCGGAGACAACACCACCGCGGGCGCAGAGGGCGATACCACGGGCATTTTAGAGCTTTTCTTGGAGAAGGCACCCAAGAAAAAAACCTGCGTTGCGGGCATCACCGATTACGAGACAGTCAACGCCTTCTGGAATGAGAAGGACGGGGCGGAGGTTTACATAGAGAAATTCGGTGTCAAGGGCGTTATCAAGGCACACGGCGAGATTCTCGGCTGGACCAAGGAAATCATCGGTAAGAGCCTTGCCATCTCCTTCGGGGAGGTTGACGCGGTGTTTACCGAATACAGAAGCGCCTTTATTGAAAAGGGCAATTTTGACGTGGCAGGTATCGATCTTCTTTCCTACCGCATCGTCGTTGTCAAGCTTGGTTATCTCTTCACGGAGCTGAAGCCCTTTGCAGACAGAGAGCTGTTTGCCCTGTCGGACGGCGCCAGCTGCGTTGAGCTTGAGCGCTTGAACCTCAAGCGCATCGTCCGCCCTATGTTCCCCTTGGACGATTTTGATTTTAAGGCTTAATTTTTAAAAATACATACAGTTTACGGAGGAAAGACCATGGCTTATTACAACAAACAAGAAACCGAAGCACGCGTACAGAAGGTTGTTAAGCTTTTGAACGAGCAAGACACCGACATCGCCATCATCTATTTTGATGAGCTGAACGTGGCAAACGGCTGGTATCTGACCGGCTGGTGCGGTCAGTTTGAGAAGGGCGCTGTTCTCGTTGGAAGAGACGGAACCACGATGCTTCTCGGCGGCCCCGAGAGCGAGCCCTTTGCAAAGCAGGACTCCGCAATCACCGACGTTAGATGCTTCCCCGTTTTCATGGTGCCCGACGAAGAATATCCCTTGGCCACTATCATCAGCTTCAGCGAGCTGTTTGAGGAGCTGACCAAGAAGTTCCCCGTTAAGAAGGTTGGTCTGGTTGGCACCACCGATATGCCTTACGCCGTTCACGAGGATTTGGTGAAGGGCTTTGCAGGCTGTGAGGTTGTGGATTTGACCGAGGAATACTTAAAGTTCCGTTACGTGAAGAGCGATTGGGAGGTTGAGCAGTGCCGCGAGGCTACTCGCTTGGCCTGCAAGGCCTACAAGGCAATGGCCGAGAAGGTCAAGGCCGGCAATAAGGAATACGAGGTTGCCGCCGCAGGTGAGGCCGTTTGCCGCGAGAACGGTGCTGACAGCTTCGCTTACAGAACCATCGTTGGTAGTGGCATTCGCTCCAACGCAGTCGTTCCCACCGCCACCAACAAGGTAATGGAAAACGGCGAAATGGTTATGCTGGGCATCGCGCCCCGTATCAACGGCTACGCCGGTACCTTTGGTCATACTGTTCCCGTTAGCGGTGAATACACCCCTGAGCAGAGAAAGTGCCTTATCGACATGATAGAGGTTATGAAGCTGACCAAGAGCATGCTCAAAATCGGCAACACGGGCAGAGAAATCGACGCTGTCGGCAGAGAGCTGTACGACAAGGGCGGCTATCTGCGCTATCTCGTTTGCCCCTTTGCACACACCATGGGCCTGATGGAAGCAGAGGCTCCCTTCTTTGGCCCCAACGGTGACGTTGCGCTTGAAAAGAATATGATTATCAACGTGGACGTGTCCTTCTTCGGTCACCCCACGCTCCATGGCTTGCGCGTTGAGACCTGCTACGTGATTACCGAAAACGGTGCAGAGCCTCTTTGCCCCGAGTTTGAGGAAGAGCTTTTCAACTACGTTAAGTAATGTTTACACTATGGCCGCATCTGCCTTGGCAGGTGCGGCCTTTTATTCTATTGACTTTTTTCCTTTTTTGTACTACAATAAGAACAGCGCTTCCTACAATAAAAAGCATCGCCAATGCGGTGCGAAAGGACAGACTATGAAATCTTATCTCAGAATTTTATGCTTATTATTGGCTATCGTTTTTTGTTTTTCCGCCTGCAACGGTGGCAACGGCGGCAACGGCGGCAATGAGGGTGGTAGCACTCCTCAAAGAACGGAATACAATATCGTATTTGCCTTGGCAACCATTCCGCCCGTTATGGCGGCGCTTGACTGCATTGAAAGCGGCAGAGAGACCTACGCCATTATTGAGCGCGGAAAAACATATAGCGGTATTGAGGCAATTCCCTATTTCCACAATGCAGGCTTTGACAAGGGAAGCAACTTAAGCACTGGCTTTACCGAAACGGAATTTGAGGCAATGGTCAATCAGATAAAAGCCTTAAAGGAAGCCAAGGAAGAGGATAAGGAGATTTTCTTCCACATCTACGTGCAGGACGGCACGGCGCTGATGGGCGCGGCACTGGCGGCAAACGCAGGGCTGACGGCTGAGGAGTTCCACGTTTATATGTGCGAGGACGGCACGCTTGCCTACGACACCCTTCGGGATACCTTCGTCGCAGGAAAGACAGTCACCGAGGAAAAGGATGAGGTGTATGACGATTATCTTGAAGCAAGAGCAACCGTCGAAGCCGAGCTTGCCGCCGTTTTGGCTAAAACAGACAACGCCGTAACGGACGAAGCACTCGTTTACAATATGTCCAAGGCCTTCGCCCTTGCCTCCTTGGAGGGCTTCACCTACTATTTGCAGGACGAGGCACTCTTAAAGGAGCATCTGGAGAGTGCAGAGGGCACGGAGAAAACCAAGCTGCTTTCCGCCTTTGGAATAGAGGGATACGAGGCCGAGGTTGAGGCACATCTGAATCTGAAATATCAGAAAATTGCGGCCGGCGTTGCCAAGCTCACCGACACGCAAAGAACCGATTATCTCACGCTGATGTATGGCAATTATTACGCCGACACCTATGCCGCCCTGACCCGCACCGAGAGAGCAGGCGAGGCCGCGCCTCTCAAGAAGCTCGTCTTTATCGGCTCCCGTCACAGCGGCTATCCGAAGCTTGCATCCGATGCGGCCTACGGCATTGGCGGTCTTGCGGCAGACGCCGCTCTCCCCCTTTCCTACGCCGAGCTTGACGCCAAGTACAAAACGCCCCTGCTCTTTGCAGAGGAGGCCGACTACAACGCCTTTTTAGCGGCGGTGGAGGACGAGGACAGCTACACCGAGGAGGCGACCGAGGCGCTGAAGAATGCCGCAAAGGTTGCCTGCTTTAACCTTTATATTGACTATATCTTCACCTTGAAAATGACTTACGCCCTGTACGGCGAGGAATATGACCTGATTATGAAGGGGCATCCCAAAGAGGAGCTTGGCTTCCACGGCGACTGGAACAGCCTCTATTCCGTTACACTTGGCGAGGGCGAGGATGCCGTTTCCTACGTATACGATAAGCTTTTGGACGCCGCCCTTCTTTCCTTCCACGCCAACGATTCCGTCGGCAAGAAAATCGGCACGGTTCCCTACGGCACGGCTGCTGAAAATCTGGCATACCTTGGCGCTGACATTTCTATTTGCGGGCTGCCCTCCTCCACCTACAACGGCTACGACACGGCAATAGACGTTTTGTGCATCATTGCCGTTACCAACGAGGACATAAACGGCGACGTCTCACAGGTCAAGGAGCGCTATCAGGCAGGAAACCTGCTTTACACCGAGAATGGCGCGAAGAAAACCGCCCACTTCTACAACACGGGCAACATTCTCAAAACGGTGGCGTCGCTTTATGAGGACGCCGACAACGGTGCTTCGGCCACCTACCGCGCGCTTTACGAAAGCTGGCTTCTTTCCGTGCATCCCACCGCAACGGATATTGATGAGCAGGGCTTTCCCACTACGGAACAATAAAAATCGACGGGCTACCTCTTGCGAGGTAGCCCGTACTTTTATTTCCTATTCACGCCCCTTTTTCTCCTATGAACAGTGGTGAAGGGCACGCTTGATAGGTAATATCAGGACTTCTTTCTGAATACGAAGAACCAAACGGCACCGCCGCCAACCAGTACCACCGCCACGATAACCACAGGCAGTACCCAACCGTTATTCGCTGCATTCTCCTCGGGTTCGGGAGTGGGGTCAGGAGTGGGGGTAGGGTCGGGAGTGGGGTCGGGGGTAGGCGCGGGGGCTGCCTTCTCCGTCCACTTGGCGTGGAGGGTAACATCTGCCTCAACGGCAGCATTAAAATCATACGTCTCTGTCAGAGCCGCATCGGTGTACCAGCCCTCGAAGGTGAAGCCTTCCTTAGTGGGGGCGGTGGGAAGGATTGCCTTGCCACCCTCTACCACCGTCTGGGTGGCTACGCTGCTGCCGCCGTTGGTGCTGAAGACAACGTCAAACTGAACGAGAGGCGGAGGAAGCGGTGCTTCATCCGTTACACCAACAAGGCCGTTCTGCGCTGCTGCGGTGTAGAAGCCTTCAGCCTGTAGCACATCCTTGTAGGCAGCGCGAACAAAAAGCTTGGCGTTGCCCACGGTTTCACCGTCAAAAAGGACGGTATTATCCGTTTCATCCGTGACAAGCGCGGCATCCAACAGAATAACGGTGTTCTCCGATACGCCTGCCGATACATAAAGAATCTGTTGGACAGCTCCCTTTTCGGAGATGGAAACGATGCGCCCACCCGTAACAGAGATTTGATGCTCGCCCTCATTTACGTAAACAGTGGAGAAGCGGTTGGTGGGATGCACGGAGACAACGCTTTTGCCGGTCAGAACCGAGTCAACCACGGTTATTTGGCTTCCGTCGCCCCAGATATTGACGGCGGCCCAGCCCGTTATCTCGGAGTTGCGAATGATAAGCTCCGTTCCGCTTGCGCTTGCAGTCAGATTAACGGCATAGTAGTTTGCAACGGTAAGAGAAACCTTATCCAAGGTCAAGCTTGCCTTCGCGCCGATGCTGATGCCGCGGGCGTACGCCTTAGAAATGCTTTGTCCGTCAATAACAAGGTTATAAAGAAGAATGCTTTCCGAGGTGGTAACGTCAATCACGCGGTCGTCCGTATAGCCGATTGACGTGCGGATGGCATAGCCGTTTCCGTTGATGCTGACGCCCTTATCAAAAACGAGGCGCGCATCGATTTCGACATCGGCAAGCAAGTAGACGGTTTCGCCGTTTGCATTAGCAATAGCGTCCTCTAAGGAGCCGTAATAGGTGTTATGCACCTTGGCAACAGCGCCATCAACCGTCAAGGTATTCAGCGAATTGCCGGATTGAATCCTGACCGTTCCGCTGATAGAGATGCTGGCCTTTTCTGCGTCTGCATCAATGGATTCTATCCTTGAAAGCTGCACGATTGCCTGCGAGGCACCGTCAACAGCCTCTGCGATAATTTCGCTGTCGCCGATAACGGAAATGGCTATCTCGGGGTCGTTTGCCACGATAACGCCGAAGCTCTCGCCTGCGTGTTTATTATAGCCGTAGAGCACCGAATTCTCAATTGAAACAGTCGTGCCCTCGCCCCAGACGTTAACGGCGGCCCAGCCGCTAAGGCGAGAATTGCGCACGGTGATTTGGCTTCCTGCGCCAAGACGGGGAACATTCAAGGCGTAATAATCAACGCCCTCTACCGTCACGCCCTCAAGCAGAAGCTCTACCTGATCAATCACGTTGATGCCGCGCTCGCCGTTTTGACTTTGAAGGGTCAAATTGCGAACGGTTGCGGAAGCGGAAATGTTCATGCCGATTTCGGCCGAAGTTGTAATGGAGAAATCATTGCCCTCCAAGGTAATCTCCTTGTCGATAAGGAGCGTTTCGGTGAGGGTAACATCTCCATTCATATAGACGGTGTCCCCGTCCTGTGCGGCAGAAAGTGCGTCTGCCAAGCTATCGTAATGTAGCATCGTTTTTTCACGTATAATATACGCATCGGCAGTATCGGCCGCTGTGTGCATTGCGAAGGGCAGAAGGAGCAAAATGCAGAGAGCCACGATTCCTATCTGCCATACTTTTTTGAGGTTTACTTTCTTGGTCAACATAATTTTTCCTTTCTGTTTTCATAAAAGTGCGTTTATGTATCTTCATAGAGCAAGGCCTCCCTTCCTAACGTTGCACAAAGAGAAGCTCTTGCGAAAAGGCTATACGCATTTTCTGTATTCAGTATACAGGCTCGCTTTTGAAAATTCTATCTCCCAAAACCGATTTTTTTGACGATGGCGGACGGCGCCTTTTGCCAAAAGCGGATATCGCAAAGCGCAAAAAACGGATATCTCTCTTCCCAAAGCATCGGAAAGATGAAATATCCGTTTTTCATATAAAGGACTATGTTAAAGAATAGAGGCCAGCTCGTGACGCCCTTGCACGTTACCCTTGTGTGTTGCGCTTCTCAGGGATTGCTTGACGCTTGCCAAGGAAATACCGAGCTTGTCGGCAATCTCCTGATTGGAGAAGCCAAAAACGGCAAGCCTTGCCACCTCGCGCTCGCGGCTTGTCAAATTGGCCGCCATATTGCGCTTCTGCACGGCATTGCTCAGCTTGGCGTAATTAGCGGCAAGAGGCTTTTGCAGCTCTCGAACGGCCAAGAGCGCCTCTTCGCTTGCCAAGGCCAAGCGCTCCTCCAAAAGATAGCTGAAGGCTCGATAATGCTCGGCCAAGAGTCCGTAAAGCCTGTCGGGCAGGGTTAAGGCGATGGCGCGGTCCAGATGCCGCGTTGCCTCCTCGACTTTGCCGACGTTATGGTACACAACGGCCGACACAAGCCGCAGATAAATTTCGGGAACGACGAGCCTGTCGGCCGCCGCCTGCGAGACCATCGGCTCCAAAATCATCGGGAGCATATTCATCATCGCCAAGCCCTGTACCCCCTCAATTGTGTGCTGCTTCGTGGCAACGCCGTAGGCCAAGGCATACAGATATTTGGCGTAAAAAACCTTGGCGGCAGGGAGCGCATCGGAGGGCAAAAGCTCAAAATTGCCCACCTTAAACCACGCAGGAAAGGAGCGCGCGTCAAAAAGCGCGCTATCCAAGGCGGTTAAGGAAAAGGTGACGATATCTCTGTCCTTATCCGTTTTACAGGGTGCTTCGCACATATGCATCTTCGCATTGTTCCACATAGAAACGTCGCCGCGCCAAACGGCACAAAGGCCAAGCAGCATTCCTGCGGACTGCACGGCGTAAAAGCCCGAATGCTTATTTAAAAGATAATTCGCTCTTTCGTACACCTTATCAATTTCACCGCGCAGATAGGCAATTTCAGCCTCGAAAAGAACCTCGGCCTCGTGATTGTAAGCAAGCCTTTCGATTGCGGCGTCTGCCGTGCCGGGCACGGTATATAAATCCGTCATATCAAGAAAGGGGGTCTTGCGCGGCAGGGGCATATCCGTCACGACGGCGCTTGTCCGTTCCTGTCTGCCTGCTTTGGTTCTTCCGTCAGCGCCGCGCTCGGCCGTTTCCGGTATCATCCAAGCGCGCCCGTGCCGCATGGCACCCTCAATTCGCCCCGCCGTGCAAAGCGCCTGCACGCGCCTTTTGGAGACTCCCCATTTCTTTGCTATCTCATCTATTGTCATATATTTCATAGTGCTTCCCTTTTACCGTTCGTTTTGGCGAACAATATATTGTTCTTTTTTGCGCACAATATATTGTTCGTTTTTGCGCCATTTACAACCAAAATTATACAGAAAAAAATCGTATTTGTCAAGATATTTTCTTGCTTTTTGCCAAAAAAATGCCCGAGCCCAACAGTCTATTGCTCCGTTGAGAGCATTCTGCTTTCGGGTTCGGGCAGCAAGACACCTTAACGGTGCTTGGGAATGGGTAACAGGGCGCGAGTTTCCTGCTTGTAAGCGGCGAAGCCATCCTTTCGGGACTGTCTGCCGTCTGCCATAGGAATACTGACAGCGAAAAACAAAACGGTATTGGCAAGGGCGCCAAGCAAGAGCCCCCATGCAGCAGGCGCTAAGGACACCACCGAAAGAGCAACGCCCCACCACATCAATAGCTCGCCAAGATAGTTGGGATGACGGGAATACTTCCAAAGCCCGTGGCGGTTGAAGGGGGCATCCTTGCTTTTGCGGTAACGGTGCATTTGCACGTCTGCCGTTCCCTGCAACAGAATGGCGCATAAAGAAACACCCAAAAGTGCAATGCTTCCCGCATTTGCCGAGAGCCCGTGTATCAGGGCATAGACGGCAGGAAGGGTGCAGGCGTAAACCACGAGCGTTGGCACCATATGAATGCCGATAAAATTGATAAGGGGATAAAAGGCCCCCGTTTTTTCTTGCAGCATGGTGTAACGCCAATCCTGATGATTGAGTCCACCGAAGGTATACGCCCAGTTGGCCGTCAGCCGCACACCCCACAAAAGAACGACGAAGAGCAAAAGAGCGCCAAAGAACGTTATCTCCTTGTCGGCGGCGAAGGCCAGAAGAATCACGGGAGGTTGTACGCTCCAATAGGGGTCATACACCGAGGCATTTTGAAAGATAAGGCTGAAAAGAAAGGTAAAAACGGTGGCAAGAGCATCCGCCACAAGAAGTGCCAGATACCAAGGCAAAGGGAGCCTGCCGTAAACAAAGGCCCCAAGGGCACCGGCAAGAATATATACTGCCGAAACAGCGAGAAAGCTACCTATACGGCTTTGCTTAAGTGTCTTCATCGTGTCTTTTATAAAGCCTTGTATTCCTTCAGCACCGTGGACTTAACGTAATCGTCCTTCAAGGCACGCATACGCTCCATATGCGGCTGCTCAATGTGAATTTCCTGATGGCGCTTGGTTTCCCATGCCTCAACCAACAAAAGCTCGTTGGGGTCTGCCTCGGAAAAATAGAAATCGTACTTGTGGCAACCGTCCTCGGCGCGGATGGCGGAGAGGATGCCCTCCTTTTTCAGTCTTGCAACGAAGGCCTCTCTCTGGCCGGGCAGACAGGTGAATACAACATAGATGCGGTACATAGCGTTTTTCCTTTCTTCTTACCTTATTATTTGCCCTGAAGCTTTTTGCCGATGGCGGCGATGTAGGGCTTGATATGCTCCAAGATCTCGTCCTCGGTTTCTGCCGCAGGGGTGTCGCTCCAAAGACAATAGCCACCGCCCAAAACGCGCGCATTGGGGGCTTCAAGGTTGTTTTCGGGATGCTCGTGATCCATCACGTAGGCGTTAAAGCTTTCCTCTATCATTTCGGGGGTAACGTGATGCACGGAGCCAAAGCCGAGGGTGTAATAGGTATAATAATGGTTAAAGTTATACAGGGCGTGTCCCTTATCCAGATAGAATGCAGGGGTGTTTTTGCTATCGTTCGCGGTGGGAAGCCAATACTGCATTTCAAGGGCAGGGTCAAGCTGGGTAACGCCCGTATAGCCTGTATCAAAGCTACGGTAGGCGTCATCATTCCACATACGGAGCGAGGTATAGCCAAGTGCGCGCAAAAGCGCGCAAAGGTCATTGACGTAAAGCACGAAGGCGTCATAGGCCACGGCGTTTTCGTTGCCCGTTACCTTTCGCGCGTAGTCGCGCCAATGGTCAAGGTTTTGCCATTTGGAGAGCGTTTCGTCGATGGTTTCGCCAAAGCCGAGAAGCTCGTCTCCGCCGATGTCAAACTTGGTACAGCCAAGCTCGCGGAAAAAGAGGCCGTACTCGGTATACAGGCTCTTGGCAAAGGCAAGCGCCTCGGGATTGATAATATCAATGCCGCGCGAATAGGCGGTTTGCGCCTCTTCCTTGTTGACGCTGGAGCCGTGAACGATGGAAACCTTGCCATCCTTGTGAAAATAGTTGCCGATGTCCGTCTTGAAATGTGCGTTATACTTCTTGACAACGTAGTTCATATGTCCGGGAGAATCAAGGGAAGGAATCACCTCAAGCCCGTTTGCCTGCGCGAAGCGAACGATATCCGCCATTTCCTCTTGCGTGATATATTTATCATCGTCCTCGGGACAGCCGTTTGCCGCGCCGTATACGCAAAGCGAATAGTCGCCCCCCGCAAGCCACGGATACGTTTTGGACTCCAAGCGCATGCCGATGTCCTCGGAGAAATGAATGCTCAGGGCATTGTAGCCTGCCGCGGCAAGCTCAACAATCAAGCGCTTTATCCAATTGGGCGTATAGTATTTACGCGCACAATCCAACATAAAAATGCGTTCTTCTACGCGGTATTTTTCGTTACTCATTGCTGTTTCCTTTACATTCTCTTTATCTTGCAAAAGCTTCTCTTTTTGCACTTGGGGCATTTCAACATTCTCTTGTCCATATAATGGAGAGAAACGGAAAATTGATACCATTTGGCCTTAAATTCTTCATTGCAATGGGGGCAAATGTAGGTTTGCGAAAGCAATCGCATATACACCAAGACGAAAACGAGCGCCAAGGCGATGGCTAGCACGTACCAAGGCACCTCTACCGTTTTTCCTATCAGATTGACGGTGCAAGAGGAAAGGGTGAGCGGCAAAAGCGCACAAAGAAGGATGAGGGAGAGTTTTTTCATATTGAAGCCTCTTTCTGTGTTTTCCATACTAGTATAAGAGAATTATAGCATACTCCTTTCCTTTTGTAAAGAGGATATATAGAAGTGCCCTCTGAATGCCGAATGGCTCTCGAATTTACAAGATTTTTTTCGCCTTCTTGCCCTTTTTCTTGCCTTTTTCCCTTTTTTTCGGCAAAAAATAGCCCACGAAAAAACTTTTTTAAAAAAATTGAAAAAATGCTTGACAAATGGGAAAGATATTGCTATAATAATATCCGCGCTGATGCGGAATTGTGTAACGGTAGCACGACAGACTCTGACTCTGTTTGTTGGGGTTCGAATCCCTATTCCGCAGCCAAAAAATCCTCGTTCTTCGGAACGAGGATTTTTTTATCCAAGCCGCAGGCTTGGCATATCATTGAATGTATAACTCGCCTGCGGCGAGATATACATTCGTATATCATCAGGGGCGGCAAGCCGCCCTTGTATCTCATCACGCGCCAGCGTGCATTTCCCTGCGGCTTGATGATATACAAGGCTTACGCCTTGGTGATATACAATGCTTCGCATTGATGATATCCACGGCTTTGCCGTGATTTTTGGGGCGTTCTATTCCGCTACACTTGCCCCGATCATATCAAAGCGTTTGGAGGGTTGTCCCTCTTTTTTTCTTGCCCTGCGGCGTTTTATGCCGCGAAAGGCTCTTGACACGAGAAGGAGCGTGGTAGGCTATCCGCCAAGGCAAACAAACAATCCCGAAATATGGTATGCCACCAATATGGAAATTCACGATTATGTAGAGGCATACAAGAGCCTGATTTACAGCGCAGACGGCTATACGGTATACAATCCCACATTGATTGATCTTTGGTTCGATGTTGACGGTGTTTTGTACGAGATTGGCTCGGGCAAAACGCTGAGAATCAAGGAGTAAAGCGCATACCTAAGCTGCACTTGACTAATATAGCAGAACACAGACCTCTTTTTGTGGTCTGTGTTCTTTTTTGGTGGGCGCGGTGCAAGGCGCAAAATCCCATCAAAGCTTTTCTATCTTATCGGGGTAAGGCTCTACTCTTACGTCGTTCTTGCCAAGGCGCAGAAAGAGGCGGAAAAAGGCCTTGGGCGCGAAGGGGATGAGGGGATAGAGATAGCTTTTTCCACCGTTGACCGTTTTGTTGAAAAAGAGAAGCAGGGGGATGACGAGGCCGAAGCCGACAAAGCCCCAAAGGCCGAAAAGGGCGGTAAGGGCAAGCCATATCATCCGAAGCAGCTTGACGGCGTAGCCAAGCTCTCGGTTTTGCTGGGTGAAGCCTGCGATGGCGACGATGGCCATATAAAAAATTACGTCCGTTGAGAGCCAGCCGATATCCACCGCGAACTCGCCGAGAATCAAGCCGCCGATGATGCTGAGCGAATTGGTTAGCATACTTGGAGTATTCATCGAGGCGAGCTTGAGCCCGTCAATCGCAAGCTCGGCAAGATATATTTGCAAAAGAAGCGGGAGTCTGCCCGTCTCCTTTGGCACGAAGATATCAAGCCACGGGGGGAGCACGGCGGCGTTTTGTACCAAAAGATACCACGCGGGCAAAAGGAAGAGGGCCATCCAGAAAACGAAATGCCGAATCATGCGCAGATAACACCCCGTTACCAAGGGAAAATAATAATCGTCCGTTTCCTGCATAAAGTCAAAAATGGTGGTGGGAAGCACCATTACCTGCGGCGAATTGTCGCAAAGGATAAGCACCCTTCCCTCCATCAGCTCTGCCGCGGCGGCATCGGGGCGCTCCAAGTACCGTATTTTCGGAAAAGGGTTATACCAGCGGCGGCGTATCAGGCATTCAGCAAGGCTTTGCGCCCCCATCGTGAGCGATTCGGGATGAACGGAGCGAAGTTTTCCTATCAGCCATTTCACATATTTGGCGTCTGCCTTGCCCTTGATATAGCTGACAACCACATCGGTACGCGAGCTTCCGCCTAAATTCTCATAATGCATCACGAGGCGCGGGTCGCGGATGCGACGGCGGATGAGCGCCGTATTGAAAATCAGGGTTTCGACAAAGCCGTCGTGCGCCCCCTGCATCACCCTGTCGCTATCGGGCTCCTCGGTTTGCCTTGCGGGATAGGTACGGCTGTCAATCACAACGGCAGAGGCGCCGAAGCCCTCTCCTATCATCACGGAGGCCCCCGACAAAACGGCGGTTATAAGCGGCTCGATTTCCGAAATGACGTCCACCTCAACGTAGGGCAGGTTGACAGAGGCAAAGGTTTGGGCGTCCGGCAGGCTCTTCAAGCCCATAAAGTGCTGCATAAGCTTCTGCATCACCCCATCCTTCGTGAAGCCGTCAATATAGAAAAGAGCCGCCTTATCCTTCCCTATCAATATTTCACGGCAAATGACGTCAAAGCTATCCTCGGGAGCAAGGCGCAGCTTCAAAAACGCAAGATTTTCCTTATAATTTTCCGTTAGCCTTTGCATAAAATTCCTTTCCTTCTGTTTATTGAAAACAAAAAAGCATCTTCCATTTTGTAGTATGGAAAATGCTTTCATTTTTATTCTTGTTTATACAAGGCTTTATTTTTTGTTTTGGAAATATTGATAGAGGGTGCAGGGGATCATACCGTTATACAGCTTTCTCACCTTATCGGCGCGGCGGCCGTAATAGCGCTCAAACTCCTTATCCGAAGTGATAACGTACACCTGCCAGGGTGCAAGCTCACGGAAGCAGGGGCCAAGCTGCCGATAGAGCGCTCTTGCCTCCTCAAGCGTTCCAAGCCGCTCTCCGTAGGGAGGATTGGTGACAATAGTGCCGCGGCGGTCAAGCTTTTTAATAAGGCGCGCGTCGGCCTCAAAGCAACGGACGCTATCGGAAAGGCCCGCCCTTTTGACGTTGGCCTCGGCAAGAGAAACGGCGCGCGGGTCAATATCGCTGGCAAAGGCCTCAAAGCCGTTATTCTCCTCTAAATCAAGCGCCTCCTCACGCGCGCGCTGCCAAGCACCGCTCGGAATAGCGGAAAAATCCATAGCGGCAAAGGCGCGCTTTTTACCGGGCGCAATTTTTTTGGCAATCATCGCGCCCTCAATGGCAATGGTGCCCGACCCACACAGCGGGTCCCACAAAAGCACGTGCGGCAGGGGGCGGGAAATGGCGGCAATGGCGGCGGCCAAGGTTTCTCTGATGGGTGCATCGTTCGCTTCGATACGGTAGCCTCTTTTGTGCAGGGGCACGCCCGTGGTATCAATCATCAGGGAGGCCTCATCCTTCAATATAAAGAATTCCACCTGATATTTAACGCCGCTTTCCTCAAACCAAGAAAGGCCGTATTGCCGCTTCAAGCGCTCAACTATCGCCTTTTTGACGATTTTCTGACAGTCGGGCACGGAAAAAAGCTTGGAATGAATGGCGTGTCCCTTGACGGGAAAGGCATCGCTCTTCCCTATCCACATCTCCCAGGGTAAGTCCTTCGTGCCTTCAAAAAGCGCATCAAAGCTTTCGGCGCGAAAATGACCAAGACGGATATAGACGCGCTCGGCAAAGCGCAGATTGACGTTGGCACGGGCAATGCCGTCCTCGTCAGCCTGAAAGAAAACGCGGCCGTCTATCGTTCCCGTGCGGTGAAAGCCCAAGGCGTCTATTTCCTCGCCAAGCAATCTTTCCAAGCCGAAAAGACAGGTTGCGACAAGCTCAAAGGTCATACTGTGTCTCCTTTTATGGCACCGAGAACATCCTCCTCAATGCTTTCAAAAATAACGGTGTCCGCACCCTTGGCCTTTAATAGCTCTTCTTTTTTCCTTACCGTCCAAGCCACCCGATAGGGCCGCCAGAGGAATGAAAGGCGAAGAGGGAGCGAGGCGGTATGCTCAATATCGTAGGCCATAAAATCGGGACGCGCATAGACATTCAAGAGCAAAAGCGAAAGCACGAGCATCGCCGCCGAGCGACCCGTTTTCTTGTTAAAGACCCAAGAATACAGCTGTCCGCGCACAACGGCGGGACGGTGCCGACGAAACCAACCGACAATCAGGGGGTGAAAGGACTCTATCATATAGTCGCCCTTATAGCCGTCTAAAATCGCGGCGGTTTTTTCGCAAAGAAGGGTTCTTTGATACTCACTTTTCAGCTCGATTAAAAGAGGCACCCTGCCGCCAACCAGCTCCAAGACCTCCTTCAAGGTGGGAACACCGTCCTCTGTTTCGGAAAGAGAAAGAGAGGCAAGCTCCTTGACCGTTTTTTCACGCACGCGGGCATCAACCCCCGTTACACGCTTCAGATGGTCATCGTGGAAAACGACGACCTCACCGTCCTTGGAGAGCTGCACATCAAGCTCGATACCGACCCCCGCCTTGACAGCCGCAGCAAAGGCGGAAAGCGAATTTTCGGCAAATTTCTTGCTCCAAAGCCCACGGTGCGCATAGGCAGCGTGCATAAAGGGCACGGCCGCTCTTCTCCTTGCCCCCGTCATCAAAAGAAGGAGATACAGAAGAAAAAGCGAGGCAAGCGCTACGAGGACGTAAAATATAGCAGGCATTTTTGTTTCCTTTCAAATGCACAAGGTAAAGACGGCTTTCAATCAATCTGCCGCATCAAAGCTTTCAAGCACACTTCTCTTTTCGGCCTTGACGTCACCGTGCTTCACGAAGCACATAGAGACGGCGGCAAGCACCATAAAGATGGCGGCATAGGGGAACAGGATTCGGTAGCCGAAGTCAGGATAGGCCTTGCGGACGGCAGAAATCAGGAAGCCTGACACAATGGGAGTTGCCACCTGAGCGGCCATAGAAAAGGCGTAATAATAGCCCGTGTACTTACCGACATCCTCCTCACTGCTGATTTGCACAGCCATCGGGAAGGAGTTGACGTTAATGGCGGCCCAACCGATGCCGACCATAGCGAAGACCACGTAAAAGACGATTTTGGCAGAGGCGAAGAGCGCCGCATCCATAAAGGTGGCGGCGATAAAGCCCGAAAGCATCAGGCCAATACCGATGAAAATAACGGGACGGCGGCCGATTCTCGAGGAAAGGGCGCCAACGGGAATAAAGGCAATAGCGGCGGCAACGAGGGCAACGAGAGTAAAGCCCGAGGACTCGGAAACGCCGATATGAAAGACGTTTTCACAGTAGCGGGAGATGGCGGTGGTGACACCGTTATAGGCCATAAACCAAAGGAACACGGAAAGAAGGATAAAAAGAAGCGAGCGTCTGCTTTCCTTCTGGCTGACGGCAAGATGGACGGTTTTGGGCGCGTCCTTCTCGGAGTCTTCAATTTCCTGACGAACGAGCGCTGCTGTTTTCCTTTCCCTGACGGTCAGAAGGAAAATGCCAACGGCCAGAAGCATAAAAGCGGCAAGCGCCAGAATGACGGGAAGGTAGACCGTGCTTGAGGCAGGGGCACTCGTTCCGTCCGGCAGCTTTTCCTTTTTCACCAACAGCATCACGAGAACGAGGGAAACACCGCCGCCAACCGTTCCCATCAGGTTGATGATGGCGTTCGCGCGGCTACGCAGGGGCGCCGGCGTCAAATCGGGCATCAGGGCAACGGCAGGAGAGCGATAGGTGCTCATCGCGAGAAGCAGAAGGAAGAGGGCGATGAAGAAGATGGGAAAATTGTCAATTTTTTCGGCAATGCCCATCAAAGCGAGGAAAAGAACGGCTAAAAGGGTTCCGCCCACGATATAGGGCGTTCTTTTGCCAAGGCGCGTGGCCGTTCTATCCGAAAGCGTACCAAAAAGAGGCAAAAGAAAGAGTGCCAATATGTTGTCAAAGGACATAATAACGTTGGTAACGGCCGTTTTACTTCCCTGTCCAAAAATAGCCTCCAGCGTATCGCCAAAGGAAAATTCGAGCAGATAGGGAATAACCTGATCATAAAACTGCCAGAAAGCCGAGATAGACAAGAACGCAAGGCCGATAAAAATAGTTCTTTTTACATTTAATTTACCCATTGCCAAAAACCGCCTTTTGTAAAATTTATACACCGTTATTTTACCATAGCTTTCCCTTCTTGTCAATGAGAAAAAGAGGGAAAGAAGAAAGAGAAAGCGGCCAAAGAGAGTAAAGCGCCTCTCTTCCCTTGACAAGCACGGAAAGCTATGCTATACTTAAAGAAGGCTTTTTTCCAAAGCCTTGTTCTTGATATTTCGACAGAAAAGAGGGCTTTTATGCTTTCCATTCTTTCCTTGCCCTGTGCCCCCGTTTCCTTTGAAACGGTGACGGCGCTCGGCTTTTTCGACGGCGTTCATCGCGGCCATCGAGCGCTTCTTGACGCGACCGTGCGCTTGGCAAGCTCTCTTGGCGTTAAGCCCGCCGTTTTTACCTTTTCGGGCACCTTTAAGGGCAAAGCGCCCCTGACCGACGAAAGCACGCGGCTTCGTCTGCTTGAGGAGGCGGGCATCGAAGCCGTTTTTTTGGTTGATTTCGATGCCGTTCGTTCCCTTTCACCCGAGGATTTTGTAAAGAACTGTTTACAAGGCGTTTGCCGCGCTCGTGCGGCCGTTTGCGGCTTTAATTTCAGATTCGGCAAAAACGCCTCGGCAACGGCCGAGAATTTGCTTTCGCTGCTTCCCTCCTCGCTTATCATCCCTGCGATATATGAAAGCGGAGAGGTGATTTCCTCCTCGCGCATCCGCGCGCTTTTGAAGGCGGGTGCGGTTGAAGAGGCGGCACTATTGCTTGGGCGGCCTTATTCGCTTACGGGCGAGGTTTTGCGCGGCAAGGCGCTTGGCAAGACTTGGGGCTTTCCAACGGCCAACATGAAGCCCCGTGCGCTTTTACCTGCACCTGCCGTTTACGCAACGGAGATTTTTATCGGTGAAAAGCGCTACCCTGCCATTACGGACGTTGGCACGCGCCCGACGGTTGAGGGCGCGGGAGAGACCCGTATGGAGACGCACATTCCCGCCTTTTCGGGCGATTTGTACGGAAAGACGCTTTCCGTTTCCTTCATCAAGCGCCTGCGCGACGAGAAGAAATTTCCCTCCGCAGAGGCGCTTTGCGCGCAGCTAACCTTGGACGTTGCCGCGCTTAACACAATTTTTGACGATACCGAGAAAGGAAAAAACAACCAATGAGCAACGAATGGATTAAGCTAACGCTTCGCGGCAAGAAGACGGACGAGGAGCTTCTTTGCGCGATGATGAGTATGCTTGAAAACGGCCTGATGATAGAGGATTACAGCGACGTGACGACCGACGGGCTTTACGGCGCTTTGATTGACGAGGCGATTTTGAACGCCGACAAAACGCACATTGCGGTTTCCGTTTTTCTTCCTGCGGAGGAAAATCCCAGAGAGGCCATTGCCTTTATCAAGGACAGATTGCAGGAAACGGGCGTTGAAGGCGCGCTTTCCACCGAGGGCATGAAGGAGGAGGACTGGGCAGAGGCCTGGAAGCAATACTACCACCCCATTCCCTTGGGCCGCGTGACCGTTGTTCCCGCTTGGGAGGAATACACTCCCTCCGAAAACGAGGCCATTATCCGCATGGATCCCGGCATGGCCTTCGGCACGGGAACGCACGAAACCACCCGTCTTGTCATGCTTTTGATGCAAGAGGCTCTTTCGGGCGGCGAGCGCGTGCTTGACGTTGGCACGGGAAGCGGCATTCTTGCCCTTTGCGCCTCAAAGCTTGGCGCTGCCTCTGTGCTTGCCACGGATATTGACCCTGTGGCCGTTCGCGTTGCCGAGGAGAACGTTGCTTCCGACGGAGCAAAGAATATCACCTGCATCGTTTCGGATTTGGTTAAGGACGTTTCTATCGAAAACGGCCGTTACGATTTCGTTTTAGCCAACATCGTGGCCGATATCGTGCTTCGCCTGATTCCCGCACTTCCTGCTTGCACAACGAAAAACGCCAAGGCGATTTTCTCGGGCATTATCGAGCCTCGCCGCAAGGACGTTGAGGCGGCGCTTGCGGAAAACGGCTGGGAAATTGATACGGTTGATACCGAGCGCGACTGGTGCGCCATTCTTGCGCATCGCAAGGAGGCCTGACGATGCCCCGCTTTTTCGTGTCTGCCGACAAAATTCAAGACGGTGTTGCGCTCTTAGAGGGTGAAAACGCCCACCATATTTCCTTCGCGCTTCGTATGGCGGTGGGCGAGGAGATTACCCTTTCCGACGGAGAGGGAGGCCTTTATCTTTGCCGTCTTTGCGAGATGGACGGTGAAACGGTTAAGGCCACCGTCCTTGAAAGAAGAGAGGACGAGGGCGAGCTTCCCACCAAGATTTATCTGTATCAGGGCTATCCCAAGGCAGACAAGCTGGAATTTATCATTCAAAAGGCCGTGGAGCTTGGCGCTTACCGCATCGTGCCCTTTGAGAGCAGTCGATGCATTAAAAGGCCCAAGGCAGACAAAATCAGCCACACCCTTGCGCGCCAAAGCAAGATTGCAGAGGAGGCCGCCAAGCAATGCGGCAGAGGCATCCTGCCCACCGTTTCAGCCCCCCTCTCCTTTTCCGATATGATAGCAGAATGCCAAAAGCATCCTCTCGCCCTTTTTTGTTACGAGGGCGAGGGCCCGCTTTTCATCCGCGAGAGACTTGCCCCTCTTCCAAAGGAGGCGCTTCCCTCCTCTATTGCGGTGATTGTCGGCAGTGAGGGCGGCTTTTCCGAAGGGGAGGCCGAGGAGGCAAAGGAGGCAGGACTTCTCTTGACGGGGCTTGGCCGACGGATACTGCGCTGTGAAACGGCCTCGCTTTATGCGCTCTCGGTGCTTTCTGCTTTTTTTGAAAGATAATGCACCTTCATTTTTTGATAACAAAAGCGGATTTTTGGTAAAAAAAGCCAGAAATCCGCTTTTTTGGCAACTTATACAAAACAAATAGTGAATTTTTATGAAATTTTTTCATTTTCCTATTGCAAAATAACCAATTATCCGTTAAAATATAGTGCAGGTTAAACAAATAAAAAGCAAAAGGTGTCGGCAAAAAACGAAATCCGACTTTCTCTCTTTTGCTGTTATTATCTATTCATAAAAGGAAAGGAAGCTTTTGCAAGGCAGAAGCTATGGTCGCAAAAATGGCAAACCGTTTGTTCCAAAATGTGATTCATCAAATGAAGGATACCGTCAAGGGCGTTATAGGTATTATGGACGAAACCGACGTTTTGGTGGCTTGCAGCGATTTGCGCCGCATCGGCGAGATTCTTCCCGGAGTACGAGAGGAGCTTTCCTTTGCGCAGGGGCTTTTGCACCAGGGCGGCTTTACATACCGTTATCTCAACGTGAACGGTAGAACGGACTATATTCTGATGGTAGAGGGAGAGGACGCAAGCACCGACTCTCTTATCGGCATTCTCTCCGTTGCCTTTGGCAATATCAAGAGCCTCTATGACGAGCGCTACGACAAGAGCTCCTTTATCAAGAATATCATTCTCGACAACATCCTGCCCAGCGATATTTACATCAAGAGCAAGGAGATGCACTTTGACAGCGAGGCCTCTCGCGTGATTTTCCTTATCAAGTTCTACAACAGAACGGATATGCTCCCCTTTGAAATTGTGCAAAGCATTTTCCCCGACAGAAACACCGATTACGTCATCAGCGTTGGTGATCAGGACATCGTTCTGGTTAAGGAAATCACCACCGAGGAGCCCGAGGAGGTGGAGGAGCTGGCCGCTTCCATCGCGCAAACGCTCAACGCCGATTTTTATTCCAAGGTTTCCATTGGTATCTCGACCATCGTAACGGGGCTGAAGGATTTGGCACGCGCCTACAAGGAAGCAAGAGTTGCCCTTGAGGTCGGCAAGGTCTTTGACACGGAAAAGAATATCATCAGCTATGAAAATCTGGGCATTGGCCGCTTGATTTATCAGCTGCCCACCACCCTTTGCGACATTTTCTTGCAGGAGGTCTTCAAAAAGGGCTCTCTTGAATCCTTGGATAAGGACACGCTTGACACCGTGCAGCGCTTCTTTGAATACAACCTGAACGTTTCGGAGACCTCGCGTAACCTCTTTGTACACCGTAACACCTTGGTTTACCGCTTGGAAAAAATCCGCAAAATCACGGGTCTTGACCTGCGTAACTTTGATCAGGCCATCACCTTCAAGGTTGCCTTGATGGTTAAGAAATATCTGACCAACAAGCCCACCAAGTTCTGATTTTGCTCTATTTTCTGCCGCAATCGCGGCAAAGCAAGGAACACGTATGAAACAAACACTCAAAAAATTACCCCTTCTTCTTTTGTTGCTTTGTCTTTTCGTCTCGCTCCTTCCGCTTCATGCTTCGGCAATAGATTATTCTGCCTTTGACGAGGAGACGGTCGAGGCGGCCGTTTCCGCTGCCTTTCTGACGGCGGCAGATGCAATAGAGGAGGAGGTTGCCCGTCTTCGCGCCTCGGGCGAGGTTTTCAAGGACAGTCTTGGCAAACCGCTTGATATGGACGAGGTGCTTTCGGCTTACGAAACGAACGCCGCCCTTTTCCGCGCCGGCACGCTTTCCTTTGACCCCGGAAAGCTCGTTAGCACCAATTATTTATATTACTTGTATTACGTTGGCGAATTTGTCAACTTTGCAGACGTTGCCTCCGAGGTTTGCTTCCTTCTCGGCACCAGCTATTATCTTGACAGGATGGACGGGGAGGATCAGTTCAACGCCGCCTTGATTCGCGGCTACCAGCAGATTATCGGTGACAAATTCGGTTACTACTATACCGAAGAGGATTTGGCCTCGCAGGACGCCTCGGTTCACTACGTTGGCATTGGCGTTTCGGTTCTTTTAACGGATGACGGCTATGCAGAGGTCGTGCAGGTTTTCCGAGGCTCCTCGGCCGAGGAGGCAGGAATTTTAGGCGGTGACGTTATCGTTGCCGTTAACGGCGAGGATTTTGCCAAAATCGGCTACAACGATGCTATTGACCTGATTCGCGGAGAAGAGGGCACTCTTGTGACCGTTTCCGTTCGCCGTGGCAGCGAAATTCTGCACTTCACCATGGAGCGCCGCCAAACGACCTCCTCCAGCGTCACCTACGAAACCATTTCCTCGCAAAACGGAAAAATCGGTTTTATCCGCATTTCCACCTTCAACGAGATAACCTTCCCGCAGTTCTGCGACGCCGTTGAGGCCCTGGAGGCAGAGGGGGTTGAATCGTATATCTTCGACGTGCGCAACAATCTCGGCGGATTGCTGACAAGCGTGCTTGGTATTCTGGATTACATTTTGCCCGAAAACACCAATATTCCCTTGGTGCGCATACAATACAGTGACGGAAGCGCAAGATCCATCTATTCGCTGGAGGATTATATGCCGAATGCCTACAAAAACGGCTTTGAAAAGGCAAAGAACCACTCCATTGCGAAGCCCATTGCCGTTTTATGCAACGGTAGCTCCGTCAGCGCCTCTGAGCTTTTCGTTTCCTGTCTGCGCGATTTTGAGTATGCTGAAATCATCGGCGAGACCACCTACGGCAAGGGCGTTGGCCAAAGCAGCTATAGCTTTACTAACGGAGGCTATCTGTATCTGACGGCCTTCTACTATGCGCCGCCGCTTTCGGAAAACTACCACGAGGTTGGCATTACGCCCGACAGAGTTGTTTCACTCAGCGACGAGGCCAAGTCCACCAACCTGTTCCTTTTGCCATACGAGTTAGACACCCAGCTGCAAGCGGCCGTATCCTATATTGAATCCGTTGACCTTTCCAAAGAGCCCGCGGTGCCGACGCTTCCTCCTTCAGGCAACAACGGAAACGTGACGCTCGTGCTTTGGATTATGCTCGGCGTTCTTTGCGTTATGCTGCTTTCCATTCTCGTTTTGCTCTTCTTCTTTATCAGACGCGGACGCAAAACGGCAGAGGACACGCTGTTCAGCGCGCAAAAGCGCTCGGATGGCTCGGATATGTTCCACTAATTTCGTTAACCACCATTTTTTATATATAAGGGAGAATTATCATGGCTGAAATGAAAACCTACACCCCCGCGGGCTTCAAGGCCCTGCAAGACGAGCTTGCCGACCTGAAGGTACATTTTATCGAGGTTAAGGAGGAAATCGCCAAGGCAAGAAGCTACGGTGACCTTTCCGAGAACAGCGAATACGATGAAGCTAAGAACGAGGAGGCAAAAATCAACCTCCGCATTCTTGAGCTTGAGGATATGATTGCCAACGCGCACGTTATCGACGAGTCTGAAATTGACCACACGAAGGTTTCCGTCGGCTCTTTGGTTGACGTAAAGAATCTTACCACGGGCGCTGTTAAGAACTACCACATCGTCGGCTCCTACGAGACCGACCCCTTGGTCGGAAAGATTTCCGACCAGTCCGCCATCGGTATGGCTCTGCTTGGCACCTCCAAGGGCGAGACCGTTTCCGTTGAGCTTCCCAACGGCAATACCATCCGCTTGGAAGTCCTTGACGTGCGCCGCGCCGCTACCAACTAAGAAAGGCATTTTGAAGCATTATGGAAATCAACGCAAGCTCCGAATTGCAGGTGCGCCGCGACAAGCTGGCCGCACTTTGCGAAAATCAGAAGAACCCCTTTGTTGAAACCAAGTATGACGTAACCAACTCTGCCACAGAGATTCTTTCCTCCTACGAGGAATACGAGGGAAAGACCGTTTCTCTTGCAGGCCGTATGATGAGCCGTCGTATTATGGGAAAGGCCTCCTTCGTGCATTTGTACGACGGTGAGGGCCAGATTCAGCTGTACGTGCGCCGCGATGACGTTGGCGAGGAAATTTACGCCGATTTCAAGAAGTGGGATATTGGCGATATCATTGGCATCAAGGGCGTGGTTTTCCGCACCCAGACGGGCGAAATTTCGCTGCACCTTTCCGAAATCAAGCTGCTTGCCAAGTCGCTTTTGCCCCTGCCCGAGAAGTTTCACGGCTTGAAGGACACGGAAATCCGTTACAGACAGCGCTACGTTGACCTTATTGTTAACCCTGAGGTAAAGGACACCTTTATCAAGCGCTCCCGTATTTTGAAGGAAATCCGCAACTATCTTGACGGCAAGGGATTTTTGGAGGTTGACACCCCCATTCTCGTTCCCTTGGAGATTGGCGCCTCCGCGCGCTCCTTCGTCACGCACCACAACACGCTCGATATGGATATGTATCTGCGTATTGAAACCGAGCTTTACTTGAAGCGCCTGATTGTTGGCGGTATGAACCGCGTTTATGAGGTTGGCCGTATCTTCCGCAACGAAGGAATGGACCCCAAGCACAATCCTGAATTTACCACCGTTGAGCTTTACCAGGCCTACACCGATTACAAGGGTATGATGGACCTGGTGGAAGAGCTTTACACCCTTTTGGCTGAGAAGATTTGCGGCTCCACCGTTATCAGCTATATGGGCAAGGAAATCGACATGGGGCATTGGGAGAGACTGACGATGGTTGAGGCCGTCAAGAAGTACTCCGGCTGTGACTACAACGATTGGGCAACTGATGAGGACGCGCGCCGCGTTGCCAAGGAAAAGGGCGTTGAGGTTCCTGCCAACGCCACCAAGGGCACCGTTCTTGCCGAGTTCTTTGACGCCTTCGTTGAGGAGCATCTGATTCAGCCTACCTTCATTTACGACTATCCTGTGGAGAACAGCCCCCTTGCTAAGCGCAAGCCCGAGGACCCTGCCTTCACCGAGCGCTTTGAGTATTTCATCAACGCAACCGAGTTTGGCAACGCCTTCTCCGAGCTGAATGACCCCATTGACCAGAAGGAACGCTTTGAAAAGCAGGTTGCCGCCAAGCACGCAGAGGATCCCTCCTCTCGCTCCGAGGTGGATTACGATTACGTAACTGCTATGGAATACGGTATGCCTCCCACGGGCGGCCTCGGCTTTGGCATTGACCGTCTGGTTATGCTTCTGACCGACAGCGCCTCCATTCGAGACGTATTGCTCTTCCCCACGATGAAGCCTATTGCCGAATAATTTTCTGACAAACCGATTTTTAAAAATCGGTTTGTCCTTTATAAAGAGAAAGGAACTGCTATGAAAGCCTGCGTTATTCAGCCCCCGTACTCCAGAGACCTTACGCAAAGTGACGCGCTGTTTGCCTATAAGCTTGAAATGCTCGACAAGTGTGACGAGAGCTTGGACATCATCGTTTTGCCCGAATACAGCGACGTTCCCTGTGCCACCGCCACCAAGGAGGACACCTTCTATTATCACAACAAGTACATCGGCATTTTGCTTGACAAGTGCATCGAAACGGCCAAGCGCTGCCATGCACTTCTCTTTGTCAATGCGCTTTACGAGGTTGAGGAAGGCAAATACCGCAACACAACCTATGCCTACGACAGAGAAGGCAATCTTGTGGGCAAGTATTTCAAGAAGCACCTGCCCCCCTCCGAGCTTTACGATTTGGATCTTGACAGCGACTACACCTTTGAGCCCTCCTTCCCCACCGTTTTGGAGCTTGAGGGCTTGCGCTTCGGCTTTTTGACCTGCTACGACTTTTATTTTTACGAGGCGTTTCCCGCGATTGCAAGAGAAAACGTAGACATCATCATCGGCTGCTCGTTGCAAAGAAGCGACAGTCACGATGCCATTGAAACGATGTGCCGCTTCCTTGCCTACAACACCAATGCCTACGTGCTTCGCGCCTCGGTCAGCTTTGACGAGGCCTCGACCATCTGCGGTGCTTCTATGATGGTTTCGCCCTACGGCAAGGTTTTGGCCAATATGGGTGGCCGCTTCGGTATGGCAACGGCAGAATTCGACCCCAAGGACAAGCACTATAAGCCGGCAGGCTTCGGCAATCCTCCCGCACCCCACTATGAATACATTGAATTCGGCCGCAAGCCCTGGCAATATCGCCCCGCAGGCACGGCCATCATCAACGATGAAAAGACCATGGGCTATCCCCGTCTTTGCTCGCACCGCGGCTTCAACGCCGTTTTGCCCGAGAACAGTATGCTCGCCTTTGGTGCGGCGGTTGCCTTAGGTGCTGAGGAGATTGAATTCGACCTTTGGCCCACCAAGGACGGCGAAATTGTTTCCTGTCATGATAAGCGTCTTGAGCGCGTTTCAACAGGCACGGGCGAAATTGTAGATTATACGCTTGCCGAGCTTGAGCAATTTGACTTTGGCATTAAGCGCTCCGAATTTTTGGAGGGTCTTAAAATCGTCAGATTTGAGGACATTTTAAGGAAATTCTCCTGTCACGTCATTATGAATATTCACGTGAAGCCCCTTTCGTACGATAAGCCTTATCCTGAGGAGCTGATTCACAAAATCGTTAACCTTATTAAGCAGTACAATGCGGAAAAGCACGTATACTTTATGCTTGAAACGGACATTCAGATTCAGCAGTTCAAGAAAATTGCCCCCGAAATTCCCGTTTGCGTGGGTCACCTCGGCTCTCGCGCTTGGGAAATCGTGGAAAGAGCCATTGAATTCAACTGCGAAAAGGTGCAATTCTACGAGACCTTCGTCAACGAGGATATGATAAAGAAGGCGCACGCACACGGCATTCGCTGCAATATGTTCTATGCCGACCTGCCCGACGATGCCGAGCGACTTTTCGCGATGGGCATTGACACCCTCTTGACCAACAATTATATGATTGTTTCGGGTCACGTCAGACCCAAGTTCTTCTCCAAAAAGTAACACGCTTCCTTGGGCGCGCCTCAACCAAGGCCGCCCTTGAAAAAGAAAGGCATCCCTATGCAAGACAACCAAAGAGCGCCCACCTCGCCCTTTCTCAAGAAGGTGGAAAATTACTGGTACCACTACAAGTGGCATACGATTATCGGTTCTATTCTCCTTATCGCCCTTTTGGTTTGCACCCTTCAGATGTGCCAAAAGCCCGCCTACGATACCGAGATTATTTATGCCGGCCCGCACTCCATCACCAAGGTGGAGCAGGGGGATATCAAAGCCACCCTTGCCTCCTTTATGAAGGACGCGGACGGAAACGGACAGCTTGAGGTCAATCTGATTCAGTACTGGGTAAACGACAACGTGGCAGAGGACGAGGAGGCCGACAAATCCAACGTTCCGCTTTTGCAACAGAATTCGTTGCAGAACAAGCAGAGCTTTCACGATGAAATTTCCGCAGGCGACGTTGTGATTTACCTTGTTTCACAGGACTTGTTTTTGGAAATGATGGAGCGCGGCTGTTTATACGATTTGAAGGCGCTCATTCCCGACCTTTCCGACGGGGTGCTTACCACCGACAAGGACGGCGCAAGGACGAGCTACGGCGTCACCCTTTCCGCCCTGCCGCTTGGCTCTCTTGCCGGACTTTCCGCCCTGCCTGCCGACACGGTGCTTTGTATGCAAGACGTTCGCTACCTGAACCAAATTTTCAACAAGGACAAGACCGAGGCACAGCACGCCTACTGTCGCGAGCTGATGACGGCACTTCTTTCCTTCACCAAGAATTAAAAAAGAAAAATCCGCGCGGCCTCTGCCGCGCGGATTTTTTATTCGGAAAGCGCCGCTTGATGCTTCAAGCGGCGCTTTGCTTTGAAAGACAAATTATTTCAGCGTGATAAGCGAAGCGTCCCCTTCCTTTGCAGGCTCATAGCCAAGCAAAACGGCGGTGGTGGCGGCAACATTGGAGAGACCTGCGTTTTCAACACCTGCAAGGGTGTAACGGTCAGCGGTGAAGTTATCGTAGAAGATGCAGGGAACGGGGTTAAGGGTGTGGCTGGTCTTGGCCTTGAGGCTTCCGTCCTTGCCGCGCTTAGCCGCGCCCGTCTTCTTGTCCATTTCATACATTTCGTCCGCATTGCCGTGGTCGGCGGTGATGATGGCGGCACCCTGCAATTCATCCACAACGGCAAGGATGCGCGCAAGCTGCAAATCCAGCGCCTCCATACTGCACTCGGTGGCAAGGAAGTTGCCCGTGTGTCCTACCATATCGCCATTGGGGAAGTTGACGCGCAGATAGCGATACTTACCCGAGCGAAGAGCCTCGATAAGCTTATCGGTGATCTCGGCGCACTTCATCCAAGGGCGCTGTTCAAAGGGAACAACGTCCGAGGGAACCTCGACATAGGTTTCAAGCTCATCCGAGAACTTGCCCGAACGGTTGCCGTTCCAGAAATACGTTACGTGACCGTACTTCTGGGTTTCGGAGATGGCATACTGTGCAATGCCCGTAGCCGCGAAATACTCGCCCGAGGTGCAGGTGATTTCGGGGGGAGAAACAAGGTAACGGGAAGGGATATGCAAATCACCGTCATACTCCAGCATACCGGCGTATACAACATTGGGAACGCGGATTCTATCAAACTTATCAAAATCTGCGCCGCCCTCAAAGGCCTTGGAGATTTCAATGGAACGGTCGCCACGGAAGTTGTAGAATACAACGCTGTCGCCGTCCTCAATCGTACCGACAGGAGCGCCGTTTTCGGCAATGACAAAGGGAGGCAAATCCTGGTCGATAACCTTTAACTCATTGCGGTAGGTCACAACGGCCTCTTCAGCAGAAGCAAACTGTCTTCCCTCTCCGAGCACGTGGGTCTTCCAGCCGGCCTCAACCATTTTCCAGTTGGCCTCGTATCTATCCATCGTGATATTCATACGGCCGCCACCCGAAGCAATCTTGATGTCAAAGGAGCCATCGCGCAGCTCGCCCAAAAACGCCTCGAAGGGCAGGATATAATCAAGGGCAGAGGTTTCGCCAACATCACGGCCATCAATCAAAATGTGAACGCGTACCTTGGCAACGCCCTCCTTCTTGGCCTCTACGAGCATAGCCTTGAGGTGATCAATGTGAGAATGAACGTTTCCATCGGAGAAAAGGCCGAGGAAATGGAGAGTGCCGCCGCTTGCCTTTACGCCGCCGACGATTTCCTGCCAAGCGGTCGATGCGAACATTTTGCCGCTTTCAATGGACTGGGATACGAGCTTTGCGCCCTGTGCGAACACCTGGCCTGCACCAAGCGCGTTGTGTCCTACCTCGGAGTTGCCCATATCATCGTCGCTCGGCAGGCCAACGGCCGTTCCGTGCGCACGAAGGGTGCAGGTGGGGTAGGTGGCGAGAAGTCTGTCAAGGGTGGGGGTATGGGCGGCGGCAATGGCGTTTGCCTCGTTGGAGGCGGCGATACCGACACCGTCCATAACGATGGTCAGAAGGGGGCCCTTAACGCCCTCAAAGACGGTTGATTTTTTCAATGCTTCCATGGTATATATCCTTTCAATCTTTATATTTCTTTAAACGTCGGCGTCCTTGACGTAAAGGGCACCGTTTTCGGCGATGAATTTCTTTCTGTCCTCAATGGCGTCACCAAGCAGAGTCTCAAAAATATAGGCAGTCGCTTCCGCATCGGCAGGCTGCACCGAAATCAAGCGGCGCGAGGCGGGACACATCGTGGTTTTCCACATCATATCGGGCTCGTTTTCGCCAAGTCCCTTGGAGCGCTGCAGGGTATATTTCTTATCCTTCAGCTTGGCAAGAATTTCGGTTTTTTCGTTCTCGTTGTAGGCGAAATAGGTTTCGTCCTTGGTGGTGATTTCAAAAAGAGGCGACTCTGCGATATAAATCTTGCCGCGCTCAATCAGGGTGGGAAGGAGGCGATAGAAGAGAGTCAAAAGCAGGGTGCGAATCTGGAAGCCGTCCTCATCGGCATCGGTACAGATGATGATTTTGCTCCAATTCAAGCGCTCCCAATCGAAGTTGCCAAGCTCGGATTTGCTCTTGCCGCCTGCCTTATCCGTTTTGTCGATTATTTCAACGCCGCAGCCGATAACGCGCAATAGATCCGTGATAATCGGGCTTTCAAAAATACGGGCATAGGAGCTTTTCAAGCAGTTAAGCGTTTTACCGCGAACGGGAATGATGGCTTGGAACTCCGCATCTCTTGCCAATCGGCAGGAGGTCAAGGCGGAGTCGCCCTCTACGATATACAGCTCGCGCACGTTTTTATCCTTGGAATGACAGGCAACGTACTTTTCCACGCTCTTGGCAAGGTCGGTGTTGCCCTTGGAGAGTATGGCGGCAGTATCAATCTTGGTCGCCTCTGCCTTTTCCCTGCTTCGCTTGGCAATCAAGACCTGCGAGGTCAGGGTTTGTGCGGCGGTGGGATTCTCGGCAAAGTAAATTTCAAGCTGACTCTTGAGGTAATCGGTCAGGGCCTTCTGAATGAAGGTGTTGCTGATGGCCTTCTTGGTCTGGTTTTCATAGGAGGTTTGCGTGGAGGCGCTATTGATGATAACCAGAAGATTCTCCGCCACGTCCGCATAGGTGATTTTGGGCTCATTCTTGTTATACTTGCCCTGCGCCTTCAAATATTTATCAATGGCAAAGGTGAAGGCTGTGCGCACCGCTTTGTCGGGAGATCCGCCATGCTCCAAAAAGCTGGAGTTATGATAATACTCGGTGGCGTTGGTCATTTTGGTGGTGCAGAAGGCAATTTCCGCCTTCAGCTTATATTCGGGCTTATCCTCTCTGTCCTTACCCTTAGCCTCCATTTTCCAGAGAACAGGCTCGGTTAAGGCGTTACCGTCCGAAATTTCGCGGATATAGTCGCCAATGCCGTTTTCGTAATAGAACTCCGTCTTCTGCATTTTGCCGCTTTCGTCCTCCGAAGAAAGCACGAAACGGATGCCTGCATTGACAACGGCCTGACGGCGCAGCGTTACGTCAAAGAAGGAAGCGGGAATATCAATATCGGTGAAAACCTCAAGGTCGGGCTTCCAGCGAATGACGGTTCCCTGCTTCTTTTTGTCCTCCTTTTGCAAATCGCGCACGCGAAGCTCCCCGTTAACCTCACCCTTCTTAAAGTCGATTTCCGACAGGGTTTTTCCGTTATAGGAGCGAACCGACATAAATTCAGAGGAATACTGCGTGGCACACGCGCCAAGGCCGTTAAGACCGAGAGAATACTCGTACGCGCCGCCCTCCTCGTTGTTGTTGTATTTACCGCCCGCATACAGCTCACAGAAGATAAGCTGCCAGTTGTACGTTCCCTCACTCTCGTTGTAGCCGAGGGGAACACCGCGGCCGAAGTCCTCAACCTCAATCACATGGTCGCGCGTGACGGTGATATGAATTTCCTTACCATAGCCCTCGCGCGCCTCGTCTACGGAGTTTGCGAGAATTTCAAGGAAGGAATGCTCGCAGCCCTCAAGCCCGTCCGATCCGAAAATAACGGCAGGACGCTTTCTGACGCGCTCGGCGCCCTTGAGCATGCTGATGCTTTGTTCGTTATAGGCAGTAGCGTCTTTTTCCTTTTTTGCCATCTACAAGACTTTCCTTTCTTTTGGTTTTGCTTGTAAACATTTCTTTACAAGTTGGCGGCACTTACAGCAAATAAATGCCGTTTTCGGCGCAAGCCGCAATCATTTCCTTAGGCCAGACGGAGCATTGCACCTCGCCAACGTGCGCCTTTTCAAGCAAGAGCATACAAAGGCGCGACTGGCCGATGCCGCCGCCGATGGAAAGGGGCAGCTCGTCCTCTAAAATCATTTGATGGAAGGGATACGCACGGCGCTTGTCCTCGCCCGAAAGCGAAAGCTGCTTATCCATTGCAGCGGCGTCAACACGAATGCCCATCGAGGAAATTTCAAGTGCGTGTCCCAAAACCGCATCCCAGACCATCAGGTCGCCGTTGAGCGTCCAGTCGTCATAATCGGGGGCGCGGTCATCGTGCTTCTCGCCGTTGGAAAGCAAACCGCCGATTTGCATAATGAACACAACGCCCTTTTCCTTTGTGATGGCGTCCTCGCGCTCCTTGGCGGTTTTATCGGGATATTTCTTCAAAAGCTCCTCGGAGGTGATGAAGAAGACCTCCTCGCTTATCGTCTCCTTCAAGACGGGATAGCGGCTGTTCAAAAGCGCCTTCGTGTCGGCAAGCGCCTTGACGATTTTGCGCACGGTATCCTTGAGGTAATCAAGGGTTCTATCCTCACGGGAAATGACCTTTTCCCAATCCCACTGGTCAACGAAGACCGAATGGGTGTTATCAATTTTATCATCGCGGCGAAGGGCGTTCATATCCGTATAAATTCCCTCGCCTATTTCATAGCCATAGCGATAAAGCGCCATTCTTTTCCATTTGGCAAGCGACTGCACCACCTCTGCAGTACCGTCAGCCTCCTTCATGGTGAAATGAACCTTGCGCTCAACGCCGCTCAAATCATCGTTCAGACCGCTTCCCTGCATCACGATGATGGGGGCGGTGACTCTATCCAGGTGCAAGGCCTCGGCCAACGCAACCTGAAAGGTATCCTTGATGAGCTTTATGGCTTTCTGCGTGTCGCGTTGCGACATCTTGGCATCATACCCTTTCGGGAACATTAACTCTGCCATAAAAAAACTCCTTTCACTTTGTAAAAATGTGTCAAAATTCGGTTTTACCGAATGCTTCCGACGGTTCTCGGATAGAGAATCACGTCGCGAATGTTGGACATACCCGTTACGTACATAATGATGCGCTCAAAGCCAAGTCCGAAGCCGGAATGGGGAACAGAGCCGTAACGGCGAAGGTCAAGATAATCGCGGTAATCGTCCAAATTCATACCGCGCGCCTCCATAGCGGAGATGAGCTTGTTGTAATCTGCTTCTCTTTCGGAGCAGCCGATGATTTCACCAACACCGGGCACGAGAAGGTCGGTTGCGGCAACCGTCTTTCCGTCGGCATTCTGCTTCATATAGAAGGCCTTGATATCCTTGGGATAATTGATTAAGAAAACGGGCTTCTTATAAATCTGCTCGGTGATATAGCGCTCATGCTCAGTCTGCAAATCCAAGCCCCATTCAACAGGATATTCAAACTTGACGCCCGAGGCCTTGAGCTGCTCAACGGCATCGGTGTATTCCACAATGGCGAAGTCCTCGTCCACCACGCTTTGCAGCTTGGCGCGAAGGCCCTTTTCAAAGCGCTCCTCAAAGAAGGCAAGCTCCTCGGGACATTTTTCCATCACATCGGCAATAACGTACTTAATCATTTCCTCAGCAATGGCAATGATATCGGGAAGCTCGGCAAAGGCAACCTCAGGCTCGATATGCCAGAATTCAGCCACGTGGCGAGGGGTGTTGCTGTTCTCTGCGCGGAAGGAGGGGCCGAAGGTATAGATTTTGCCAAAGGCCATTGCGGCAACCTCGCCCTCTAACTGACCCGAAACGGAAAGGCCCGCGCGCTTGCCGAAAAAGTCGTTTGCATAGTATTCCTCAGCAGACTTATATTCGGTATTATAGCCGAGCGTGGTTACCTGAAAGACCTCGCCTGCGCCCTCGCAGTCAGAGCCCGTCAGAAGAGGGGTGTTGATATACATATAGCCTCTTTCCTGGAAGAAGCGATGAAGCGCGGCGGCCATCACGGAGCGAACGCGGAAGACGGCGTTGAAGGTGTTGGTGCGAACGCGGATGTGGGGCATCTCGCGCAGGGTTTCAAGCTTCTGGAATTTCTTTTGCAGAGGATAGTCCAAGGGCGCATCTCCCAGAACCTCAATGGTTGCGGCGTTGATTTCCACGCCGTTATTCTGCATATTGGGAACAACCGTGCCCACCACGCGCAAGGACGCGCCAAGGTGCGAGGCGTTCTCGGGCAGGGAAAGAACGGCCTTATCCACCACGATTTGCATATGCTTTAAGGTAGACCCGTCATTCAATTCAATAAAGGCCATATTTTTGGAGTCTCTCGCCGTGCGAACCCAACCGCAAACGGTGACCTCCTTGCCGAGAAAATCTCCTTCTCTGATAACGCGAATATCGGTGTGCTTCATAATTTTTCTCCTTGCATACGATAGATTTCAAATAATGATAGGTAAAAAGACAAACAAAAAACGCAGCCCCGTCCAAAATAGGACGGACAACTGCGGTCCGCGGTACCACCTATTTTACCGTTAAAAAACGGTCCCTCTGCGGCTTCCTACAAAGCCATTCCGCCTAACGCGCGGAGGTCGGCGCCCATACTTGCCAAAAGGCTTTCCGTTTGCAACTCCGAAGTGTTCTTCGCCAAGGCTCCTTCTGCGCGGCTTGCACCGCCCCGCGCTCGCTGTGAGGGGAAATCCGAGGGTACTTTTCTTCATCACTGTTTTTACATAATATAGTATAATACAGTTTTTCTCTTTTGTCAAGAAAAAATACGGATTTTTTCTAAAAGAAAAAAGAAAGGGTGCGGTGTCCAAAAGGGACACCGCACCAAAAAAGCTTTATTTTGCGATGATGATGGAGGCGGCACTGTTTCTTGCCATACGAACCGTGATAACGCCATCCTTTTCGGAAAGAAGCGAAGAATCCTCCAAGGGCAAGAATTGCTCGACCTTATAACCGTCGGCAACGGAAACGGCAACCTCCTTTTCCTTGGGCTCGTAGTTGATGAGCACCAGAAGGCGACGACCGTCCTCTAAGGGATGCTCGGTAAGACCAAGATGAGAATCCGTTTTGGAGGCAATACGCGCGGAAGAGCGAATGTTGAGCATTTCATAAATGCGGTAGGTAGCGGTTTCGCTGTAACCAGAGCCTTGGCCTGCATTCTTCTCAATGGGGTAATTGAGATAGTAAACGGTGCCTTCGCCAAGCTTGTTCTTTACAAATGCAGGATATCCTTCCTCGGTTTCAAGAAGAACCTCAGCGCCTCTTCTTTCCAGCTTCAGGGTGGTGGTGCCAAAGAGGGTGAGCTTTTCGCCATCGATAACAACGGTATCCTTGCAAGGAACGCTGACCAGATACTCGGAGCGAACACCCGTATACTCCTCAAATGGAGAAAGCAGGGAATTTTCCCAAGACATATACAGGGTTGCGCCCTTCTTTACGCGCTCAATAACGGGCGCGATCTCGTGGCTATGATAAGGACGGTCGGATGCCAAAGAGGGCAACAGATATACAGAAGCCTCAGGAATCTCCTCGGTGATGTAGCAGAAGGTGATATCAAGGCCAGCCTGCTTAGCCAGAAGGAAGGTGCCATAGGCAACCGTCCAGGTCTCCTGCTCCTTGGTCAAGATGCAGACAGCATCCGTCAAGGGTGCGTTAACGGGAACGGGGAACTCATCCATATACTTCTGCATCTTCGTGAATGCCTGCATAACGGGCTTAGGCTCCTTAGCGGCATTGAAGAGACCCAGCTCTCTTTCCACGCCGTTCCAGTCATAGGGCGCGTGGGTCAAGTGAGACTGCTCATTCATGCACCACCAGACATAGGCGCGCAGATTGTGCGCCCAAGCCGTCATACAAGAGGCGATGCCGTAGTGGGCGGTATTTTCAAGGTTGACCATCATGGGGCCGAGGTTTCCTGCCTCTTCAACGAAGCAGGGCTTGCCGCCGATGCCCTGATACATCAAAGACTCGCCTGCCGCGTGCAGAGCGCTCTTCATGGTCAGCATAGAATCGGTGTTGCAGTTGGGGGTGAAGAGAGGATAGGGATGGGTGGTGAGCATATCGGTGATAGCGCCCTGGTCGCGCACATCAAAGCTGCTTCCGGGGAAGATACCGTGCATACCCGAAAGCATCGGTCGCTCGGAGTCGATTTCCTTCACAGCCATCGTCAGGGTCTTAGCCCAGACATATGCTTCATCTCTGGTGACACGAGCCATACAGTTGCACTCGTTGCCAAGCTCCCAAGCGATGATGGACTTTTCGTCCTTGAAGCGGCGAACCATGTACTGGATAAAGAGAACCTCCCACTTGATGGCGATGGGGTCTCTCAAAACATTGTTGCGCTCCAAAAGATGGGGAACATAGAGTCTACCGCTCATCCAGCCCGTAATCAGGCCGATAATCAAGGAGATGCCGTACTTTTCTGCCAGCTTACAAACAGTTGCAAAGCGCTCGACCATAACGGGGTCAACGCCTGCCTTGCCTTCCTCGGTAAAGGGCATAATCTCCTCGTTGTTTTCATAGCGAACCTCGCGCACAGTGCCTGCACCGCCGAAGATGGGCTTCAGGGGTTGAAAATCAGGCCAAAGGGGGAAGATACGCAAAAGGCGCAAGCCGTTATCGGTATAACGCTTAAAGTCTGCCTCTACTTCCTTCTCGTCCCAATCGCGCCACATATTCGTGCCTGCGTGGGATGCCCAGTAGTTGGCACCGAGCAAAAAGGTGCCTTCGGTCAAGGGAGTCTTATTTTCCATCGTTATTTCTCTTTTCTGTTGAATTTAAAAAAAAGGAGGCCGTATGCGAAAGCATAGACCTCCTCTTTTACAGAAATTAAAGCTCTGCGAAGTACTTAATGGTGCGAACCATCTGAGAGGTGTAGGAGTTCTCGTTGTCGTACCAAGAAACAACCTGTACCTGATAGGTGTCGTCGTCGATCTTAGCAACCATGGTCTGGGTAGCATCGAACAAGGAACCGTAACGCATACCGATAACGTCGGAGGATACGATTTCGTCGGTGTTGTAGCCGAAGGACTCGGAAGCAGCAGCCTTCATTGCGGCGTTGATGCCGTCAACGGTAACGTCCTTACCCTTAACAACGGCAACAAGGATAGTGGTGGAGCCGGTGCAGGTGGGAACTCTCTGAGCGGAGCCGATGAGCTTGCCGTTCAGCTCGGGGATAACGAGACCGATAGCCTTTGCAGCACCGGTGGAGTTAGGAACGATGTTCTGTGCGCCGGCACGAGCACGACGGAGGTCGCCCTTTCTGTGAGGACCGTCCAGAATCATCTGGTCGCCGGTGTAAGCGTGAACGGTGGTCATGATACCGCTCTGGATGGGAGCGTAATCGTTCAGAGCCTTAGCCATAGGAGCCAAGCAGTTGGTGGTGCAGGATGCAGCGGAGATGATCTTGTCATCAGCGGTCAGGGTCTTCTCGTTTACGCTGAATACGATGGTCTTGAGGTCCTTACCTGCGGGAGCAGAGATAACAACCTTCTTTGCGCCTGCGTTGATGTGAGCCATGGACTTCTCGGTAGAGCAGTAGAAGCCGGTGCACTCCAGAACAACGTCAACATCAAGCTCGCCCCAAGGGCAGTTGTTAGCGTCCTTCTCGGCGTAGATCTTGATGGTCTTTCCATCAACCGTGATGGTGTCCTCGCCAGCCTCAACCGCGTGGTTGTATCTACCCTGAGCGGTGTCGTACTTCAAAAGGTGAGCAAGCATTTTGGGAGCGGTCAGGTCGTTGATAGCAACTACCTCGTAACCCTCTGCGTCGAACATCTGACGGAAAGCCAGACGACCGATACGGCCAAAGCCGTTAATGGCAACTTTAACAGACATGATAAATCCTCCAATAAATATATAATTTTTTTATACCCGATAAATAAGCGCGGTTAAGGTTTATCAGTGAACCTTTTTAACCTTTGTTATTATAGCACACCCTTTTGTCGATTGCAAGAGGATTTGCGATTTTTTTAACAAATTTGTTGCATTTCCCGATGAAACTATATCCTATAACCCCTTTTTTGTGATTTTTGTATGAGTTTGCGCCCTCCCGCAAGGGTCGCGCGCCAGAAAAAACGCGGAAGGGGCAAAAGCCGCCTTGCGCGATGCGGCTCGCAGAGAGTTCGCCAAAGCCATTCTAAGCCGAGGCGGCGCAAGACACGCGGTGCGCGCATCGCTTGCCCTGCCCAAGCATCAAGAGAGCCGCCAAGCCCCATAGCAACCCCCGAAAAGCGCCCACGCAGAGAAAGAATAAAGCGCTCTTGGCGCGGAAAGCCGAGACAGACGAACAGCACGTGCGGCGAGAAGTGCGAAATCGCCTCCTCCGCCCCCGGCGAATATCCGTCATGCACGCCGACAGCAAGGCGGGGGTGCTTGGAAACTATGGCCTCGCGCGCCGCCAAGGCCACCCCCGCCTTACCGCCGTAAAGAAACAGGCGAAGCCCTTCCCTTTCCAAAAGAGGCAGGAGCGCTTCGGCCGTATCAATCCCCGTTAAGCGAGGCGGCACGGGAGAAAAAGAAAGGCGGGACGCCAGCGTCACGCCTATTCCGTCTGCAAGCAGAAAATCTGCCTTTTGTAAAATCGCCTTTAACGCCCCATTCTTCTCAGCCTCGGCCGCGATAACGGCGTTTGGCGTGAAAACGGCGGTAAAGCGCCCCTCCTTCGCCAAACGGGCAAGCAGGCTTATCAAAGCGCTCTTCTCAAGACAGGTGTAGGAAAGCCCCAAAAGCTCCGTTTTCAAGAGCGCTTTTTCCTCGCTCATACGGAAGTGGCGAGCGCCTCGCCCACCGCACGCGCTATCACCTCTTGCCCTAAATCGTTGGGATGAATGCCGTCGGCACAGTAAAGCGCCGACAAGTTCTCGTGCGCAGAAAAGGCCGCATACAAATCAACGAATATACAGCTTTCCTTTTTGGCCACGCGCTCTGCTACAACCGAGTATTCATCGTGAAAGCTGGAAATGCGTTCCTTCGTGCCAAGCCAACGCAAAATGTTTTCAGGGCTTCTTCCGCCTGCACTGATGAAATCAAAATATTTTTCCGCAATGACGGGAGGCAAATTGGTCATAATGATTTTCATTCCCTTCTCCCGAATGGCGCGAACCATTCTGCAGAGCGTGCTTTCGTACTTCGCCAAGGAGGTTTTGGGCAAGTGCTCTGCCTCGGGTGCATCGCTGATGGACTGCCAATCAAAATCGCTGTCATTGCCTCCAAAGCCGATAAGCGCGGTGTCTGCCGTCATACCGCGCGAAAGGTCCTCCTCTATCTGCGCCATCCCATCAACCGAGGTCATACCCATTCTGGCGCGGTTGGTTAAGGGCACACCCCCCTCGTTTGCAAAATATTTCACGGCCGCCTTGGGCGAAATGGTGTACCGACGTCTCGTTTCATCGTACACCACGCCACGTGCCACCGAATCGCCCCATACTATCGTTCTTCCAAATCTTGAAAAATCCATTTTCTGTTCCTCGCTATTGCTTTATGTAGTTTTCAAAACCATGTTATCACATTGTTATAATTTTGTCAACAGATTTTTGTGATTAAATTTTCTTTTTTTCTCTTCCGCTGTCTTTTCTCTCATTTTCTTTTAGCGGCTGTGTAAACTAACACTTGACACAAGGCACAAACTGTGATAGAATAAGGAAGATATAATATCGGTTATTGCGGTCTTTTTTATATTTGACCGATTTTCAGAAATTATACACGCAATAAAAAAGCGGGCTGCTCAAAGGCGCCCGAAATCGCGCTTGCGAGAAAGGAATCGGTGTTCATATGGGTGAAAAAGCAAAAAAGAATTCTGCCGCCTCTAACGAATACGAGGAATTTTTCAAGCATCTTGCCTCGTATAGCCAAGCTTCCGTTGAGGCTTGGGACAGGCTTCCCACCATCGGGCTTTATATGGATCAGGTTACAAGCTACGTCAACGGGCAGCTTTCCCCCTTTTCCTTTTCGGGCGAGGGCGGGCTTACCTCCAGCATGGTAAACAACTACGTCAAGCTTTCTTACCTTGACAGACCCGAAAATAAGAAATACTCCCGTGAGCAAATTGCCGCACTTTATATGCTCTGCTCCTTGAAGCAGGTTTTGCCCATTTCTACCGCCGCTGCTCTTTTGCGCTATCTCTCGTTTGCCGACGCCAACGCAGAGGAGGCGCTTTACGAAGGCTTCACGAAGCGTCAGGCCGTGCTTGCCGCCGAGGCGGCCGCCGAAACTCTGAAAAGCAAGGATGGCGGAAGAGAGACCCTGCTTCGCACAGCGCTTGATTTTGCGCTTCGCGCCGAGGCAATGCGTCTGATGGCCGAGGAGCTGGTTGGCGTTGCCGTTAAGACGGACGAGGCGCTTGACCAGAACGCCAAGGAAAAGGAAAAGCAGGAGGCGCGCGCCGAGAAGGAAAAGGCCGAGGCGAAAAAAGCCAAGGAGAAGGCCAAAAGAAAAGGCGAAGCGCGCGTCGAGAAGGCAG
>JBGVMO010000024.1:0-2600 GCA_045124835.1 Eubacteriales bacterium
CCGTTGGCAGGGATATTGACGAGCGAAGGAACGAATCCGTAAAGGAAGCCCTCAAAGACGAAATAACCGAGTATCATCAGAATCTCAGCCAAGACACCGCCGACAATAGACGCCGCCAATTTGCCGATCTTTTTCCAAAGAAGCTTGAAGCAGAAATAAGCAACGAGCGCCATTGCGCCCTTAATAAGGAAGGTGGCAGGCGCATAGGTGATATAGCCTGCAAAGAGGTCGGCCAATGCGGAGCCGAGGCCTGCGGCCAAAAAGCCGTACACAGGCGGAAGCAGGAAGCCCGACAAAAGGACAACGCAATCGCCAAGATTGATATAGCCCTTCATCGGAGAGGGTATCTTTACGATCATCGTGGCCACACAAACGAGGGCGGCCAAGAGCGCCGAAAAAACGATTTTTTTTACCTTGGATTCCATTTTACAATTTCTCCTTTACATTTGGCATTAAATAGTATATAATAAGACTGACCATATGACAATCACCAAACAAGGAGTATTTTATAATACCAGATGACATACGTTATAGACAAGAAAGAGGGACCCGTTTACTTAACGCTCTACCGACAGCTGCGAGAGGACATTGTAAGAGGCGCATATGCTTACGGAAGCAAGCTCCCCTCCAAGCGCTCGCTTGCGGAAAAGACAGGGGTCAGCACGGTGACGGTTGAGCACGCCTACGCCCTTTTATGCGAGGAGGGCTATACCGAGGGAAAGGAACGAAGCGGCTATATCGTTGTATTCAGGGAAAATGACGACTTTGTTTCCTCGGCCAAGAGGGAAAAACGCCGCGACAGCAATTATCACAAAGCGCAGGCTCAACCGGAGTTTCCCCTTTCCGTTCTCAGCCGCGCGGTGCGCAGGGTGCTTTCCGAGGAGGGCGCGGGCTTGCTTGAAAAATCGGACAATCTCGGCTCGCCCGCCTTACGCGAGGCGATTGCCCGCTATTTATCGCGCAACCGAGGCATTTCGGTTGAAGTGGATCAAATCGTTATCGGTGCAGGTGCTGAGCATTTATACGGGCTTATCGTTGCATTGCTTGGCCGTTATCGAATTTTTGGCATTGAATCGCCCTCTTACAATAAAATCGAAGAGGTGTATCGGGCGGCCGAGGTGCAATACACCCTTCTGCCCCTGACAGAAACAGGTATTGACAGCACCGCGCTTGCCAAGACATCTGCCAGCGTTTTACATACAACCCCCTATCGCAGTTATCCCAGCGGCGTTACCGCTACGGCCTCTAAAAGACACGAATATATCCGTTGGGCACGCGAGGGGGACCGTTACATCATCGAGGACGATTTTGAATCCGAATTTTCCGTTTCTACCAAGCCGACCGAAACGCTTTTTTCACTTTCCGACAAAGAAAACGTCATTTATCTGAACACCTTTTCAAAGACAATTTCCCCCGCCCTGCGTATCGGGTATATGGTGCTTCCGAAGCGACTTTTAAAGCAGTATACGGAAAAGCTTGGCTTTTATTCCTGCACGGTTTCCACCCTTATGCAATACGTTTTAACGGATATGTTGGAGGGAGGCGACTTTGAGCGACATATCAATCGCGTCAGAAGAAAAAAGAGAAAAGAGCTGAAGGAGGGATAAAAAAGCAGCTTTCTGCTTTTTCCCTTGAAAAAAGCAAAAAACTGTGCTAAAATCACATAAACGGTATATCGGTATATGTAGTGAAGGAGATTTAAGCATATGAAAACCGAAAAAAATATTCTCGTTGCCTTTTTACTCAACCTTTTCTTTTCCGTTTTCGAATTTTTCGGCGGAATTTTTACAGGAAGCGTTGCCATTGTTTCGGATGCGGTGCATGATCTTGGGGATGCGACAAGCATTGGCGTTTCTTATTTTCTTGAACGGAAAAGCAAGAAGGCGCCTGACGAAAGCTATACCTATGGCTACGCGCGCTATTCTGCCATTGGCGGTCTTATCACCACGTTTATTCTCCTTTTCGGTTCCGTTCTTGTTATTTACAATGCAGTTTTGCGTATCATTACCCCAACGCCCATTCACTACGACGGCATGATTCTTTTTGCCGTTGTCGGCGTTGCCGTCAATTTTCTTGCCGCCTTTTTCACGCGAAGCGGCGACTCGCTTAACCAAAAGGCCGTTAACCTGCATATGCTGGAGGACGTGCTTGGCTGGCTTGTGGTGCTTGTCGGTGCCATCGTGATGAAATTCACCGACCTTTCTCTTCTTGATCCCATTCTCTCCATCGGCGTTGCGCTTTTCATCCTCTTCAATGCGGCGGCCACCCTCAAGGACGTTTTTTCTCTCTTTTTGGAAAAAGCGCCGAGCGGCATCGACACGCGGCAAATCAAGGAGCATTTGCTCTCGCTTAACGGCGTTCTCGACGTGCATCACGTGCATATCTGGAAAATAGACGAGAGCCGCGCTTACGCTACCCTGCACGCCGTTTATACGGGCGAGGCACACGCTATCAAGGAGGCCATTCGCACAGAATTAAAGGAGCACGGCATCGGCCACGTGACAATAGAGCTTGAAAACGAAGGCGAGGACTGCCACGAGCGCGACTGTCATATGGACGAAAAGGAGGCTTCCTCCCACCATCACCATCACCATCATCAC
>JBGVMO010000025.1:0-20413 GCA_045124835.1 Eubacteriales bacterium
ACTTGAGAAGGCTCGCTATTTTTTTATAGGGGGCTCTGTCCTCTATTCTTGTTTACTACCGTTTTTGAATTTGGTAAAAACGCAAATTCCACTTTGGTAGTAACAAGGAGTTTTCTTTGTGCTTCTTAAGTTTTGTTTGGCGACAATTGGAGTTGGCGTTTTTCGGTGCGGTAACTTCAGTTGCCGCACTTTTTATTTTTTGGAGGTAAATATGTTCTGTTCAAAATGTGGAAAAGAAATTAATGACGAAGCTGTAGTGTGCGTTCATTGTGGATGCGCAGTTGAAAACAGAAAGGTAGCTGCCGCAAACGGTGGCGATGCCCCCAGTACCGGACTTGCAGTATTGGGATTCTTTTTTCCGTTGATAGGTCTTATTCTTTATTTGGTTAATAAGGATACCGCTCCGTTGAAAGCCAAATCTGCCGGCAAAGGCGCACTGATTGGTTTCTGTGTAAGCCTTGTGTTCTCCATTATTTATGCTGCTGTTGCCGGCTCCTTAATTGCCGGTATGCTTTAATTAATACATACGCCACATCGTAGACCGAAATATCGGTGTGAAAAAAAGAGCGAGCTGATTTTATTCAGCTCGCTTTTTATAATTTTTATAATCAGCGCTTCTTCTGTGCGATTTCAAGGCAGAGCTTGGCAACCAAATCGTCCACCTTGAAGACGCCGCCCTCGCCCTCCTTGCGCGCGCGAACGGCAACGGTTCCGTCTGCCATTTCGTTAGCACCGACAACGAGCATATAGGGCACCTTGGAAAGCTGTGCCTCGCGGATACGGTAGCCGATTTTTTCATTGCGGCTATCAAAATCAACGCGAATACCAACAGCCTCAAGCTTGGCTTGGATTTCCTTGCCGTAAGCGTCAAACTCCGAGGTGATGGGAAGAATGGTTACCTGCGTGGGTGCAAGCCAGAGGGGAAGTGCGCCTGCATACTTTTCAAGCAGGAGTGCCAAGGTTCTTTCGTAACAGCCCAAGGAGGTGCGGTGAATGATGTAGGGCGTCTTGGGCGTGTTGTCCGAGTCGGTGTATTCCATGCCGAACTTCTTGGCCAAGAGCATATCAATCTGAATGGTAATGAGGGTGTCCTCCTTACCGAAGACGTTCTTAATCTGAATGTCAAGCTTGGGGCCGTAGAAGGCGGCCTCGTCAATACCAATCTTGTAATCAATGCCGTTTTCGTCCAAAAGCTTCTGCATGATGCTCTGGGCCTCGTTCCATTGCTCAGGCGTGCCCTCGTACTTGTCGCGGCGCTCGGGATCCCACTGGGAGAAGCGGAAGGAGCAGTCCTCCTTCAAGCCCAGCGTGTCAAGCATATAAAGGGCCAAATCCAAGCAGCCCTTGAATTCCTCTGCCAGCTGCTCGGGGCGCAGAATCAAGTGGCCCTCGGAGATGGTGAACTGGCGAACGCGGATGAGACCGTGCATTTCGCCCGAGTCTTCGTTGCGGAAGAGGGTCGAGGTCTCGCCAAGGCGCATCGGCAGGTCGCGGTAGGAGCGCTTCTTGTTTAAGAACACTTGATACTGGAAGGGGCAGGTCATAGGACGCAGAGCAAAGCATTCCTTGGTTTCGTCGTGGGGATCGCCCAAAACGAACATACCGTCAAGATAGTGGTCCCAGTGGCCCGAAATCTTGTAAAGCTCGCGCTTGGCCATCAAGGGCGTCTTGGTGAGAAGATACCCGCGGCGCTGCTCCTCGTCCTCCACAAAGCGCTGCAAAAGCTGAATAGTGCGTGCGCCCTTGGGAAGCAGAATGGGCAGACCTTGGCCGATAACGTCAACGGTGGTGAAGTATTCAAGCTCGCGGCCAATCTTGTTGTGGTCGCGCTTCTTGGCCTCCTCTTGCGCCGTCAGATAAGCGTTTAACTCATCCTTGGAGGGAAAGGCCGTGCCGTAAATTCTCTGAAGCATCTTCTGAGAAGAATCGCCGTGCCAGTAAGCACCCGTGCAGGAAAGAAGCTTGAATGCCTTGACAGCGCCCGTGGAGAACAGGTGCGGGCCGGCGCAAAGGTCGGTAAACTCGCCCTGACGGTAGAAGGAAATCTCCGCATCCTCGGGCAAATTCTCTATCAGCTCGCATTTGTAGGGCTCATCCTTCATGGCCTGTAGCGCGTCTGCACGGGAAAGAACAAATCTCTCCAAGCGCAGATTTTCCTTGACGATTTTCTTCATCTCGTCCTCAAGCTGCTTGAGAATGTCGGGGGTGAAGGAAACGGCAGAGTCAAAATCGTAGTAAAAGCCGTGCGCGATGGACGGGCCGATGGTCAGCTTAACGTCGGGATAAAGGCGCTTAACGGCCTGTGCCAGAATGTGAGAAGCGGTATGATTGAAAACGCGCTCGCCCTCCGCGTCTGCAAAGGTGAGAAGCGCAAGCTCCGCGTCCTCGGTCAAGGGCGTAGAAAGCTCCACCACCTCGCCGTTCACCTTAGCGGCAATCACCTCACGGGTGATAAGCTCGGCGGCCTTTGCCACGTCGTAAACGGTGGCGGGCAGGTCAAAATCAATTTCCTTGCCATTCGCAAAAATAAAATGTGCCATATTTATTATCCTTTCCTATGAAAAAATCTCAAAAAAACAAAAAAGAAGCGAAAATATTCGGGGTGCAGTGCACGGTTCCACCCGAAAGCTTCACTTCATTGATGTTATGCAGTTGTACACGGATGGTACCTGCTCCTTCCCCGTGTCGCGCTTACAGCCAATGGCGCTGACTCTCTGAAAACGGTTGCGGGGAACAGACGTGTTCCGATGGATTAAGTGTATCACCTTTTTGCCTGTTTGTCAAGGGCTTTTTGCTGAAAAATTACCCCTGCTTGCCAAAATAGGCCTTGATAGCGGCAAAGGAAGCATCGCTGATATCGTGCTCAATGCGGCAGGCGTCCTCCGTGGCTGTTTCAGTGTCAACACCGAGACGAACGAGCATCTGCGTCAAAAGGGTGTGCCGCTCGTACATCTTGAAGGCAACCTCGCGCCCCTGCGGCGTCAACGTAATAAAGCCGTCCTTGTCAATGTCAATATAGCCCTCGCCCTTCAAAAGCTTGACCGCGCGCGAAACACTCGGCTTGGAGAAGCCCATATGCTCGGCAACGTCAAGAGAGCGAACGCCGCTTTTCCTTTCCTGCAAAACAAAAATGGTCTCTAAATACATCTCGCCCGATTTTTGTAAGCCCATAGCGCCCCCTCCTGTTTCTTTTGTTTCTATCATTATACACCAAATTTTCTCTAAAATCAACCCCTATTCCAAAGGCGAAAAAAGAATTTCGTCAAAATTACTAAAAAGCGGATAAGAATGGCAAATTTCCGTAAGAAAAAATAACAAAAATACGAAAAAACGTGTTTTTTGGAAAGAAAATCCTTGACAAACCTGTAAAAAAACTGTATAATGTTATCGGTTAGCGTAGGCTAACTGGAATATACCTATAACAGCTTGGAGTACTATATGAAACTGATAGAAGCGGAGATAGGCAAGGAATACGCCGTCCAAAGCGTTCAAACGGCAGACGAGGAGCTTGACGCATTTTTGTTTTCCCTCGGTTGCTATAGTGGCGAGCCGATAACCGTCGTTTTAAAGCGAAAGAGCGGCTGTGTCGTCTTGATTAAGGATGCAAGATACCATATTGATAGGGATTTGGCTTCCGCTATTGAGGTTTAAGAGCAGATTCTCTTGAAGGCGAAAAGAGAACTGCTGCTTTCTTTTGCTCTTTGGTTAGCATATGCTAACCAAAGGAATATACAGCAAAGAGGCAGAATATAAGAAGTATAAGGATAAACGAGCGCAAGCGGATTTACAAAGGGAGTGTATATATGAGAATTGCTTTGGCAGGCAACCCGAATAGCGGAAAAACAACGATGTTTAACGCCCTGACGGGAAAAAATGAAAAGGTGGGCAACTGGGCGGGCGTTACCGTGGATAAAGCGGAATATCCCGTCAAGCGTGCGTATACGGAGGGAAGAGCCGTTTCGGCCGTTGACCTTCCCGGCGCGTATTCCATGTCTCCCTTTACCTCAGAGGAGAGCATCACCAGCGCCTATATCAAGGGCGAAGCGCCCGACGTGATAGTCAATGTGGTGGATGCCTCCAATCTCAGTCGCAGTCTCTTTTTTACCACCCAGCTTTTAGAGCTTGGCATTCCCCTTGTTGTTGCCCTCAATAAAGCGGACGTCAACGATAAGAGGGGAACGCATATAGACGTTTCTCGTCTTTCCGAACGGCTCGGTTGCCCTGTTGTTGAAACGGTTTCGGTGTCGGGCAAGGGAACGCGCGAGCTGATGCAGGCTGTTTTCGGCGCACTTGGCAAGGTGTCGGCACCGCCGTACCTTGCGCCGCAAATTGATATGACGGATAAGGCCACGGTTGCCAAGGCCGATAAGGAGCGCTTCGCCTTCGTTAACGGTGTGGTTGCCGCGGTTGAGAAAAGAAATACCGAGGCAAAGGGGAAGAGCTTTGCCGATAAAGCAGACGAAATTTTAACGAATAAATGGCTCGGCATTCCGATTTTTGCCGTTGTGATGTTTCTCGTTTTCCAAATTTCGCAGGCTTGGGTTGGCCCTGCCATTGCCGATGGCTTTGTCCTTTTCGGGCTTGAAATTCCCGGCCTTGTTACCTTGATAGACGCCTTCGGTGCTTGGGTCGGCGGCTTGCTCGCCGAGGCCCACCCCTTGCTTACGGCCATTATTGTGGATGGTATTATCGGCGGTGTTGGTGCCGTTGTTGGCTTTTTGCCCTTGGTTATGGTCATGTACTTTCTCATCTCCTTGCTGGAGGATTGCGGCTATATGGCGCGTGCCACCGTTGTGCTTGACCCCATCTTTAAAAGAGTTGGCCTTTCGGGCAAATCCGTTATCCCCTTTGTTGTCGGAACGGGCTGTGCCATTCCCGGCGTTATGGCCTGTCGCACCATCCGCAACGAAAGAGAGCGCCGCGCCACCGCGATGCTCGCTCCCTTTATGCCCTGCGGCGCGAAGCTGCCCGTTATCGCTCTTTTCGCGGGCGCCTTCTTTGACGGTAGCGCTTGGGTTGGCACGGCAATGTACTTCGTTGCCATTTTCGTCATTCTTTTCGGTGCCCTGCTGGTTAATAGATTAACTGGAAATAAGGCGAGAAAGTCCTTCTTCATCATCGAGCTTCCCGATTATAAGGCACCCTCCTTCAAAAGAGCGGCACTCTCAATGTGCCAGCGCGGCTGGTCGTACATCGTCAAAGCGGGAACCATCATTCTCGTCTGCAACTTTGCCGTGCAGCTGATGCTTTCCTTCAATTTTCGCCTTGAAGCGGTAGAGAACGCAAGTGAGTCTATTCTGGCTGTCGTTGCCTCTCCCTTTGCCTATCTCTTTGCACCCTTGGTCGGTGTTGTCGCTTGGCAGCTTGCCGCGGCCATTATCACGGGCTTTATCGCCAAGGAAAACGTGGTGGGAACGCTTGCCGTCTGCTTCGTCGGTCTTGAAAACCTGATTGATACCGAGGAGCTGGCGATGCTTGAGGGCGCAGGCGCCTCCGTTGCGGGTGTACTTGCCATTTCCAAGGTTGCGGCGCTTGCCTTTTTGATGTTCAATCTTTTCAGCCCCCCCTGCTTTGCCGCCATCGGCGCGATGAACGCCGAAATGAAGAGCGCAAAATGGCTTTTTGCGGGCATTGGCCTTCAGCTCTCGGTGGGATATGCACTTAGCTTTGTCGTCTATTTCTTCGGAACGCTTTTGACGGGCGCCTCCTTCGGTGCGCCTTGGATGGTGCTTCTCGGTTGGGGCTTGCTTCTTGGAATTGCCGCCGTTTATGCCCTTCTTATTCTCAAAAAGGATAGGGAGCTGAAGCGGGAGCGCACTTCCGCTTGAGCCTTGTAGGCAGAAAGGAAGGTGTAAAATGCTACCTGAAATACTTGCCACCGTCGCTTTGGCTTTGGTTGTCGGTGGTGCCCTTCTTTACATCATTCGAGCGAAGAAAAAGGGGCAGAAATGTATTGGATGCCCGTATGCCTCGGATTGTGCCGCGCGTGCCAAGGGTTGCTCCTGTCACGAAGCAGAGGAGAAAGAAGAAAAATAATATGGCAAGGGCCGCCCCGAAGCAAGGGCGGCCTTTTTTCTTGCACAAAGGGAGATTTTTCTTTTTGTTTGACTTTACAAGAAAAGAAACTTGTGCTACAATGGTATCGAAAAAACATCGGGAGGCTTACCGTGGCAAGCAAGAAACACGATTTTTTTATTTCTTATAACAAAAGAGATGCCAAAATTGCCGCAAGAATTGCGGCCGTCATCAAGGGAAGCGGCCTTTCTTGCTGGTGGCAGGGAGAAAACAGTCGACAGGAATATGCGCTTGAAATTCAAAACGGCATTGATAATTCCTCCGCCTTTCTCGTTTTGCTTTCCGCAGGAAGTGCTGAGTCCGAGTGGGTGGGCAAGGAAATTCTGCGTGCCATCAGACTGCATTCCTTGGAGGGATACGCCATTCTTCCCATCGTGGTGGACGAGCTTTCGCCCGGCGATTACGCCTATTTTCACCAGATTCTCGGCAACTTCAACTGGCTCTTTTTAAAGGACTACGCGAGCGACAAGGATTTGATTTTCACCATAACGAGCCAGGTGAATGTTAAGCTGCGCAATCTCAGCGCCAACAGCATCTATTCCGCGGAGGCCGAGGCCGAGGTTGAGCGCTTGAAAAAGCAGAATGCGCTTTATAATATGTACGCCAAGGGCGTGCTTGACGGCCTCTTTTCAGAGGTTGAAGCCCCCGCCGTGATGGACGTTGGCTGCTCGGATGGAGAAAGCATCATGCTGCGCTTGGAGGGCAGAAGCTTCTCACGCCTGCTTTGCATTGATAAGGAGCAGGGTAAGGTGGCCTCGGCCAAGGAGAAATTCGGCAAGGACGCGCGCATCGATTTTATGGTGGCCGATATCACCAGGCGCGGCTTTGGCACGGGCTTGAAAAATTACCTCTCGGAAAACAGCCTTGAGGGCTTTGACATCATCCATATGTCCGCCGTTCTTTTGCATATCAAAAATCCAATGGCGGTGCTGAAGGCCTTGCGCGGCGCGCTGAAGCCGGGCGGTAAAATCGTTATTCAGGACGAGGATGACGGCTATAACCTCGCCTATGAGGAGGAGGAGATCTCGCCGTATTTCTTTAACGATTGCTTCTACATCTGGCGGCACTCCAAGGAGTCGGGTGACAGAACGATGGGCAGAAAAATTCCCGCACTTCTCAAGGCGGCAGGATATAGCAATATTGAGATGAAGGCCTCGGTGCTTTCCTCTATCGATTTCGGCGGAAAATACAAGGAGGATCTTTGGGACCTCTATTTCAATCCGGAATATTGGGTTGTGGACAGCCCCGACTATTTTGATAAGGCCGATGCCTTTGATAAATGCCGCACCTACGCCGCCGAGCACAGAGAGTATAAGGAAAAATATATGCGAGGAGATATTTTTGTGTCTCTCGGCGTTCCCATCTATACGGCAGAAAAATAAATAAAAAAGGTCTCTTGCGGAGCGCAGAAAAGCGCGGCTCCGCAAGGGGCCTTTTGCTTGCAAAGACGCTTCTGCTTCTTTTGCACTCTCAAAGAAGCGAGCGCTGAATTTTGCCTTTTCGTCCCTTGGAAAAGTCGGCTCTCCGTCTTTCCGATTGGCATTTTTTTAACGAACTTTCTTTTGGCTTTTCTATTGCTTTTTTGGAGAATATATGTTATCATATAATGTAGTGTTGTATGCTCGAAAGAAATCAAAAAAGAAAGGAATCGGCTATGCGAAAAGAGAGTGGTCTTTGGCAAAAGAAAAGCCTCTGCCTTCTTTCGCGATTGGCGGCAATTCTCCTTGCCTGTCTCCTTCTTTTTTCCTTCCTTTCCTGCGCACCGCAGTATAAAAAAATAAACGGCTACGGTATGGGGAGCTATGCGGTCTTTACCGTGGAGAACGAGGCTGTCGCCCCCCTTCTGTTTTCTGCCTTGGCCGCCGCCGAAAACGAGATTTCGCATCGTATAGAGGCAAGCGCTGTTTGGCGGCTGAATCGCGGCGAGGCGGTTGCCCTTTCCTCTGACCTGCTCTCCCTTTTGTCCTTGGCTGTTGAAATCGGTGAAAAAACCGATGGGCGCTTTTCCGTTTTCTCCTTGAAGGAAACGGCGCTTTGGAATTTTGACGCGGCCTCTCCCGTTCCCCCCTCTGCCGCCGAAATAGAAGCGGCGGTCAGTCAAACGGCAAGCGCGCGCTTGCTCGCGCTTGAAAACGGAACGCATATCTTGGAAAATGGCGGCATTGATTTGGGTGCCGTCGGCAAGGGGTATGCAACGGATGTGCTTGCCCGTGTTCTTCGGGAAAACGGCCAAAGCGGTGTGATTGCCGTTGGCGGCAGCATTGCGGCGGTTGGAAAAAGAAAGGGCGGCTATCACATCGGCATTCGTGACCCGCGTTCCGCCTCGCGCGAGGCGCTTCTTGGCGTTTTAACGGTGGGGGAGGGCTTCGTTTCCACATCGGGTAGCTATGAGAAGCGCTTTTCCCACGAGGGAAAGGAATATCATCATATTTTAGATGCAAAAACGGGGCTTCCCGTGGAAAACGAGCTTGTCTCGGTCACCGTGTTAGCCAATAGCGGCGCCTTGGCCGATATGCTCTCAACTGCCGCCTTTATTCTTGGGCTTGAAAACGGGCTTTCTCTTTGCAAGGCGTACGGCGCCTCAGCCGTTTTCGTTTTAAAGGACGGAAGCGTCTATGCCTCCGCTTCTCTTGCGGGCACTCTTCGCTTGGAAAAGGGCGAGGTGATCTATCAATGAAAAGAGACTTCTCGCTTTTTCGCAAATGGGATTTCGTCCTTTTTATCGCAATCCTGCTTTTGGCGCTTCTTTTGCTTTTCGGTAGCAAAAATGCCGCCGCGCCCGACACCGTTTTGGTGCTTTACGGCGGAGAAGTGCTGGATTCGCTTTCGCTTGCCGAAGCACCCGCCGAAAAAACCTATCGGCTTGCCGAGGGCAGCGTGACTGTCGCCTTTTATGCTGACGGGGCCGCCATTCTCTCGTCCGACTGCCCGAGAAAATCCTGCGTTGAGGCAGGAAAAATCACCCGAAGGGGAAGCTCGGCGCATTGCCTGCCCCTGCGCTTTTCCATCGTTCTTGCGGGAGAAGGGGGGCTTGACGGTGTCACAGGATAAAAACGGCGCGACTCTTTCGGAAAAATGGCACAAAAGCCGTGTCTTTTGGGCCAAAATGGCCGTGCTTTGCGCGCTGATGCTCTCGCTTTCCGCCTTAGAGGAGCTTTTTGCCCCCATTATGCCCCTTGGCACGAAGCCCGGCTTTGCAAACATTCCCGTTATGCTGGTGCTTTCAGAGCTTGGCCTCTTGCCTGCTCTTCTGCTTGCGCTCTTCAAGGCGCTCTTCGCGCTTTTGACGCGCGGTGTCCTCTCCTTTTGTATGAGTCTTTCGGGCGGTCTTCTTGCAACGCTTGGTATGTGGCTCTTGTTTCGTTTTGCAAGAGGCAAGGTCGGCCTTGTCGCCGTGAGCGTCGTTGGCGCTCTTTCGCACAATATGGCGCAGCTTTTCGTTGCCGCTCTCATTTTGGGGGAATACGCCCTGTATTACGCCCCCGTTCTCATTCTCTTTGCCCTGCCGGCAGGCGCGGCAACGGGCTTTGTTCTTTTCGCTGTCCTCGGCCTTTTGAAAAAAAGGGTGGGGAAGAATCAGGACGAAGCTAACCTAAAATAATCCCCAATTGTTCGCGCCGTTTTGCGCGAAGCGGAGGAAAAATGAAAGAAATTTTGTTCCCTAAGAAACCGCATAAAACGAACGGTGGCGTTTCGGCGCCACATCGCAAAAACACGGCGAATGAGGAGTCGGTCGTTATGCCGCCTCCCGCCTTTGTCCGCTTGCCGATGCAAATGCATATCGGCGCTCCCTGTACCCCCTGCGTTGCCGTGGGAGACGCGGTGCTGGTCGGCCAGAAAATCGGCGACTCAGAGGCACTCTTTTCCGCGCCCGTGCATGCATCTGTCAGCGGCCGCGTTACCGAAATTACGGAAATAACCCTTGGCGGTGGCGCGAAAAGTCAGGCCGTTATCATCGAGTCGGACGGAGAAATGAAGGAAATTCCTCACACGCCGCCCAAGCTTGAGACCTACGAGGATTTTATCGGGGCGGTGCGCGAATGCGGCCTTGTCGGCCTTGGCGGCGCGGGCTTCCCAACCCACGTGAAGCTGCGTCCCTCGCCCGATAAAAAAATCGATACCCTCATCATTAACGGCGCGGAGTGCGAGCCCTATTTGACCGCCGATAGCCGTGAAATTATCGAGAACTCGTGGGACGTGATGAGCGGCGTCTACGTCGTTAAAAAAATGATGAATATCCATCGGGTGCTTATCTGCATTGAAAGCAATAAGCCCCGCGCCATCGAGGTTTTGCGCGAGATTGCCGATTCCTCCGTGGATAAGGATGACGAGGTAAGAGTTTTGGCGCTCCCTGCCCGTTATCCGCAGGGCGCTGAAAAGGTCTTGATAAAGGCGGCAACGGGGCGCGAGGTTCCCGCAGGTAAGCTGCCGGCCGACGTTGGCTGTATCGTGATGAACGTCACGAGCATTTCCGTTCTTGCGCGGTATATTAAAACGGGTATGCCGCTGGTGCATAAGCGCTTGACGGTGGACGGTGGCGCTATCGCGAAAAAGCAAAACGTAATCGTGCCGCTTGGTACCTCGGTTGCCGAGGTGCTGGATTTCTGCGGCGGCCTTTCCGAAAACGTCGGCAAGGTGATGTTTGGCGGCCCGATGATGGGTGTGACCCTTTCTTCGCTTGACGTCCCCGTTCTCAAGAACAACAACGGCATCGTCTGCCTCTCTAAAAAAGAGGCCGAGATTCCGCCGACAACCGCCTGCATCCGTTGCGGTCGGTGTGTTTCTGTCTGCCCGATGCGTTTGCAGCCCCTTCGTCTTGAAAGGGCGGTTCATCGCAAGGACGTAGCGGAAATGGAGGCCCTTGACCTCTTAACCTGTATGGAATGCGGAAGCTGTGCCTTCGCTTGCCCTGCAAAGCGTCCCTTGGTGCAATCCGTGCGCTTGGGCAAGGGGCTTTTGCGAGAAGCAAAGGCCAAAAAGTGATGCAATAAACCGTCGCCTCGGGCGGCAAAAAGGAGTCTTTATGAAATTATCGGTTGCTTCTTCGCCTCACCTGCGCTCCTCTGCAACCACGGAGCGCATTATGAGAGACGTGCTTATCAGCCTTCTTCCGTGCGTTATCGCGGGCGTTGTGCTGTTCGGCCTTCGTTCCTTGCTCGTGGTGGGCGTTTGCACCCTGCTTTGTATATTTTTGGAATTCATCTGCCGCTTGATTATGAAGCGCGAGCAGACCGTGGGAGATTTGTCCGCGGCGGTCACGGGTGTTCTTTTGGGCTTGACTCTCCCCGTTTCCACTCCGATTCCCCTGACCTTTGTCGGTTGCTTTACCGCCATCGTTGTTGTGAAGCAGATGTTCGGCGGCCTTGGCAACAATTTCGTGAATCCTGCCTTAACCGCGCGCATCGTCATGCTCGTCTCCTTCCCGACGCAGATGACGAATTTTACCACGCCCACGTGGGTTGACGCGGTTACAACTGCAACCCCCTTGGCACCGACAGCGGCCGAAAGCTCGCTTTTGGATTTGTTCCTTGGGCGCGTTGGCGGCTGTATTGGCGAAACCTGTAAGCTTGCCGTTTTGCTCGGCCTTGTATACCTTCTCGTTCGCCGCGTCATTTCTCCCATCATTCCGCTTTGCTATGTCGGCACCGTCCTGCTTTTCTCGCTTTGCGTGGGCGAAGACGTGCTTTTCCAGCTGCTTTCGGGCGGCCTCCTCTTCGGCGCCGTCTTTATGGCAACCGATTACGTGACCTCTCCCGTCGGTAAATGGGGGCAGGTGCTGTATGCCGTTGGTTGCGGTCTTATCACGGTGCTTATCCGTCTGTATGCCGCCTTGCCCGAGGGCGTCTCCTACGCCATCGTGCTGATGAATATCGTCACTCCCTTAATTGAGCGTATCCCCTTTGGAAAGACCTTTGGCAGAAAAAAAGCAAAGGAGGATAAGGCCGCATGACGAACGTAAAAAAACTCGTAAAGCCCGCGCTCGTCCTCTTCGTGATTTGTCTTGCCGTTTCGGCGCTTTTGGCAGGCGTTAACGCCCTGACCAAGCAGAAAATCGCGGATATGGAGGCGGCCGCCTTGGAAAAGGCAACGCGGCAGGTGCTTCCCGCCGCTTCCGTCTTTGAGCCCGTTTCATTAAAGGACGTCAACGGCTTTGTCGGAAAGAATGAAGACGGTGCGATTGTTGGCTATGTCTTTATTAACGACGCCAAGGGCTATGGCGGCGCGGTGACCGCCATTGTCGGTCTTGATACGCGCGGTGCCATCGTTGGCATCACGGTTAAAGCGCCGAATGAAACGCCCGGCCTCGGTGTCAACGTCGAGAAGGATTCCTTCTTGGAGCAGTTTAAGGGTCAGCCCGAGGGAGACTTTGCTTTGAAGGAAAACGTCGTGGCTCAAACGGGCGCAACCTACTCCTCGCGCGCAGTTGTCGAGGCCGTTAACGCGGCTCTTTCGCAGTTTAAGCAAATCACGGAAGGGGGAAGTGCCTCGTGAAAAACCAATCTCTTTGGCGCGTGTTTTCGAAGGGCATCATCAAGGAAAACCCCGTTCTTTGTCTGCTTCTCGGCACCTGTCCCACCCTTGCCGTCACAACCTCCGCCTCCAACGCCTTGGGAATGGGCGTTGCGGCAACCTTGGTTCTGATTTGCTCCAATTGCGTCATTTCTCTTTTGCGCCGCATCATTCCCGATTCGGTGCGTATTCCCGCCTTCATCACCGTGATTGCGGGCTTCGTCACCGTGGTGCAGATGCTGGTTAAGGCCTATCTTCCCGCGCTTGACGAATCGCTGGGCATCTTTCTGCCCCTTATCGTTGTAAACTGTATCATCCTCGGCAGAGCAGAGATGTACGCCTCTAAAAACCCCGTTTTGCCCTCGGTGCTCGATGGGCTCGGAATGGGCGTCGGCTTTACCGCCGCAATGCTTTTAATGGGTATGCTTCGTGAGCTTTTCGGTGCAGGAACGCTTTTTGGGCTCTCGGTTATGCCCGGCTTCTATACCCCCATCACCGTCTTTATCCTTCCCGCCGGCGGCTTCTTCGTCTTTGGCCTTTTAATCGCCCTTGCGGGTCGATTGCAGGGCGGTAGGAAAACGGAGGCAATTGGCTGCGCCGCTTGCCCGATGCGTGAGGGCTGTGCCAAGAGCGTGTGTGAAAAAACGGAAAAGGAGGAAGAGAAGTGTTGAAATCCTTGCTTGCGGTTTTTCTCGCCGCGATTTTAACCGAGAACTATGTTCTCGCCAAATTCCTCGGCATCTGCCCCTTTCTCGGCGTTTCCAAAAAAATCAATACCGCGGTGGGTATGAGCCTTGCCGTTACCTTCGTAATGCTTTTGGCAACGGCGGTCACTTTCCCCCTCTTCGTCTTTATTTTGGAGCCGAACGACCTTGCCTATCTTGAAACGGTTGTCTTTATTCTCATCATCGCGGCCTTGGTGCAGTTCGTTGAGATGGTGCTGAAAAAGTATATCCCTGCGCTCTACCGCGCGCTCGGCATTTACCTGCCGCTGATAACCACCAACTGCGCCGTTCTCGGCGTCACGATGCTGGTTTTGGAGAAGCACGCGGAGAACCCCTCCTACACCTTCCTTCACGCCATGATAAACGCCTTGGGAACGGGCGTTGGCTATCTCGTTGCGATGGTTTTGTTCGCAGGCGTGCGTGAGCGCTTGGAGGATGCAGACGTTCCCAAGGCCTTAAAGGGCCTGCCCATCACCTTGATTGCCGCGGCCATTGTTGCCCTTTCCTTCTTGGGCTTCGGCGGTATCGTGGACGGCTTGATGTAAAGGACAGCCAAAGAACCCCGCCCCCTCCGTATGAGGCGGCACAGAAAGTGAGTATACTATGAATCCAATCTTGTTTGCGGTTTTGCTTGTTTCGGGCATTGGCCTTTTTCTTGGCGTCTTTCTCGTTATTTCGGGGCGAGTTTTTGCCGTCAAGGAAAACGAAAAGGCCAAGACTATCGAGGCCGAGCTTCCCGGCGCCAATTGCGGTGCTTGCGGCTTTTCCGGCTGCTCGGGGTACGCCAACGCCTTGGCTGAGGACGAAACGGTAAAGCCCAACCTTTGTACCGTGGGCGGCGGCGAGGTTGCCGAAAAGATTGCCGCGCTTCTCGGAGTCGAGGCAGGCGGCGTTGCCGCCTATAAGGCGCGCGTGATGTGCGTTGGGCACGAGGATGCCCGTGTAAAGACGGCCGAGTACGAGGGGCTTTCCTCCTGTCGCGCCGCTATGGCCGTCTATAACGGCGGAAGCGCCTGTGCATACGGTTGCCTTGGCTTTGGCGATTGCGTCTCCGTCTGCGAAAAGGAGGCCATTTCAATTTGCCGCGGCGTTGCCGTGGTTAATCCCGCGCTTTGCTTTGGCTGTGGCCTTTGCGCCAAGGCCTGCCCCAAGGGCATTATCAAAATGCTGCCCGAAAAAACGGTTGCGCTTGTTCCTTGTGCCAACAAGGATAAGGGCGCCGATACCAAAAAAGCCTGCACGGTCGGTTGCCTTGGCTGTAAAATGTGCCTGAAGGCTTGTCCGCACGGGGCTATTTCAATGGAAAGCGGCCTTGCCGTTGTGGATGCCGAAAAATGCGAGGGCTGCGGCGCTTGTGTCCCTGCTTGCAAATTCGGCGTGATAAAGGTGATGTAAACTCGTTGCCTGTCAACGAAAAGGAGAATATATAAAATGCTGGAACTTATAAACGTGTCGTACGAGGTTGCCTCGGAAAACGGCACAAAGGAAATTTTAAAGGACGTGAGTTTAAAAATTGAGGATGGCTTCGTTGCCATCACGGGCCCCAACGGCGGCGGAAAATCCACGCTGGCAAAAATCATCGTGGGCATTTACGAGGCAACGAGTGGCCAAATTCTCTTGAACGGTGAGGATATCACCCATCTTTCCATCACCGAAAGAGCCAAGAAGGGCATTGGATACGCCTTTCAGCAGCCCGTGCGCTTCAAGGGCATCACCGTTTCGGATTTGATAACCCTTGCCGCAGGCAGAAAGCTTTCGGTGGCCGAAATCTGCACCTTTCTTTCCGAGGTTGGCCTTTGCGCGCGCGACTATATCAACCGCGAAATCAATGCCAGCCTGTCGGGCGGTGAATTAAAGCGTATTGAGATTGCCACCGTGCTTGCCAGAGAAACGCCCTTTTCGGTCTTTGACGAGCCCGAGGCCGGCATTGACCTTTGGAGCTTCAATAATCTCATCTCCGTCTTTGAGAAAATGCGCGATAAGTGCAAGGGGTCTATCCTTATTATCTCGCATCAGGAGCGCATTCTCAATATTGCCGATAAAATCGTCGTCGTGGCCGATGGGCGCTTGGAGCAGGTCGGAAGCAAGGACGAGATTTTGCCCGCGCTTCTTGGCAAGGCGGGAAGCCCCTGCAAAACCCTGCTTGATAAGGTTAGTCTTTAAGGAGGAAAAAGCCAATGGATGCAATCAGAAAAAGAATGCTTGAGGCCGTTGCCGATTTGCACGAAATTCCAAGCGGCGCCTACAACATTCGTGAAAACGGAAAATCGGTTGGAAGAAGCTCCTCCGAAAATATCGAAATCGTGCAGAAAAAGGATGCCGACGGCATTGATATCTATATCAAAGCAGGCACCAAGAACGAAAGCGTGCATATCCCCGTGCTTTTGAGCAAAACGGGCTTTACCGAAATGGTGTATAACGATTTTCATATCGGTGAGGGTGCGGACGTGCTTATCGTTGCGGGCTGTGGCATTCATAACGGAGGCGACGGTGAGTCGCGCCACGACGGAATACACACCTTCTACGTTGGCAAAAACGCCACCGTTCGCTATGTGGAAAAGCATTATGGCGAGGGAGACGGAAACGGCAAAAATGTGATGAATCCCACCACCGTCATTCATATTGAGGAGGGCGGCCGTATGGAGATGGAAACAACGCAGATTAAGGGCGTTGACTCCACCGACCGTAAAACCGAGGCCACCTTGGCCGAAGGTGCTTCCTTGGTTATCCGCGAAAAGCTGATGACGCACGGAAGCCAGCTTGCCACAACCGACTTTACCGTGAATCTCAACGGCGAGGATTCCTCTGCCAACGTGGTTTCCCGTTCGGTTGCCAAGGAAAACTCCCGTCAAATCTTCTATTCCCGTATCAACGGCAACAACCGTTGCAGCGGTCACACCGAGTGTGACGCCATCATTATGGATAACGCCTCCGTCAGTGCTATCCCCGAGGTAACCGCCAATTCGGTGGACGCCTCCTTGATTCACGAGGCGGCTATCGGTAAGATAGCAGGCGAGCAGCTGATTAAGCTGATGACGCTTGGGCTTTCCGAGGCCGAGGCCGAGGAGCAAATTATCGAGGGCTTCTTGAAATAAACCGAGGGCTCCGGCAATAAAGCAAAGGGCTGTCTTGTTCGGACAGCCCTATTCTTTCAGAAAGGGGAAGGGATAGCTATGCATATACTCTTCGTGTCTCTCAATTCGCAGTTCGTGCATCTGTCGCCTGCGCCCTATTCCTTGGCCGCGGGGCTTCAAGCCTATGCCAAGCTGCCGCATACCCACCGCATCCTTTCCGCCACCGTCAACGAGGATGAGGAGGCGCTACTTGCCGACATCCTCGCAAATCCCCCTTCGCTTATCGCCTTCTCTGCATATATCTGGAATATCACGCGCATCAAGGCGCTTCTTCCGAAAATCAGGCAAGCGCTTCCCGATGCCATATTGGTGATGGGTGGCCCCGAGGCCTCCTATAATGCCGAAGCACTCCTTCGCGAAAATCCCGCGCTTGACGGCGTTCTGTCAGGTGAGGGCGAATGGCCGATTGCCGCCCTTGCCGATGCGCTTGTGTCGGGCTTGCCTCTTGAAACGCTTTCCTTTTACTCCTTCCGTAGCCAAGAAGGGCTTCATATCGCGAAGGAGGCCTACGTTGGAGAGGGAACGCCGCCCTTGGCAACGGAAGGCGGCTATCTTGAAGCAGTCAGGGGAAAATTCGCCTATTTTGAGGCCTCGCGCGGATGCCCCTTTTCCTGCGCCTTCTGCCTTTCGGGCAGAACGGGCGGTGTGCGCTATTTTGATAAGGAAAAGGTTTTTCCAGCCCTTCTTGCCTTGGCAAATGCAGGGCCGCGCGCCGTCAAATTCGTGGATAGAACCTTTAACGCGCATCTTTCCTCGGCCAAGGAAATCTGGCGCTTCTTGATTGAAAACTACGGAAAGCGCTATCCTGCCTCTATGCGCTTTCATTTTGAAATCGCGGGCGAGCTGATGGATGAGGAGGCCTTTTCTATACTTGCCTGCGCGCCCGCTGGCCTTTTCCAGTTTGAGTTAGGCTTGCAATCCTTTAACGCCAACACCCTGAAGGCCATTAAGCGCCCGCCCATATCAAGCCGCCTGCTTGAAAATATAAGGGCCTTTCGCGCGCTATCCGGCGCGCATTTGCACGTTGACCTCATCGCAGGCCTACCGTATGAAACGAAGGAAAGCTTCGCTGATGGCTTCAATCAAGCCTACCGCCTTTCCGCCCATATGCTTCAGCTCGGCTTTTTAAAGCTGCTTCACGGCGCGCCGATGCGCGAAAACAGAGAGGAATACCCCTCTGCCTTTGAAGAGGCGCCGCCCTATCAGGTAATCGAAACCCCGTGGCTTTCAAAAGAGGATATGGCCATCATTCATTTTGCTGAAAAGGGAACGGATAGGGTCTATAATAGCGGCCGCTTTGCTAAAACCCTTGCCTATCTGGAAAAAAGCCCCGATTTCTCTCCCTTCGACTTCTTCGTCTCCGTTGGAAAAGCGCTTTCTCCGCAGAAGGCGCGCACGGTTGATGAGGAATACGAAATTCTCTATGCCGCCTTTTCGACCCTTCGCGGTGTCGAGGGTGAAAGACTGCGCGACTTGATGCTTTGGGATTACCTCGCTTGGAATTCCTCGCGCCACCTGCCGCCCGTCCTGCAAAGACAGGATGCGCGCTATAAAAAGGCCAAGGCCTACCTTGCCGCCCTTTATCCGCAAGAAAAGGGAGAGCGCCGAAGCGTCGCCCTCCTTTCCTCCGAGCCAACACTCCTTTTCTGCCGTTATACCGAAAAGGATAGTGTCACGGGCCTTTATCCCGTCATCGCCCTCCCCATCCCCGAGGATTGGTAACTTTTCAGCACGCTTGACACCTGCGCCGAAATATGTTAAAATCAATTTGTAAGAGAAAAGAGGGAGACGATATGAACAAAGGCAATTATATATTTATCAGCTACGCGCACAAGGACGCGAAAACCGTCTATCCCATTCTAGAGCGAATGCAAAAGGACGGCTATCGCCTTTGGTTTGATGCCGACCTGAAGCCCGGCGTTTCGTGGGACGAAAATATCGCCACGCATATCAAGGACTGTGGGCTTTTTCTGGCGTTCTTGACGGAGAATTACTTTTCCTCCTCAAACTGCAAGGATGAGCTAAACTATGCCCGCGACCTTGAAAAGAATATAACGCTTGTTCATTTAGAGCAGGTGTCTCTTCCCGATGGCATGGCGATGCGCCTCAACCGTCTGCAAGCGGTGTTGAGATATCAGTACAAAACAGAGGAAGCCTTCCTTTCTCATTTGTATAAAACCGAGGGGCTTTCCGCTTGCGGTAAAAAGCCCGTCGGGCTTACGGCTATGAGTGATGCCGCACATAAAAAGGCTGCGAAAGCCTTTGCGGAATATTGGAAAGACCGCGGCGACGAAAAGAGCGATAGCCAATCCTTTTGGCTTGCACTCGTGCGCGACGTTCTCGGTGTTGCAGAACCCGAAAAGTTTATATCGTTTGAGGAGCGTGTAAAACTCGACCACACGAGCTTTATTGACGGTTATATTCCCACAACGCACGTTCTTATTGAGCAGAAAAAGAAAGGCTTGAATCTCCGCAGCCCCATTCGTCTGTCGGACGGAACCCTGCTTTCTCCCTTTCAGCAGGCGCAAAGATACTCCGCCGCACTGCCGTATTCTCAGCGTCCTCGCTGGATCATCACCTGCAATTTCGAGGAATTTCTCATTTACGACATGGAAAAGCCTACGGGCGAACCCGAAAGCATTTTGCTCCGCGACCTTGCCAAAGAATACTACCGCTTGCAGTTCCTCGTTGAGGAAAAGAGCGAGCTTCTGCACCGCGAGGAGCAGATTTCCATTCAAGCGGGTGAGCTTGTCGGAAAGCTTCACGACGCGATTCTCGCACAGTATATCCACCCCGACGATAAGGCGTCTCTGCATAGCCTTAACGTTCTTTGCGTGCGCCTTGTTTTCTGCCTTTATGCAGAGGATGCGGGCATCTTTGGCGAACACCTCAAATTTCACAACTATATCAAGAGCTTTGAAGTCAGAGACGTGCGCCGCGCGCTGATTGACCTTTTCCGCGTTCTTGACACCAAAGTAGAGGAGCGCGACCCCTATATGGATGCGGCTTTGGTGTCCTTCCCGTACGTGAACGGCGGTCTTTTTGCCGACGAAAATATCGAGATACCCAACTTCACGCAGGAGATTGTTGACCTTCTCTTGCATAAGGCAAGTGAGGACTTCGATTGGTCGCAGATTAGCCCCACGATTTTCGGTGCAGTATTTGAAAGCACCCTCAACCCCGAAACGCGCCGTTCGGGCGGTATGCACTATACCTCTATCGAGAACATTCACAAGGTCATTGATCCTTTGTTCCTCGACGAGCTTCGTGAGGAATTTGATGCGATCAAAGAGATCAAAGTGCCGAAAATTCGCAACGATAAGGCAGAAGCCTTCCGTGAGAAGCTTTCAAAGCTGACCTTCTTCGACCCTGCTTGCGGCTCGGGCAACTTCTTGACCGAAACGTATATTTCCTTGCGCCGTCTTGAAAATGACGCGCTTCGTCTTGTGACCGACCAGATCGCCTTTGATTTCGGCGGTATCATCAAGGTGTCTATCGGGCAGTTCTATGGCATTGAGATCAATGACTTTGCCGTTACCGTTGCCAAAACGGCTCTTTGGATTGCCGAGTCGCAAATGATGAAGGAAACCGAGGAAATTCTCAACGCAAGCCTTGATTTTCTCCCCCTCAAATCCTATGCCAATATTATAGAAGGCAACGCACTCCGTATTGATTGGGAAAACGTTGTGCCGAAGGACGAGCTTGATTACATTATGGGTAATCCGCCTTTCGTTGGGTATTCCTTGCAGAGCGAAGAGCAAAAGAAAGATATTCTTTCAATCTATGTTGACGAAAAAGGAAAGCCCTATAAAACAGCAGGCAAGATCGACTACGTTTCCAGTTGGTATTTCAAAGCGGCGGCTATGATGGTCGGAACGAATATTCGAACTGCATTTGTTTCAACCAATTCAATAACACAAGGTGAGCAAGTTTCTGCTGTTTGGAAACCTCTTTATGAGCGTTTTAATA
>JBGVMO010000026.1:0-8449 GCA_045124835.1 Eubacteriales bacterium
CTCTTCACCGAGCGCCGCCTTGATTTCCTCGTAATAGGCCTTTGCCGTTGCAAGAGAATGATTGCCGTCGCCAACGGCATAGGGCAAGGCCGCCGTTTTTTCCATCTCGGAAAGGAAGGCCTCCACCTCGCTTATTAAGGCAGGAGAAAGGAAATAGCCCTTGACAGCGCCGCCTCCCTGCATCAAGGAGAAGTCATAAGCGGGCGTCTTTTCTCCCTTTTCCACGGTGGAAAAGAGGGTGTTTTCGGGGTCGTCAATCAGAAGCATCACGTGAGGCGCCTCAAGGGGGGCGCCGCGGCGCACGCGCAAGCGAGGGGGGATTCGGGAAAGCACCGTGCCCTCGGTGGCGCGCACGGGGCTCTTTGAGCCCTTTTCGTAGCAATAGCCCTCAAGGTCGATTTTGCCGACGAGGCCGCGGCGGATTTTGCCCGCCGTATCCTGTCTTTCAAGATAAATCATACTATCCTTGTGGCAGGTCAAGAGGCTCTTTTTGTATGCGCGCATCGCCTCGTGAATGCGAGAGATGCGGGCGTCTTGTGCCTCCTCACCCTCGCTTTCAAGATAGCATTCGGGCAGAATGATACGGTAAAGGGAGGGAGCATCCTTCACCAGCGCCTCCACCTCCTCCCAGTATTCAGGCTCGGAGGTGAATTGGTCGCAAGCAATGCAGGCATATTTTTCCGCGTCAATGGCAGAAAAATCGGGAAGCAGAATGTCTGCGGCAGTAAACAGGGGTTTCATCCTTAAAATTCCTTTCTTTTATGGGGCTTGTATGGGCTTGGCTATTCAAGCACATCGGCTTGTATGGGCTTGGCTATTCAAGCGCATCGGCTTGTATGGGCTTGGCTATTCAACAAAGCGCCGCGAGGGCGGCCCTTATTTCTTTTTCTGTCTTTTGGTCACAATATCGGAGAGAACCGAAAGGAGCGCCTCTATATCCTCCTCGGTGTTGCGGTGGGAAAGGCTGATGCGCACCGAGGAATCGGCGCCGTCCTTGCTTTTTCCGTAGGCAAGAAGTGCCGGGGAAACGTGCGCATCGTGCGAGGAGCAGGCAGAGCCCGCAGAAACGTAGATGCCCTCACCGGACAGGTGATTCAGCACCGTTTCGCTACGCATTCCCTTGACCTCAATATTGAGAATACCCGGAAGCGCCACGGGGGGCAAAAGCGGAACGACGCTATCGCGAAGCGCGTCTTGCGCAAGGCCGCGCAGAAGCGTCTCTCGCAGGGCACAAATCCGCTCTCTTCTTTCAGCGCCCTTTTCGCGCCAGACGCGCAGAGCCGCGGCGAAGCCCGCAATGCCCGAGACGTTTTCCGTGCCGCTACGCAGGCCGTCCTGCTGGCCGCCGCCGAGCAAAACGGCGGAAAGACCCTTTTGCTTCAAAATCGCGGGAGAAACCCACAGCGCACCAACGCCCTTGGGCCCCTCAACCTTATGCGAGCTGACGGTTATCATATCTGCCCCAAGGCTCTTGACCGTGAAGGGCTGCTTCATAAAGCTTTGCGTGGCGTCCACGTGCAAGGCGCAATCGGGGGAGGCGGCGCGCAGAATATCTGCGGCGGCCGCAATATCGTAAAGCGCACCCGTTTCATTGTTGGCGGCCATAAAGGAGGCGAGAAAAACGCTCTTATCCGCTTCCCTTTCAAGCTCCTCTAAATCCAAAACGCCGCCCGCCGTGCCGATTTCCCGACAGACAAAGCCCTTGGGAAGCAGGCTTTGCAGGGGGGCGCTGACCGAGGCGTGCTCGCCCTTGGTGGAGAGAATTTTGCCGCCGCGCGCATACCGCTCCTTTGCGAAGGCGCGGCCGAAGAGAGCAAGGTTGTTTGCCTCTGTGCCGCCCGAGGTGAAAATCACTCTTCCCTCCCTCGTGCCAAGCGCCAGAAGCACCTCCTTTTCCGCCTCGCGCAAAATCGCGAGGGCCTCCTGCCCCATACGGTGACGGGAGGAGGGGTTACCATAGCTCTCCGTTGCAACGGCCGTGTAGGCGTCAAGCGCCTCCTTACACATAGGGGTCGTTGCGCTGTTATCCAAATAAATTCGTTTCATCGTCTTTTCCTTCATCACGCCGTAAAGCGGAATATCACGCCGCCGCAAAGCTCGCTTGCGAGCTTTTGGGCATATCACTCTGCCGAAGGCAGAATATCACTCTTTCGCTCAATCAAACTTGAAATTCGAGAGTATGGCCAACACGTCAAGATTTTGCTCGTTGTCGTAGAAGCTGTCAAAAAGGTCGGCGCGGGCGGTAAAGGTAAAGATATAAAGGCTGGAGCCCGAAAGCAAGGAATCCTGATGCACGGTGTAAATCTGCATATAGCGGTATTCCACGCCGTTATACTTGGCGTTGAAGAAATAGCGCGTGCCGAAGGACTCGTCAAGCTTCACTTCTGCGCCCTGCTTATCGGCGGCGTCGGGAGTAAACTCCTCAAAAATGCGGGCGTATTCCTCCTGACAATCCTTCCAGTACTCGTCAACGGTCGTGGCCGCAACGGAGGTTACCATCGCCATCGACACCGAGCCGCCCGTAAAGGTGGCCATCGTGTAATCGGTCACGCTTCCCGTGCTGACCGTCCAGTTTTCAGGCACGTACATCGTGTAGGCGCAGGCATCGTCGTTCGAGGCCTTCTTGAAGCCAATGGGGGTCTCGTCCGATTTGCCGCCGCAGGAGACGAGCGCAAGCGCCGTCAAAGCAGCAAGAAGCAACAGTGCAATTTTCTTTTTCATCGTGTTTTCCTCGTTTTTCGTTTTTGTTTTTCCGAAGGCCCTGCTTGAAGCACGGCGGCCTTCGGGGATAGGACTTGTAAGGGCAGGCCTTTCGTCAGGACTCGCTCTTTTCGCTCTCGGCTTCCATTTCTCTGACCTTGGAAAGAGCCGACAGTACGCCGTGCTTGCCCGATTCATAGGTCAAGCCGCCCTGCATAAAGGCAATGTAGGGAGGACGGATAGGGCCGTCAGCCGACAGCTCCAAGGATGCCCCCTGCGTGAAGGTGCCTGCGGCCATAATGACGGGCTCCTGATAGCCGGGCATCGCCCAAGGCTCACAGGAAACGAAGGCGTCAATAGGCGAGCCCTCCTGAATGCCGCGGCAAAAAGCGATGAGTCCCTCGGGCTTGCCGAAGGTGACCGTCTGGATGATATCGTGGCGCGTCTCGTTCCAGCGAGGCGCGGTGGTATAGCCCGCCTCTTCAAAGAGGTAGGCGCAAAGATGGGCGGTTTTTAAGGCCTGCGCAACGGTGTGCGGTGCGAAGAAAAGACCCTTGTAAAGCGATTTGTTGTGGCCAAGGCTTGCGCCGATTTCAAGGCCGACGCCGGGCGCGGAGAAGCGGTAGCCGCAAAGCTCAATCGCGCGCTTCGTGCCGACAAGATACCCGCCGCACTCTGCCATACCGCCGCCGGGATTCTTAATCAGCGAGCCGACCGCAAGGTCAGCGCCAACGGAGGTAGGCTCCTTCTCGTCCACAAACTCGCCGTAGCAGTTATCCACCACAACGTAGGCGTCCGACACCGACTTGACAAGGGCAACCAACTCTCCGATTTCGTCAACCGAGAGGGTTTTTCTGTCAAGATAGCCCTTGGAGCGCTGAATAAAGGCCACCTTTACGTTTTTCTCGGTTTTCAGGGCGCGAAGAATGCCCTCCTTGTCGGGAAGACCGTTTTCCGTCAGGGGCACCTCGGCGTAGTGAACGCCGAAATCCTTGAGTGACCCCGTGCCCGCCTCGCCTGCAATGCCGATAACCTCATCCAAGGTGTCATACGGCTTGCCCGTGATGGAAAGCAGGGTATCGTTCGGGCGCAGAAGGCCGAAAAGCGCGATGGTTAAGGCGTGCGTTCCCGAAAGTATGGTGTGGCGCACAAAGGCGGCCTCCGCCCCGAAAACCGAGGCATACACCTTATCCAAGGTATCGCGGCCGTAATCGTCATAGCCGTAGCCGTCGGTCGAGCCAAACATCGTAGCCGACACCCGTGCCTCCTTAAAGGCGTCAAGCACGCGCTCCGTGCAGGCCTCGGCCACCGCGTCAATCTGCTTGAAAATCGGCGCCAGCTCTTGCTCGGCACGTGCAACCGTTTCTTTTACGTTCATCTTTTTCCGTTCCTTTTTCGTTATTTCGTTATTTCGTTATTTCGTTACTTTCGTTGTTTTCGTTGCTTTCGTTCTTGTTTGTTTTTCGTATCCTTGTATGTAAACCTTTGTTGTCATTTCGAAAGGTCAGCAAAAATTTGTCGGAAGGCCTCGCCCCGTGCCTCGTAATCCCGAAAGGCGTCAAAGGCGGTAAAGGCAGGGGAAAGCACGATGGCCTGCTTCGTTCCCTCCGTCAGCGCAAGCGCCTCCAAAACGGCGCCCTTCAAATCCTCGGCCGTTGCAAGCGGCAGGCGGGAGGTGAGCACAAGGCGCAGCCCCTCGCGACTCTCCCCGAACAAAACCGCCGAGGCGGCAAGCGAGGGAAGCGCCTCTACAAGCGGTGAAAGTGACAGCCCCTTTTGTGCGCCTCCAAGCAAAACCGTGAAGGAGAGCCCCTTCTCCTTTAAGGCCGAAAGGCTTTGCAGGGTGCGAAGCGGCGAGGTGTCGATGGAGGAATTATAAAAGGCGTGCCCAAGATACGTGCCAAGATACTCCAAGCGGTGCGGCAGGCCCCGAAACTCTCTCGCCAAGCGAGAAAAAAGAGGTCGCGGCACGAAGGGGCGCGTTGCCCCTGCCGCTGCCAAGAGGTTTTCCAGATGGAAGCGGCCGCAAAGGCGCATATCGCGCTCGTGGAAAAGCGGCGTTTCTTCATCGTACAAAAGACCGTTTTCCATATGAAGCGGGGCGTCCTTTTCCTTACCGGAAAAGGCGTCTATGGAAAAGCGAAGCGCCTCTCTTTCGGGAAAAAGCCCTTTTCTTACCGTCATTTCCCGACAGCACTCGAAAAGGCGCGCCTTTGCCGCGGCGTATTCCGCCATATCGGTATGCCAATTCAGATGGTTGGGAGAAAGATTGGTGATAACACCGCCCTCGGCCGAAAGCGAGGCCGTCATCAGTTGAAAGCTGGATAGCTCCAATACGGCAAAATCCGTGTCTCGCATTTCGGATAGGTAGGGCAAAAGGCTTCGCCCGATATTGCCGCCAAGATACGCGCGCTTCCCCGCCAGACGAAGTGCCTCGTAAATCAGCGTTGCGGTGGTGCTTTTGCCGTCACTTCCCGTCACCGCAAGTATTTTTGCGGGGCAAAGGGCGGCAAAGAGCGAAATTTCATCGGTTAATACGCCCCCGCGCGCTCGATGAAAGGAAAGCACAGGGTGGTCGGGGCGCAAGGCGGGCGCGCGGAACAAAAAATCCGCCCGCGGCATTTTTCGGTAGTCCTCGCCCGAAAAAAAGGGCACACCCGAAAGCCCCGCCGCCTGCAAGGCCGTCTCGGCCTCGGGTCTACCGTCATAGGCAAAGGCCTCTATTCCCTCCTGCCTTGCATAGCGAAGCACGGCAAGCGAGGAGCGGCCAAGACCGAAAACGGCAATTCTATCGGTTTTCTTCGGAATGGGCATCATAGAAAGAACCTCCTTACAAGCGGGCAAAGCCCCTGTTCTTTACTATGATATGCCCGTATGCAAGCCGCGCCACGCAAGACTTTATAAGGGGCGGTCTTTTTCTGACAGGGCAAGGCGGCGCACTCAGGGCGCGTTCTTACGCTCGCGCGCCATGCGCCCGATGCGCGCTACGTGCGCGCAATATATATTGCCATTTTACTATTATACCATTTTTTTCGCCCCTGTCAATATTTCCGCTGATTTTCACGCAAAAATCACCAAGTCAACGAAAAAGGGCGCAAAAAAAGAGGGAGAAGCGGCGCCTTGGCGCAGTTTTCTTCGCGCTTCAAGGTGACTTCTCCCTCTTTATCAGCCCTCAGAATTTCAAGGGCATCGTTCTTTTGTGTGCGGAGGCCTTGTGCATCCGTTCGATTTTGGCAACCGTTTCGGCATCTCCCTCGCCCGTGCGGATATATTTGTCAAGCGCGGCGTAGGTAAAGCCGAAGTTGTCCTCGTCCGTTTTGCCCGTCAGTCCGTCCGAGGGCGCCTTCAGAACGAAGGAAAGGTCAAGCCCCAGCCTTTCGGCCAGAAGCTTACCGACCGCAACGACCTCCGAGCAGGTTAAGGAGCCGATAGGATTGAGGTCGTATGCGCCGTCACCCCACTTGGTTGTCCATCCGATGAAGCTCTCGCTTGCGTTGCCCGTGCCGATAACGCGATAGCCGAGCGTTTGCGCGATGGCGTACAGCGTTGTCATACGAAGGCGGGGCGGAATATTGGTTTTGGCCTGCGCCGTCACCTCCACGGGAATGGCGGAAAGTAGGCCGTCAAAGGCGTCCTTAACATTCACCACATAGTGCTTCAACCCCAGCTGCTCGCAAATCGCCAAGGAATCGGAAATGTCCTTTTGCTCGCCGTTGGGCATCAATACGCCCAAAACCTTATCCCCGAAAACGATTTTGGATAGCATCGCCACAACCGTGCTGTCCTTTCCGCCGCTGATGCCGAGAACAACGCCGGGGCAGGCGGTTTCCTCCTTATAGGCACGAAGCGCGTCAAGAATTCTGTCAAGCTCCCTTTGCATATCCATTTTCGTTTTTTCCTTTCGTTTATCGCGCCTTGGCCACATAGCCTGAAAGCGCCTTTTTGTTCAGTATACCACGCGCTCGCCCGAAAAGCAAACTGTTTTTACGCTTTTTTCAAAATTTCTGCCATCAGCGCGGCAATTTCAAGCGGCAAATCCGAGGGCAAAACGCCGTAGGGCGAAAGGCGCGCCGCCAAGCGCTCCCCCGCTTTTCCGTGCAAATACACCGCCGCCTCGGCCGCCGCGCGAGGCGATGCCCCCTGGGCAAGCAAGGAGGCAATCAGTCCCGCCAGAACGTCGCCGCTTCCACCCTTTGCCAAGGCAGAGTCGCCCACCGTTGAAACAGCGCTTCCCTCCCTGTCGGCAATGACGGTGCCCGCGCCCTTCAATACGAGCGTTACGCCCCATTTTTTCGCGTATTCCTCGGCAAGCGCAAGGCGATTTTCCTGCACCTCGCCCACCGTTTTTCCGATAAGCCGCGCCATTTCCAAGGGGTGCGGCGTTAACACAACGGGCCGCTTCGCCGTAGAAAAGAGTGCCGCTATATCCGCGCCGTATGCGGCAATGGCGTTGAGACCGTCCGCATCAATAGCCAAGGGCGCCCCCTCGCTTGACAAAAGCGAAAGAAGAATGCGATAAAGCGCCTCGCTTTTGCCGCAGCCCGAGCCGACGAGCAGGGCAGAGGCGAGGGCGGCATTTGAAAACAGCGCCTCTCTGTCCTTTTCCCCCATGGCCTCATGCGCAGGCAGGGGAAGAGCGAGAATTTCGGGAAGCCTTTGCATCGCGGCGGCAAGCACCTTGTCGGTCGAGGCCAGCGTGAAAAGCCCACAGCCGCCCCGAAGCGCGCCCTCGGCGGCAAGCAGGGCCGCCCCCACGAACGCATCACTTCCCACAAGGGCGCACACGCGCCCGAAGCTGCCTTTATGCGAGTTTTTCGAGCGCTTCGGCAAAAGAGAGGAGAGGCTTTCCCCGTCCACCGTTTCAGGAAGGGAGAAGGCACGTTTTAAGACTTCCGCGTCAAGACCGAGGTCGCAGTTGACAAGCTCGCCCACCGCGTCTCTGGCAGGATAAGAGAGTAAACCTTTCTTTACAAAGCAAAGCGTTACCGTTAAATCCACGCGCAAAAAAGAAGGAGCGAGGCGGCCGCTCTCGGCGTCTACCCCCAAGGGAATATCTATCGCGACCTTATAGGCGGTGCTTTTCTTAAAATAATCGAAAAGAGGCTCTGCCGCCGCAGGAACCGCCCCCGAAAAGCCCGTGCCGAACACGGCGTCCACAAGAACATCCGCCGACGTCTTTAAGGCCTCAAGCAAGGAAAGCGGCTCGCCGAAGCGCGCCTTATATTCTGCCAGAAAGTGCTTTCCCGCCTCACTTTTCTGACCCTTCCCGAAAACGTCCACCGCCAAGGGCGAGAAGCCGCGCGCGGCAAGAGAGAGTGCGGCGGCATATCCGTCGCCGCCGTTATTGCCGCCGCCGCAGAAAACAAGAACGCGCGAAGGGCGCAGTCTTGCGGTTATCGCCGCGGCGACCCCCTCCCCCGCCCGTTCCATCAGGGTGCGCGTGGGCACACCAAGTACCCTTTCGGCATATTCGTCAATTTGCGGAATATGCTTTGGCAAAACGGTTATCATAGAAACTCCTTTTCTTTCGGTAAAGTGGGAAAAAGGATAGCCGTAAGGGAATCGAACCCAAAAGGTTTTGGAGAAAAAATAACGGCGTATGCTTTCGATAAATCGCTTGCAATATCGTATATTACTGCGCGCTTTCTCGGCGCCTCCACTCGCTATTTTTTGTCCAAAACTGCTTCGCACCCTACGGCGAATAGATTTTTGATGGATTTTGTTGTGATTTGTCGCCGTAAAGTACTAC
>JBGVMO010000027.1:0-1834 GCA_045124835.1 Eubacteriales bacterium
CGAACTCCGAAGCACGAAAAAACGGATGATTTTTTTGTGATGCGAGCGAAGATAAGTATGGACTTATCAAGGGAACAGCGCGGAAAAAGCGCCGCTTTTTCGGCTTCAGAGCGGGTTCGATTTAGGTTGCGCTTGGCTAACGGTGAGCGAAAGCGAGCCTCATAACTCTAAACTGAAAACAGACAGAAAAAGAGCAGACACATAAGATTCGTCCTATGTGTTTGCTCTTTCTGTCGTTATATGGGTTTGGGCTTAGCCCATTTGCGTTTGACCGGTCAAATGCGATGCTCGCACTTAGCGGTATTTTTCAAATTCTCCGCTAAGGACATCACCCGCAGACCTTTCCGCTTTTTGCTTGCTTTAACGGCAAAAGCGCCCTTTTTCTTCAGTAAAAAAGGATTTTTTCTTTGTTCATCTTTCTAACGAACCGTTGACAAATGCGTCTCCTTTGTGCTATAATGGGTTGATATTATGTGCAGGGAGGCTTCCCTGAGAAAGAAGAACCGCATGGAGCAGCTTTTAGAGAGAAAAAGATTAGAAGAGCTTTTGGCGAAAATCAAGAACGTAAAGGCCGTTCTGATTGGCGATATGTGCCTTGACGTATACTGGTTTGCCGATATGACGCAGAGCGTTTTGTCGCGCGAGACCCCCCATTTTCCGCTTCCCGTTGTGGAGGAGCGTATGTCGGCGGGTGCCGGCGGCAACGCGGCGGTAAATATGTCGGTGCTTTGCGACAGCTTCACGCCCGTTGGCATCGTTGGCCGTGATTGGCGCGGCGTTTGCCTTATGGACGTTTTGAAGAAGCAGGGCATCAACACCGACTATCTCGTTGCGGTTGACGACCGCGTCACGAATGCCTACTGCAAGCCGATGCGCCGCGGCTTCTCTGCTGAGGTTATGGAGGACCCAAGGCTTGATTTTGAAAGCTTTGCGCCTCTCTCCAAGGAAGCAGAGGACGCCCTTTTACAAAAGCTGAACGAGGCTACTAAGGGGGCTGACCTTTTGTGCGTCAGCGACCAGTTTGCTTCGGGCTGCATCACGCCGAAAATCAGAGAGCGCATCAACGAGCTTGCCAAGGGCGGTCTTTTGACGGTGGTGGACAGCCGCTCGAAAATCGGACTTTACAAGAACTGCATTCTGAAGCCCAATGAAATTGAATGTGCCAGAGCCCTCGGCCTTGAAAGCGATGCGCTTTGCCGCGAGAAAGCCACCGAAGCAGACGTTAAGAACGCCGCTGTCGCGCTTTCCGAAAAGACCGAATCCGACATTTGCCTGACGCTTGGCGACAGAGGAAGCCTTGTGTATCGCAAGGGCGAATTCACCCCCATTTCCGCTATCAAGCTTTCCCCTCCCTTCGACATCGTGGGCGCGGGCGACTGCTTCCTTTCCGCCTTCTCTCTTGCGCTGGCCGCAGGCGCCGAAACGGCCGAGGCGGGCAAGATTGGCTCTTTGGCCTCGGGTGTTTGCGTGAAGAAGCTGCACACCACGGGCTCTGCCTCCCGCGAGGAAATTCTGGCCCTTTACGACAAGGCCACCAACTAATACACATTTTAAGAAAGGATACCCGATATGAAAGAAAGAGGAACCTTCATTGGCGAGGGAAGAAGCCAATACCTTGATATTCAAGAGGTTAAAACCTACGACGCATCGATTCGCCGCAACCTTGTCACGATTGAGAATTTGATGATTCCCAACGTGACGCCCCACGAGGATTTTGAGCATCCCGATTTTGACATTCTGGTTTCCAAGATATACGAGGCCAGAAAGAACGGCAAACCTGTTATCTGGTCTATGGGCGCGCACGTTATTAAAAATCGCCTTTCCAACTACCTTA